>CACWVN010000064.1 GCA_902764285.1 uncultured Eubacteriales bacterium
GCGCCTGATCAACGATATCCTCTCCATCAGCAAGCTGGAATCCGGCGACAACGAAGTGGCCACCGAGCGCATCCGCCTGGACAAGAAGGCCTTCGATATCTGCGAAATGCTGATGATCCACGCGCAGGAGAAGGAAGTGACCATCAACTGCCACCTGAACAGGGAACCGGTATTCATCATCGGCAATCCCGACCGCGTGGAGCAGCTGCTGATCAACCTGACGGAGAACGCCATCAAGTACAATAAGCCCGGCGGTTCCGTGACGGTGCAGGTGTTCGCCAACGACCAGGAGGCCAACGTCACCATATCCGATACGGGCATCGGCATCGCCGAGGAAAACCTGCCCAGGCTGTTCGAACGCTTTTACCGCGTGGACAAGGGCCGCTCCAGGCAAATGGGCGGCACGGGCCTGGGCCTGGCCATCGTGAAGCATATCGTCCGGTCGATGAACGGCGAAATCGAAGTGCACTCCAAGCTGGGCGAGGGCACCGAGTTCCTGGTCACGCTGCCGCTGGCGCCGAAGGAGAATCCGGAGAAGGATACCATTTTCGACGACGAAATGTAAATCATCCCGTCCAGCGCCGGTTGGGAAGCGCGTGCGAACAATGCCGGACATGGGGGAAATGGAGCATTTAAGGACGCGATAAGGTGTTGCCGGGATCGTCGGGCGCGCCGTTGGTTACGGGATGCATCCCTGGGAGGTTTTCGGTGTCAACAAGCACATTATCCAGCGCGTTATCGGGCATTCTGAGACCGACGGAAGTGGGTACGAACCGGGGGACACGCAGCTGCTGAAGCTGATCGCCATTATATCCATGACGATCGACCACGTCCATATCGCCTTCTTCCCGGACAACAATCTGATGGCTTTTCTTGGGCGCTTCGCTTTTCCCATATATGCATACTGCGTTGCGGTGGGAAGCGTCTACACCCGGGATCGCCTGAAATACCTTGGCCGCCTCGTATTCATCGGCCTGCTGTCCCAGCCGTTTTATATCGTAGCGTTGAACCACGATAACGCGGATATGTACGCCATTCCCTTCCGAAGCAGTCCGCTGCAATCCGCGCTGAACTACTATCTGCAAAGCTGGGATATCGGCAACATCATGCTGCTGCTGGCGCTCGGCGTGCTGCTGATCTGGGCCATACGCGAAAAGAAAGCGGTATTTGTCGTTGCGCTGGCGATTATTGCATGGCGTTTGGAAGGGCATGTCGCTTACGGCTGGCACGGCGTGCTGCTCATCGTATTGTTTTACTTGACGCTGAGCCGTTGGTGGCTCTGCTTTCCGGTGATGCTCGCGTATCTCTATGTGTGGGGTTACGATTCGACACTGGCTGAATACTATCCATGGTGGGCATTCCCGCTGTTCGTACTCGCCCTGCTTGCGCTGGTGTGTGCCAGGACCCATTCCGGGATTCGGATCAATAAATGGGTGTTTTATTGGTTCTATCCGGCGCACCTGTGCATTATAATGATCCTCAAGATGATTATGGGCGTTTGACGACGTGGTGATCATTAGGCGGGGCGTTGCGAGTCCGCCGCAGGCCAAACCCGCAAAACGACCGCTAGGGCATTAACGGCCTTCGCGGTTGCTTTGTGATCGGCGCTGATAAGGGCAAAACTGGCTTTTCGCCATGTCATTATTCTGGGCACGAATGTGCCGTATCGGAGGGAACCAATGGCATCCAGCAAAGCATCCGGCGCGGCGTGGCCGTTCGCGCCGAAGGAAGTCGGCCTGAACCGCGATACGCAGCTTTTGAAGCTCCTGGCCATGATCACCATGCTGGCCGATCATACCGGCAAGATGTTCTTTTCCCAGTATCCGATCATGCGCGTCATCGGCCGGCTGGCGTTTCCCATCTATGCCTATTGCATCGCCGCGGGGTGCGTCTATTCCCGGAATCGCCTGAAATACCTGAGCCGCCTGCTGCTGACAGGGCTCGTCTCCCAGCCGTTCTATGCCATGGCGCTGGCCCATACCACGCCGCGCATGTTCGCCGTTTCATTCAGGGAGAATCCCGTCGGCGCGGCCGTCAGCTTTTACGTGGAGAGCTGGCAATCGCCCAGCATCATGCTGACGCTGACAGTGGGCCTTCTGATGATCTGGGCCATTCGCGAAAGACAGCTGATCTGCGTGCTGGCGCTCGCGCTGCTCACGTGGAAGATCCAAAACAGCATCAACTACGGCTGGAAGGGCGTCGCGCTGATCGTGCTGTTTTATCTCTTCATCCGGCACTGGTGGCTCGCCATGCCGGCGGTGTTCGCCTTCATGGCCTGGTGGGGGCTGCAGGGCTCCGGATATCACTTTTTCGGGCTTCAGTTCGGCATACAGATGTTCGCGCTGCTGGCCCTGCCGCTGATCTGCATTCCGACCCATTCCAACCTGAAGATCAACAAGTGGGTGTTCTACCTGTTCTATCCGGCGCACCTGATCGGCATCATGCTGGTGCAATACGCGGTGAAGCTGTCGTAACGCCGCGGAAAACGGCGTTTTTAGGGGCGCCGGGTGAAACCATCAAACATACGCATTTTTAACATGAAGCGCTTGACACAACCCTGATAAAGTGTTAAACTACGAACCAATAAAGGCGACGACCGGGAACGAGTAGGCTGGATTGTTCGGTTCTCAGAGAACTGCCGGACGGTGCGAGGCAGCGGACCATTTTCAGCTGAATTACCTCCCGAGAGCTGCGCACCCAAAGGCGTTTCGCCCGGTAGGCTGCGACGGGTTTCGCCCGTTATGGCGATAGGGTATGCCGAAAGGCCGTACCCGACAAGGGCGTTTCCTGTGAAGGGACGCCGAATAGAGGTGGTACCGCGGTTTATCCGCCCTCTGCGAACGAGCGGAGGGCGGTTTTATGCGCTCCGCGGAGCTGCCGGCGGTCAGACCGCCGCATTATGAAGGGGGAGACAATCCATGTTCGTCAAGGTCCTCATGCTGGTCGTGTTCTTCGCGATTATGGTCGGCGTCGGCTTTTACAGCAGAAAGCACGCTTCAAACGTCGACGGCTTCGTGCTGGGCGGCCGTTCCGTCGGCCCGTGGCTGACGGCGTTCGCCTACGGCACGTCCTATTTCTCGGCGGTCATCTTCGTGGGCTATGCCGGCCAGTTCGGCTGGAAATTTGGCATCGCCTCCACCTGGATCGGCCTGGGCAACGCCTTCATCGGTTCGCTGATGGCGTGGGTGATCCTCGGCCGGCGCACCCGCATCATGACCCAGCAGCTCAACAGCGCCACCATGCCGGAGTACTTCGGCAAGCGCTACGGCAGCCCCGCGCTGAAGATCGGCGCCTCCGCTGTCATCTTCATCTTCCTGATTCCCTATACGGCCTCGCTGTATAACGGCCTGTCCCGGCTCTTCGGCATGGCCTTCAACATCGATTACACCGTATGCATCATCATCATGGCGGTGCTGACGGGCGTCTACGTGATCGCGGGCGGCTACATGGCCACGGCCATCAACGATTTCATCCAGGGCATGATCATGCTGGTGGGCATCGTTGCGGTCATCGCTGCGGTGCTGAAGACCAACGGCGGCTTCGTGAAGGCCATCGGCGACATGGCGCGGGTGGAGGATCCCGCGGTCTCCGACGTGCCCGGCGTGTTCGCGTCGTTCTTCGGGCCGAAGCCCTTCGACCTGCTGGCCGTGGTGATCCTCACGTCGCTGGGCACCTGGGGCCTGCCGCAGATGGTGCAGAAATTTTATGCCATCAAGTCTGAAAACGCCATCGCCAAGGGCACGATCATCTCCACGTTCTTCGCAGTGGTCGTCGCCGGCGGCTGCTATTTCCTGGGCGGCTTCGGGCGCCTGTTCACCAGCCAGATGGAAATCGGCGCCAACGGCGTGCCGGTGGGCGGCTATGACGCCATCGTGCCCAAGATGCTGGAGACGCTCTCTCCGCTGCTGATCGGCGTGGTGGTGATCCTCGTGCTCTCCGCTTCCATGTCCACGCTGTCCTCGCTGGTGCTGGCTTCCAGCTCCACGCTGACGCTGGATTTCCTGAAGGGCAACATCATCAAGGATATGGACGAGAAGAAACAGGTTTTCACCATGCGGCTGCTGATCGTCGTGTTCATCCTGATCTCCGTCGTCATCGCCATCATCCAGTACAGCACGACGGTGAACTTCATCGCGCAGCTGATGGGCATCTCCTGGGGCGCGCTGGCCGGCGCGTTCCTGGCGCCCTTCCTGTACGGCTTGTACATGAAGAAGTCCACCGCCGCCGCGGCCTGGTGCAGCATGATCTTCGGCGTGGGCATCATGGTGCTGAACATGTTCGCAAAGTCCATCTTCCCAGCGTGGCTCCAGTCTCCGATCAACTGCGGCGCGTTTGCCATGCTGGCCGGACTGGTCATCGTGCCGGTGGTCAGCCTGGTGACGCCCAAACCCGAAAAGAACCTGGTGGATTTCGCCTTCGCCGGATACGACAAGAAGGTCGTCGTCTCCGCGAGAGATTCCCTGGGCGATTCCGAGAGCGTGCGCTGAAACCGGATTATGAGGAAAAGCGAAGCCTTTTGGCTTCGCTTTTCCTTGTGTTTCCGTTGCCGATGTGATACAATACACCCAGTACATCGACGGAGAGGGATGCCCCATGATCAACAGCAAGGCGATTATCATTGTAAAGAACCATGACGCGCTGCGCGTGGCCGCGTCTTCCGCGCGCATTTCCACCCAGCCGGGAACGGCGATGGAGATCTTCGAAAAGAGCCTGGGCGACGAGCGCGACCTGAAGCTGATGAACAAGGTGCTGTCGTCCGGGCACAAGTCGGTGATCGAACACCAGACTTTTTCCATCGCCTTCAACGACGTCTCCGTGCTGGTCGAACAGTTCGTCATCGAGGCGCGGCTGGCTTCGTTTACGGTGAAATCCCGCCGCTACGTGGATTTCTCCGGCGCGGGCTACGTGGTTCCCGACGGGTTAAGCGAAGAACAGGCGTCCCTGTACGACGCCGCGATGCAGGCGCGCTTCGCGGATTATGAGAAGCTGATGGCGCTGGGCGTGCCCAAGGAAGACGCCCGGTTCCTGCTGCCGTACTGCCTGCGCAGCAATTTCTTCATGACCGTGAACGCCCGCGAGCTGATCGCGCTGGTCTGCGCCATGCTGCACGGGCGCGGACGGGATTACGGGGAGATCCGGGCGCTGGGCGCGCAGCTGAAGGCGCAGTTTGACGAACTCTATCCCGGCGTCATCGACGCCGAAAAGGGCCGCTTTGCCGGCTGTGCCGTGGCGCCGCTGCCCGGCGGGATCAAAGCCGGCGAAGTGCGCGAGGGCGGCGCGGAGCTGTTGAGCGCGCCCGACGCGCCGATGGCGCTGCTGAACGGCGCGCTCGGCTTCTCCGGCAGGATCGCCGAAGGGGATATCCGCGCGCTGATCCTGGACGCGCGGCCGCGGGAACTGGAGCTGCTGAACTACGCTTTCCGGATAAAGAACATCTCGCTGGCGTGCCTGACGCACTTCGCGCGTCACAGGATCCAGACCCAGGTGATCCCCGCGGTGATGACGGCGCTGGCCGGGGGAAACTACGTGCTGCCTGAGACGGTTCGCGCCGTGCCAGAAGCGGAGGCCGTCTATCGCGCGGCGTTCGCCGATCAGGCGAAGCTGGCGGAGTGCGCAATCGCGCGGGGAATAAAGCCCGAGGACGTCAGCTATTTCGCCCTGAGCGGCCACCAGCTGGACATCCTGCTGGGCATGAACGCCCGGGAACTGATGCACTTCATGAAGCTGCGCACCTGCAGCCGCGCCCAGTGGGAGATCCGAGGGGTGGCGGGGAAGATGCTGGATCTGCTGGCGGAGAACACGCCGGAGATCTTCCGGATGTACGGCCCCAGTTGCCGCTTTGGCCCCTGCCCGGAAGGGCGGATGAGCTGCGGCAAGCCCCAGCCCAGAATATAAAAAAGGACGGCCTTTCGGCCGTCCTTTTATCTATTCAAACAATTGGTCGATCGCGCTTTCGATGGCGTCCCAGCCGAAGCCGCGCCGGGCCAGCGCCTGCGACAGCTTCGCGCGGCCTTCGCGCCGGGACAGATCGGCGTATTTTTTGTACAGCCTTCCGGCGGCCTCCAGCGCGGCGGCCTGCTGCTGGCCGTCGTCGAAGGCGGACAGGGCTTCTCCGGCGTCCTCCTCGGAAATGCCCTTGGCGCGCAGCTTGCGCTTGAACGCGTAGACGCCCACGGGCTTTTTCGACTGCAATTCGGCCAGCCGCTCGGCATAGCGCCGGTCGTCCAGTATCCGGTTTTCCGTCAGGCGGTCGATCACCGCGTCGACGCAGGGCTGCACATAGCCCCTGCGGCGCAGTGCCGCGGCCACTTCCTTGCGGGACCGGTTGCAGTAATCCAGCGCCGACAGCGCGGCTTCATAACCGTCGGCATACTGGATCGCGGCGATCTCTTCGATAAAGGCGTCCAGGTCGATTTCATCGCCCTCCGTGAGCGGGCGTTTGTCGTAATGCGCCTTGCGCACGCGCGCGGCGACGCTGCCGTCTACGGCGATTTCCACGATTCCGCGGCGCTCTGTGATGGCGGTTATGACCGGCATGATCGTATCCTCCCGGCGATTGATGCTATGAGTATAGTAGTTTTTTCTTGACGCGTCTATCCTGTTTGTGTTATGATATATCCATAAGTGTACTGGGAGGGATTGTCCATGTCGGGACATAACAAATGGTCTACCATCAAGAATAAAAAAGCAAAGACGGACGCCGCGAAGGGCAAGATATTCACCAAGATCGGCCGCGAAATCGTGATCGCCGTGAAGACCGGCGGCAGCGCCGACCCCGCGCTGAACAGCAAATTGAAGGACGTGATCGCCAAGGCGAAGGCCGCGAACATGCCCAACGACAACATCCAGCGCTCCATAAAGAAGGCTGCCGGCGAAGGCGAGTCCGCCAACTACAAGGAGGTCACCTATGAGGGCTACGCGCCCTGCGGCGTGGCCGTGATCGTAGAGGTCGTGACCGATAACCTGAACCGCACCGCCAGCGAAGTGCGCCACATCTTCGATAAGTGCGGCGGTTCCCTGGGCGCCTCCGGCTGCGTGGGCTGGAAGTTCGAGCGCAAGGGCGTCATCGTGCTGGACAACTCCAAGGGCATGGATGAGGACGAGCTGACCATGCTGGCCCTCGACGCGGGCGCCGACGATGTGGAGTACGGCGAGGAAACCGCCGTGATCTACACCGATCCCAACGATTTCTCCGCCGTGCGCGACAACCTGGAAAACGCCGGCTGCACCTTCCTGTCCGCCGAACGCGCCATGCTGCCCACCACCACGGTGGCGCTGCCCGACGAGGAGAGCGTCCAGAAGGTCACGAAGCTGCTGGACTGGCTGGAGGACTACGACGATACCGAGAACGTCTATCACGATGCCGAGCTCCCCGAGGACGAGGAAGAGGACGATTGACATTTCGGCGACACAAAAAAAGAGCGGATGCATCGGCATCCGCTCTTTTTTTGTGACCTCAGTCGGCGACGATCGTCGGCGCGCCGGCCACGTATTCACTGTTCCAGATCACGTAATCGCTGCTGCTGTATTCGTTTTCCACGCGCCCCCAGGTGGTGTAGCCATAGCCGATGAACGATGAACCGTCTTCGCTGCTCAGCGCCAGCGTTTCCACGCTCGCGCTGTCCGGCACCTGAACCGGCACGGCCAGCACCCAGGCCGATCCCGTCCAGAAAGCGACGGCGTAGTCGGCCTGCACGTCGGACAGGTTCGCAAAAAGCCGCGCGAACCGCTCCCACTCGGCGGCGCTGGGCGCGACATCGGAGAAGGGGAGCAGCGTCACCAGGCGCTCGTATTCGCCGGAGGACAGGTAGCGCACCGCTTGCTTGGCGCTGTCAAACAGGCTGCCCGACAGCTGGGGAACGGCAAACGCGGTCGAGCCGATCAGCAGCAGAACCAGTATGACGCAAAGTGTTTTCTTCATGCCAATCACCTCTGAAACACAATTTCAGCATCGCGCCTGTTCCTTTGACGCAAACATTATATCATGGGTTCCGTCCGGCCGCAAGGGCGATGTGCGACATGATAGAATTCAGCGCGTCCTGATCGCGCAGCCTGCCGCTCTTGACGGCGAAATCCGCTTCCACGCAGCGGTCGAACAGATCCGTCAGCCAGTCCGCGGAGAGGCGGCGGCATTGAAGCGCGGATTGCTTCGCGCCGTAGGGCTTGATGTTCAGCGTCTGCTGGACCTCCGCGAGCGGCTTGCCGGCGTCCAGCGCGCATTTGATGTGCGTCAGCTGGCGGACCTGCCTGGTCAGCGTGGCCAGCAGGCCCAGGTAGGTCTGCCCGCTCTGCAGAAGGCTCCGGGTCATCTCCTCCGCCTTTTGAACATCTCCCGCCAGCAGGTAGTCCATCAGCCTGAATATGCTGTATTCCAGCGACGGCGATACGATTTCGCGCACGTCGTCCTCGGTGATCTCTGACCGCTCGTCGCCCAGATAATCCGCCAGCTTGTCCAATTCGCTGCCCAGCCGCGTCAATTCGCGCCCGATCATATAGACCATCAGGTTCAGGGCCGGCGCGGCGATGGTCTTGCCCCGCGGCTTCAGCCTGCCCGCGCTCCAGCGCTTCAGTTCGGGATCGGACAGCAGTTCAAACCGGACGTTAACGGCCTTTTTCTTCAAAAGGGCGCTCATCTTCTTGCGCCCGTCCATCTCCGAACGCATGTAGAAGACCAGCACGCAGCTCTCCGGCGGGTTTTCCAGCCACCGCTGCATCCATTCCGTCTCGGCTTCCTCGTTCTTCGATTTCGCGGACAGAAGCGGCGCCCAGTCGCGCACCGTCACCATGCGCCTGTTGCACATGACCGGCAGCGTCTCGGCGGCGTCGGTGATCTGCTGTGCGGTCGCGTTTTCCAGCACTGCGTCGTTCAGCGCCTCCAGACCGGCGGGCAGTATGCGGTTTCGCAGCGCGTCCAGGGCTTCCCGCTTCACGTATTCCTCGGGGCCGTCGAACAGGTACACCGGCGCGAGGGCGCCGCTTTTGACCTGGCTGTAAAACTCATTCCAATTCATCGGCTGCCTCCAAATAGGTATCGACGTTCCAGCTCCCGCCGCGCCGCGTCAGGGTGATCGCGCCGCAGCGCCGCGTTTCATAGATCCGCGCGCCCGCGTCCGAAAGGCGCTTCAGCGTGTCTTCGCTGGGATGGCCGAAGTTGTTTTCGCCCACGCTGATTACGGCGATTTCCGGCGTACAGGCCTCGATAAACCGCTGGCTGGTGGCCTTGTCGGAGCCGTGGTGGGCGACCTTCAGGATATCGGCGTCGGGGATGACCGCCGGTTCGCCCTGCTGGCTCAGGTCGCCGGTGAACAGCGCGGCGCTGCCGTCACACTCCACCAGCGCCATGATGGACATGTCGTTTGCGCCGTTCGGCTCAAACGACCCGTCGGGCGCGTATACGGTCATGCGCGCGGCATCCGACAGCGATACGACGTCGCCCGCGGATAATTCGACGATCGGCACGTCCAACGCCGAAGCCAGCTCGAAGCCCTCGGTGACGGCATCGGAAACCTCTTCCGCGCGGAACCAGCCCGCCGGCACGTAGATCACGTCCGGGCGAAATGCCGTCAGCACATCCTTCAACCCGCCGGCGTGATCCTGGTGCGGGTGAGAGAGCACGATGCCGTCCAGGTGCAGGCACGTAGCGCTCAGATAATCCGCCGCCGGCGTATAGGTATCGCCGGCATCCATCAGATACGTATGCCCGCGGCTACGGACGACGGCGCAATCCGCCTGGCCCGCGTCGAGGAACACGATGCTGAACGGCCATGCGCGGGCCAGCGACCACAGCGATGAAGCGCCGGCGACGATGATGAGCGCGAAGGGAATGATGCGCCGCCAGCGCAGGCGGATCCGGCTCAGCTCCGACGCGGCGACGATGATCGCCGCGTGCGCCAGCACCAGCGGAACGGGATACCGGCCGATCCTCACGCCCGTCTGCGGCAACCGCGCGCTCCAGCGGGTGATGGTGAAAAGCAGCCGAAACACCGCTTCCGGCGCCCGGGCAAACACCGCGGCGAGCGGCATGGAAACAATCGACAGCGCCAGGGCGGCCAACGCGCCGAGATAACCCAGCATGCACAGCGGCACGCAGACCAGATTAAACGGCAGCGACAGGATCGGCTGGACGCCGAAATACGCGATCACCGCGGGCAGTGTGGCCAATTGCGCCGCCAGCGACGCGCAGAACAGCGCGGGCAGATAGAGCGCGGCGGCGCGGATCATCCGCTTGCCGCGCTTGGCGGGCGGCTTGCGCGCCTTCAGCTTCCGAAGTCCCGTCAGGTCGGACAGCGGCGGCATCAGCAGCAGCAAGCCGGCCGAGGCCGAATACGACAGCACGAAGCCTGCGTCGTTTACGTCCATAGGACGTATTGACAGGTAGACCAGCATCGCGGCGCTCAGCCGGGTGACCGAATCGGAGGGCAGCCCCGCAATCGGCGCGAAGCTGAATACCGCGAACATGACCAGCGCCCGGAAAAACGGCGCGCCGAAGCCGATGAGGACGCCGTAGGGAATCAGGAAGAGCAGCGTCAATGCGTTTGCGCGTCGGCGTGGCATCGCAAGCCCCAGCAGCGTCGAAAGCAGCGCGGCCAGCAGCGTGACGTGCAGGCCGGATATGCTGATCAGGTGCGCCGTGCCCGTGCGGTTCAAGGCTTCGCGCGTCTCTTCGCTCAACAGGCTTCGGTCGCCAAGAATCAGGGCGCGCACCATTCCGGCCCCGTCGGGAAAGAGCGCGTCGATCCTGTCCGCGATGCTTCTGCGCAGGCGGACGACGGCGCTCTTCGCGTCTGCCGCGGCGGGTTCCACGGTCACTTCCTCGATCTTCGCCGTCGCGTAGGCGGCCATGCCGTCCCGGCGGAGGAACTGCCCGAAATCAAACTGCCATGGGTTGGTGACGGGATCGCACGCCCAGAGGTGACCGGTAAACGACAGCCTCTGTCCGTAGTCGATCCGCGACAGCATCTCCGGGTCGCCGCGCAGGTAGAGCCGCACGCGCATCCGGCTTTCCGCTCCGTCGATGCTCTCCAGCCTGAAAACGGAGATCACGCGGCCGGTATCCAGGTTTGTATATGGTTCGGACACGATGCGACCGGTCATGGAAACGGAATACCGCGTCTCCACGTCCGGAACGGCGTCGCGCGCCAGCGATTGGCGGGTCATCCCCGCGAACAGCGCAAAACCCAGCATCGCCCACGCGAAGACCCTGCGCCTGCCGATCCGAAGAGCGATGGTCGCCGCCAGGAAGCCCGCGCAGACCGCCGCACAGGCCGGCGTACTGAAGCGCCATTTCAGCGCGATGATCAGTCCCGCGAGAAAGGCGACCGAAAAGCAGGCCAGCGGCCGCGCCTTAACCTGCCTGCGGAAAAAGCCGGCACAGCGTTTCATCGGACGTCAGATATCGTATTCCCGGCCCATCTCGGCCAA
The DNA here is from genome assembly GCA_902764285.1 of uncultured Eubacteriales bacterium. Lineage (GTDB taxonomy): Bacteria > Bacillota > Clostridia > Christensenellales > Aristaeellaceae > UBA2862. The sequence continues at coordinate 11,422 of CACWVN010000064.1, forward strand.
TTCGGCGTCGGGAAAGGCCTCGCGGGCTTCCGCCAGCAGGTCGGCGGGATCGTATTTCGGGTTCAGGTGCGTCAGGAGCAGCCTCTTCGCGTGCGCGCTCTGAGCGAGCATTCCGCACAGCTCGGCGGAATAGTGGGGCGATGTGAACCGGTGATCCGCCTTTGAAAGGCCGCAGTCGGCCAGCAGCAGGTCCGCGTCTTCGCAGAACAGCTCCACCAGCGCGTCGTGGTTCGAATCGCCGGTATACACGAAGCGGGCGCCGTCGCATTCCACCGCGATGGCGTAGGTCTCAACCGGATGCCTCGCCAGCGTGAAGCGGACGCGCATTTCGCCGATGGTCTCGTCTCCGGGTTCCCACAGGTCATAGAACGGGCAGTCCAGCAGCGCGCGCACCGGTTCGGGCGTCAGCGGCGCGTAAACGGGCAGCGGGCGCGGGCGGGGGTTGAACTGCAGCGCGTACTGCATCGGCAGCATGTCGGACATGTGGTCGAAGTGCAGGTGGCTGAGCACCACGGCGTCCAGCGCGTCCGGGCCGCATGTTTCCATCAGCCGGCTCAGCACGCCCGTGCCGCAGTCGATCAGTATCCGGGTATCGCCGCTGTCGCTGGTCAGCAGATAGCCGGAGCACGCGCCGCCAGGCGCGGGAAAGGGGCCGTTGTTTCCCAGTATTTTCAGCTTCATCGGTATGCGCAACCTCCCCGTCGGCGATGCCGCCGCATGATATCCATTCCGTGAACTATTATAACATATTTCACCGCGCAGAGACAACCGAAATTGTGCGAATAGCGTCGCCCGGCGTCACATAGGATTCAACATGCATGGGTAAGGAGTGGATGGCATGGATTTCTTCGGCGTCTATCATTCGAATTATTCCCGGTCCTGCGGCGGAATCTGCGATGCGCCCTGCATCACCAAGGGTCGCATGATGCTCTGCGCGGATGACATCGCCTCCGCGGGCCAGCAGATCGCGATGCTCGAAGGCAGGCTGCGAAATCGCGTCGCGCTGGCGGAAGCGCTGGACTGCGCAAAGGATGAAAAACCGGCGATGCTGGCGCTGCGCGCCTATCTGAAATGGGGCGAAGCCTACCCGAGCCATATCGAAGGCCCGGCGGCCACCTGCGTGATGGACGCCGGAGAGGACGTGATGGTCCTGTCCAGGGACCGGATGGGGGAAATACCGCTCTTTTACGCGCTTCGGGAAGACAGCGCGGCTTTCGCAGGCCACCCGGATTTCCTCCTGAAATCCGACAGCGCCGAACCCGTCGCGGATGCCGACGGGCTCAGGGAAATATTCGGCCTCGGCCCCGCGAGGACGCCGGGAAGGACCGGATTCAGGGACGTTCAATCGGTCGAGCCGGGATGCGCGCTCGTCATCCGGCAGGGCAAGCGCCGGATCGACAGGTATTTCTCCATATCCCCGGCGGAGCACGAAGAGGACGCGGCGGCGACCGTCGAGCATACCCGCGGGCTTTTGGAACAGGCCGTATCCGAGGTTTCCGCCCTCCGGCCTCTGGTGATGCTCTCCGGCGGACTGGATTCCACGGCGCTGACGGCGCTGCTCGCCCGGGTGAACGGTTCGGTTCTCTCCTTTTCCGTGGATTACCAGGACAACAACCGCGATTTCAGGGCGAACGCCTTCCGCCCTGAAATGGACGCGCCCTATGTGGAGATGGCCGTCAGAGCGCTGGGCACGCAGCACAGGACCGTGACGATCGACCAGGCGAGCCTGGCGAGGGGACTGGGCCGCGCCGTATCGCTGCGCGGTTTTCCGGGCATGGCCGATATCGACAGTTCGCTCATGCTGTTTGCGGAACAGCTGGTTCGATACGGCCGGGACGCCGTATCCGGCGAGTGCGGGGACGAGGTCTTCGCCGGATATCCCTGGTTTGCCGGCGACGCGGCGCCGACGGGATTCCCGTGGTCCGGATCGCTGGCGCTGCGGGAGAGCCTGCTGCTGCCGGAGATACGCGGGAAACTGAAGCTGGAGCAGTACGTCCGGGACGTGTTCGAAACCCGCCGTGCGGCGGCCGATCCCGGCGCAGGGTTTTCACCGGCGGAACGGCGGCTGATGATCCTGCAAAAGCTGTGCTTTGAATTCTTCATGTCGAACCTCCAGGAGCGCGCCGTGCGCATGTGTCAGGGCGCAGGCCTGCGCGTGCTGACGCCGCTGTGCGACGACCGGCTGGTCCAGTACGTCTATAATGTGCCCGCGGGGATGAAATTCATGGGCGGCCAGGAAAAGGGCCTGTTTCGCGCCGCCGTGCGCGACCTGCTGCCCGAAAAGCTGCTGAAGCGCAAAAAAAGCCCCTATCCGAAGACGTGCAGCCCGCAGTACGCGCAGATCGTGCGGCGCATGGCGCTGGCGCTGGTTTCGGATAAGGACGCGCCTTTGTTTCAACTGGTGGATCGCGAACGCGTAAGGCAGATCGCGGAATCGGATCTGAACCCGGTGGATACCCCGTGGTTCGGTCAGCTGATGGCGGGGCCGCAGCTGCTGGGATATCTGTGGCAGGTGAACCGGTGGCTGGCGGAGCGCCGCGTCACGGTTCGGCTGTAGCCA
>CACWVN010000065.1 GCA_902764285.1 uncultured Eubacteriales bacterium
CGCCTCGCCCTGCGGGATTCCTCCGGCTGCGCTTCAGCGGCCTCCTGGGCTATTTCCCGAGCGCCATGTGCGGCGCCGTCGCCAGCCGGGGCTGCGATTCGTCCTTCTTCGCGCGCGTCTTGCGCTGGCGGGGTTCCGGCCAGGTTTCCGGAAGGGTGCCCGGCTCGAAGTGAATCTTAAAGGTGATGGCTCCGCTCATCGGTACGTCGAATTTGAATTCCTTGTACTCCAGCTCCTTGATGGCGTCCGGGATTTCGATGTTCTTGACCCGCTTGATCTCCTTACCTTCCTCGATGAAGCAAACCGGTACCGCGTCCCTGAGTTTCGCTGTGAGCTTTCCGCATTTCATGTTCCTTACAGTGCAAACAAATCTGAATCGTCGGGTCTTCCATTTCTTCCATACTGTTTGTTGTTGTTTGGGGATGTGCCATGCTGCTGTTCTTTTGCATCAGTCGCATCTTTGCCAGATCGGCAGTCTATCCCCTGGAATGTGCCCGCATTCGGGAAACACAGTTTGTCGCGAATGTATCTCACGATCTGAAAACGCCCTTTGATATAATGGATCTGAGCCATATTCAACACCTTTCTGTTACCTCCTCAGTTCTGATCAAACTAAAGGGTAACGGTTTTTCTCGGTGTTGGCAATGGCTCTTTCCCTTTCCCTGAGCCCTGCTCTCTTTTTCGCGCCCTTTTGCTACACTCTCAGTTTACCGCAAACAATCAAGCGATGAACATACAATTTCAGTTGAAATCAGCGTTTTTATATAGTATAATTAGTTTCACGTATAAGGAAACATTTGCAGGCAGAAAACGAGGCGGACTTGTGCTGATAAATAATATTGAAATCGACGTAAAGGTCAAATGCATTGAGGAGAGCAAGACGCAGGCAAAGCTCGCCGAAGAGCTTTCGACCACGCGCTCCTACGTCAGTCGGCTGATCAAAACACCGGAAAAGATCATCAACAAGACCTTTGTTGCCACGATGGAAGCTCTTGGTTATGACATCGAGCTGTCGTATGTGAAGCGGGAGGGATAAATACAAATGGATATTTTGCAAATGCCCAGAAGAATGCTGTCTCTGCGCAGGATCCTCGCGGTTGGCTGCGTTTTGCTTCTTGCCGTGATGTTGATCCCCATTCAGGCTTTCGCGGTCGAGAACGATCCGGAGGTTATCCGGGTCGGATATTACGAAAACGAAGTTTTTCAGGAAGGTGCGGGGGACGGTTTGGTCAAAACCGGGTACGCCTACGAGTATTACAGGAAGATCTCAGAGTATACCGGCTGGAAATATGAGTATGTTTACGGCGGTTTTTCCGAGCTGTACCAGATGCTCCTTGATGGCAAGATCGATCTGCTGGCCGGTCTGGCCTACAGGGACGACCGGGAAGGGTTGATTGGTTACCCAGATGCCGCCATGGGCGGTGAGTCCTATTATCTGGTGCGGCATGATACGGACACGGATATCACACAGGATACAGATACCCTGAATGGAAGGAAAATCGGTGTTCTTGACAGCGCCATGATAAGTACACTGAACACATTTCTTCAAGAGCATGCCATTCAGGCGGAAGTTTCCGTCTTTCCGGATTATACCGGACTGTTTGGCGCTTTTGACAGCCACGAGGTAGATATTCTTGTGGCAGAAAGCGATGGTGCATACGGACGGGATCACGCGGTGCCGCTGCTGGTTTTCGGGTCGACCGATTATTACCTTTGCGTCAGTATCCAAAGGCCGGATCTTCTCTCGTCACTAAACGAGGCGCAGTCTCGTCTGGCTGAGGAGGAGCCGAATTTCCTCTATTCCCTCAGCGCCAAGTATTACCCGGCCAGTATTACTGCGCGGGCATTTTCTGAAGCGGAACTTGAATGGATCTCCTCACATGACACGCTTCACATAGGATATCTGGAAAATTATCTGCCCTACAGTGACACCGATAAGCAGGGACAGGTCATCGGCCTGATCAAGGATTATATCCCTGATCTCCTGGAGGGGCTTGGCATTGGTGATCTGAATGTTACTTATACCGGCTACGAAAAATACGATGATATGATCGCAGCCATGAACGCAGGCGAAATTGATACCGCGTTTCCCGTTGGCGGTGGTTTGTATTACTCGGAAGTGAACGGGATCAATCAGTCCCATGCAGTTGCTTCCGCTTCATCAGAGTTGGTCTATCATGGGGAATTCAGCGAGGAAAAATTACAGACATTCGCGGTCAATGAAAATAATCGCATGCAGTACTACTATGTGCGGACAAATTATCCCGATGCGGAGATCACGCTTTATCCGTCGATTGAAGACTGCCTTGAGGCCGTACTTTCCGGGGAAGTCGGCGTAACGACCCTGAACGGCCTCAGAGCAAACGACATTCTCCGCAACAGCAAGTATGAAGGCCTTTCCATGCAGCAGGCTGCAAGAAGTGATGATCGCTGCTTCGGCGTTGAAATCGGGAATGAAGGATTACTCAAGCTCCTCAATCGGGGCATTACCATCCTGGGCAGCGACTACGCGCAGAATATCTCCTATCGATACACCTCCGGCCTGTATACATATGGCTTTGTCGATATGCTTCGGGATCATATGACGCTGTTTGCCAGCGCGATCCTTGCCGTCATAGCCCTGATTATTTTTCTGCTTGTCCGGGACAGCCGCCGGAACAGGACCAGGCTGAAGGAGAAAGAACTGCTTCTGGAGCAGCAGGCTCTTCAGAAACAGCAGGATCAGATGATCACCGCGATGGCATCCGACTACAGAAGCGTTTACTATGTGGATCTGGACAAAGACGAAGCAATCTGCTACCGCGATGATCCCAGATTCAGCGAAGCACCCGCACTTGGCGCATCATTCCCCTTCCTGAGGGATTTCACTGCTTTTGCCTACAATCATGTGGCGGAGCCTTACAGAGAAGACTATCTTGCTTTCATTCAGCCGGAAAACATCCGCGCAGCGCTTGCAACACAGCAGATCATTGCGTACCGCTTTCTTGAACTGAACGATGGGAAGGAATCCTATGCCATGCTGAGAATGGCGGGTGTTCGTCATCCGGAGGACCGGGATGATCATATCGTTCACGCTATTGGCGTGGGCTTCTCCGATATTGATGAAGATATGCGAAAATCTCTGACGCAGCAACAGGCGCTCAGGGACGCTCTGGATACTGCCGAGCAGGCCAATCGGGCCAAGACTGCTTTTCTCTCTAACATGAGCCATGAGATACGTACGCCCATGAACGCGATCATCAGTCTGAACAATATCGCAATGAATGATCCTACCGCATCGGACAAGGTGAAGGAATATCTGGAGAAGATCGGTGCTTCCGCCCGCCATCTGCTGGGGATCATCAATGACATTCTGGATATGTCGCGGATAGAGTCCGGACGCATGGTCATCAAGAAAGAAGAATTCTCTTTCTCAAAAAATCTGGAGCAGGTCAACAACATGATCGGCGGTCAGTGCCGGGACAAGGGCATTCACTACGAATGCAGGATCATCGGGAAGATCGATGATTACTATATCGGCGACGCCATGAAGCTGAAACAGGTGATGCTGAATATTCTGGGCAATGCCGTGAAGTTTACGCCGGAAGGCGGAAAGGTGACGTTTCTCATCGAAGAGGGGCATCGTTTCGATGATATGGCGACGCTCCATCTCACGTTCAAAGATACCGGCATTGGTATGAGCAAAGAATACATCCCGCATATCTTTGAGGCCTTCAGCCAGGAGGATTCCTCTTCCACCAGCAAATACGGCAGTACCGGCCTCGGCATGCCGATTACAAAGAGTATCGTAGAACTCATGAATGGCACCATAGAAGTAGAGAGCGAAAAAGGTGCGGGAACTACTTTTACTGTCACCGTTACTCTGGAGGAATCAGGCCGGAAAGATACATTAGCGGCGGATGGTGATCTGAATCCGCACGACATGAGCGTGCTGGTGATCGATGATGATAGAATCGCACTGGAGCATGCTGAGATAATCCTTGGGCAGATCGGCATCAGTTGTGAAACGGCGGAATCCGGATGGGAAGGTATCGATAAGGTAAGACTTCGCCACGGCCGTCAGGAAGAATATGATCTGATCCTGGTGGATTGGAAAATGCCGGAGCTGGACGGCGTGGAAACAACGCGCCAGATCAGACAGATCGTGGGCAATGATACCCCGATTATCATTTTGACTTCTTTTAACTGGGACGATGTAGCAGATGAAGCGAGAGCGGCCGGTGTTGATACCTTTGTTGCGAAACCGCTGTTCGCAGGCAGTGTGATGGACGAATTTCGGGAAGCTTTCCGGCGCAAGAACGAGGCGCTTGCAAAGAAAACGGCGGATCTGAAAGGTCGCCGCATACTTCTCGCTGAGGATGTGCAGGTAAATGCCGAGATCATGATGATGGTACTCGGTATGCGCGAAATGAAAGTGGATCACGCGGAGAACGGACAGGAAGCTGTGAATCTGTTCGCTTCCCATGACGCAGGATATTATTCAGCCATCCTGATGGATATGCGCATGCCGATCATGGATGGCCTGGAGGCAACAAAAGTGATCCGCGCTATGGAACGGGAGGACGCAAAGAGCATCCCGATCATCGCGCTTACAGCCAACGCCTTTGACGAGGATGTGCAGCGCAGCATGCAGGCTGGGCTGGACGCGCACCTGAGCAAACCGGTCGAACCCGAGATCCTGTTTGGCACGCTGGAAAAGCTTATTCTCGCCATATGAAAGCAAATTTGAGCAGCCGAGGAAGAGCCGAATTATCTCAGCTTGCTGAGCAGCAAGTATTATTCGATCAGCTTTAAAAAGCTGCAAGACAGATCCGGGCGTTGGAAGACCCGCGGAAAGCGCATGTCCCGATCATCGCCGTGACCGCCAACGCCTTTGAGGAGGATCAGAAGATCGCTCTCGGGGCCGGTATGGACGGGCGCCTGGCCAAACCTTACGACGTGCCTAAAGTGATGGAAACCTTAGACAGACTGATTCCTAAGGGGACGTAATAGCCCCTCGGTTAAATGTTTTCGGCAGGAAAGAAGTGTTGAAATGGACATACAGACAAGAAAAAGCCTGACGCGAAACCTCTCCCCTATAGGAGCATGGGCTTTCGCTCTGGGCACCAGCATCGGATGGGGCTCTCTTGTAGTCACAGCCAACACCTATCTTGCCCAGGCTGGCCCCGTTGGCAGTGTTATCGGCCTTGTGCTCGGTGCGATTATCATGCTGGTAGTTTGCCAAAATTACGCGTATATGATGAGCTGCTACCCCGATGCGGGCGGAGTTTATTCCTTCTGCCGTGAATGCTTCGGCTACGATCACGGCTTCCTTGCCGCATGGTTTCTGATGCTGACCTATCTGGCGATGCTCTGGGCGAACGCGACCTCGCTGCCGCTGTTCGCACGCTATTTTCTCGGGGACATATTCCGCTTCGGAAGAATGTACGAACTTTTCGGCTATGGTGTGTATCTGGGCGAGGCGCTTCTGTCCGTCGCTTTCATTCTCGCCGCAGCGTTTCTCTGTGCGCGGTCGAAAAATGTCGCGGCAAGGCTGATGATCGGCATGGTCCTTCTGTTCGTGGTGGGTATCGTGCTGTGCTTTTGCGGCGCGGCGATTCACCTTACAGACAATTGGTCACCGGCCTTCGTGACGGGCAAAGCCCCCCTTGGGCAGATCGTGAAGATCGCGGTGATCTCGCCGTGGGCGTTCATCGGCTTTGAAAGCATCTCACATTCAACCGAGGAGTTTTCCTTCCCCCAAAGCAGATTCTTTCGGGTTTTGGCGGTATCCGTAGCGGCTGCGACTTTGCTGTATGTCTTTGTGACGCTGCTCTCGGTTACGGCCTACCCCCCCCGAGTATGGCAGTTGGCTGGAATATATACGTGATCTGGACCATCTGAGCGGGACAAAAGCGCTGCCTGCCTTTTACGCTGCGGAATATTATCTCGGCGGCGCGGGGATCTGGATCCTTATGGCCTCGCTGCTTGCACTGATCCTGACGAGCCTGATCGGCAACATCACGGCGCTGAGCCGCCTGTTTTATGCGCTCGGAAGAGACGGCGTGTTGCCGTCGTCGCTGGGCGAGCTCAACAGACATGGTGTTCCCGGTAAGGCGATCGGGCTGATCGCGCTTGTCTCCGCGCTTGTGCCCTTTCTGGGCCGCACATCCATCGGTTAGATCGTCGATGTCACCACGCTCGGCGCGACGCTGATTTACGGCTTCGTCTCCGCGGCGGCGTGGAAAACGGCCGGCTTCCGCGGTGATCGAACCGAAAAGAAAACGGGTCTCATCGGCATGGCGATCATGATCTGCTTCGGCGTCTAGCTTACCACAAAATGGAACGAGGTTCAAGCTTCATTTCTGTGTTCGCGTTGGCTTCAGTTTACGACGACAAGCTGGTGCTGATCTTCAACTACAGGGACAGCGCGAAGACGATCACCTTCGACGACGCCAAGGAGGCCGTGGAGAAGAGCGTAAAAGGTTCGGATTTGGATTGCTCTGGCGCACCAAGGTCCTGAAAACGGTGAGTTGGCTGGTCGTTCATAAGTCTGTTCGGTTTTGCCGACATAGAAGCTTTGAACCAGGTCTCGCGGCATATACGGCGTGAGCTTTTGCCGACATAGAAGCTTTGAACCAGGTCTCGCGGCATATACGGCGTGAGCTTTACGATCCCTCGTATTTCCGATCTGTTTCAGGATCGACGAAAGCAAAACGGACCGTTTTTTGCGGGCTTTGTCCGAAATATGAAGCGCACCGGGCGGGGTTCGCCCGGTGCGCTTTTCGCGGGGTTCGGCGCCGCGCCCTTACAGCAGGTGCGCGCAGGCGGCGTCGAAGGAGATATACGCCTGGTCGCCGACCTGATAGATCTTCCGGTTGACCGGGCAGTTGTCGGTGATCTTCACCAGCGTGTCGCCCACGCGCACGTGGTAATTCTGATAGCTGCCCATGAAGCAGCTGAGCTCGACCGTGCAGGGCAGCATGCCGACGTCGTCGATCAGAATGGCTTCAGGGCGCACCACGATTTCGCACTCGCTGCCCTGGGGCCGCTGCCGGTCGGTCTGCACGGTCGCGGTCCCGCTGGGCAGCAGCACCTGCTGTGTGCCGTTCGCGTAGACGCCGGCGGAGCCCATCAGGAAGTTGCACTCGCCGATGAAATCGGCGACAAATTCGCTGTTGGGATGGTAATAGATCTCCATCGGCGTGCCCATTTGAGCGATGACGCCCTTCTTCATCAGTATGATCTGGTCGGAGATGGACATGGCCTCGCTCTGGTCGTGGGTCACGTAGATGGCCGTGATGCCCAGCGCCTGCTGGATGCGGCGGATCTCCGTGCGCATCTGCACGCGCAGCTTGGCGTCCAGATTCGAGAGCGGCTCGTCGAACAGCAGCACGCCCGGCTCCACCACCAGCGCACGGGCCAGCGCCACGCGCTGCTGCTGGCCGCCGGAGAGCTGGTTGGTCATGCGCTGCTCCATGCCGGACAGCTCCACCAGCGCCAGGATGTCGGTCACGCGCTGCTTGATCTCGGGCTTGGATACGCCCCGCAGCCGCAGGCCGTAGGCGACGTTGTCAAACACGTTGTAATGGGGAAACAGCGCGTAGGACTGGAACACCATGGCCGTGTCGCGCTTGTTGGGCGTCAGCGCGTTGATGGCCTCGCCGCCCAGGTAGATCTCGCCCTCGTCGGGCGATTCAAAGCCCGCGATCATGCGCAGCGTGGTCGTCTTGCCGCAGCCGGAGGGCCCCAGCAGCGTCACGAACGAGCCCGGCTTGATGTCCAGGGATACGTCGTGCACGGCGTAGAAGTCGTTCCCGGTCTTCGGGTCCTTGTAGATCTTGGAGATATGATCCAACTGTACGCCTTTCGGCTCTTTTACACGCATGTCGGCCATGTCACGCAGCCTCCTTTATTTTCTTGCTGGTACCGAAGAACCGGATGATGAGATTCATCAGCAGCACGGAGCCATAGGTAATCGCGATCAGGATCGTGGCAAACGCGCAGGCGATGCCGTAGGCGCCCTTTTCCGCAAATTCGTTGATCTGCACGGTGATCAGCAGGAAGCTGGGCGTCACCAGCAGTATGATGGCGGAAATGGCGGTGATCGAACGCACGAACGCGGTGACCAGGCCCGACAGGAACGAATCCTTGATCAGCGGCAGCGTGACCGACGTGAACACCTTCAGGCTGCCCGCGCCCATGTCGTAGGCGCTCTCCTCGATGGACTTGTCGATCTGCCGCAGCGCGGAAATGCCGCTGCGCGTGCCGGTGGGCAGGCTGCGCACCACGAACACGATCACCAGGATCAGGCCCGTGCCGTAGATGCCCTGCAGGAAGCCGGTGTGGAACATGCCGCCCGCGAAGCCGCGGATGTAGCCGATGCCCAGCACCGTGCCGGGCACGGCCATGGCCAGCATCGACACGAATTCGATGAACCCCTTGGCCTTGAACTTGCGCTTGACCACCAGGTACGATATGATCATGGACAGCAGCGCCGTGATGGGCGCGGCGATCAGCGAAAGCACGAAGGAATCGCGGAAGGCCTTCAGGCCCTTGTATTTCTGGAATACCTGCACGAACCACTTGGTAGTCAGGTGGAAATCATAGCCCCATGTCTTGAACAGCGCGCCGAAGGGGACGCAGATGTACATCATGACGACGAACGCCGCGATCAGCGAGCAGAGGATGCTCAGCGGCGCGGCCACGCTCTTGTCCTCGATCAGCATGCGCACGCGGCTGGCCTTGCCCGTCAGCGTGGCGGCCGTCTTGCGCTCCAGATAGTATTTCTGCACCATGAACATCACCATGGTGATGCCCAGCAGCACCACGGCCATCGCGCAGGCGCCGTTCTTGTCGTACGCGCCGGTGATCTGCAGGTAGATGGTGGTGGCCAGCGTATCATAGCTGCCGCCGATGATCATCGGGTTGGCGAAATCGGCGATGGATTCGATGAACGTGACCAGGAAGGCGTTGCCGATGCCGGGCAGCAGCAGCGGCAGCGTCACCGACGTGAACACCTTGAACCGCGAAGCGCCCATGTCCCGCGCCGCCTCTTCCATGGAGGGATCAATATTCTTCAGCAGGCCGCGGAACATCATGTAGCAGACCGGGAAGAAGGTCATCGTCTGCACGATGGCGATGCCCCAGAAGCCGTACACGTTGTTGTCGTAGATATGCAGCAGGAACCGGGTAATGATGCCCGCCTTGCCGAACAGCATGATCATCGACAGCGACAGCACGAACGGCGGCGAGACCACCGGCAGCATCGACACCACCTTGAACAGCCCGGCCATCACCTTCGTGCGGACCTTCACGTACACCTCCACGTAGGCGAACAGCAGGCCGACGGCGGCGGAGAGGAGGCCCACCAGGAAGCCCACCTTCAGCGTGTTGGAAATGGCGATGATGAACGTGCGCTTGCCGTACAGCGCCGCGTCGAGAAACACGATCAGCAGCATGTTCAGCACGAAGACCACCAGCGTCACGACCGCCGTGCGTATCAGCAGCTTCCTGCGCAGCATCTTGCGCTCCGTCTCATCGTCGGAGCGGACGTTTGAATAGCGCATGATGCTGTCGAACTGCCGATCGAATACCGGCACGAGCACGAGCACCTCAACCAGCACGATGGCGACGAAGTTGAAGACACCGTTGCCATGGAGGCGATTGGCCTCTTCGGAGAGGATTTCCGCGGATTCGGACACCGCGTCGGTCGCGGCCGGCCAGCGGATAAATACATCGCTGAAGGCGCGCTGAAGAAAGCGCGCGACGAAGCCGCTGCTGTCAAACACCGCGTAGACATACACCGCCACCGCGATCAGGGGCAGCACCAGCGACAGCACCGGCATCGCCCTGTTCAGCCCGCGCGCAATCCCGCCTGCGCCGGCGTTGTTCTCGCGCACGAGCGCCAGTGCGGCCGCCGCGGCGATCAGGCTGGCCAGCAGGCCGATGACCAGCGCCTTGAGGAACGCGCCGGCGAATACGCCCGGGCCGAATATGTTGGAGAAGAACTGGGTGGTCACGCCGGTATCCGGGGTATAGACGCTGTCCACCAGCAGTATCGCCAGCGGGTAAAGTATGAAAACCGCCAGGAATGTGATCAGCAGCACGATGGTCGTAACCATGATGGGATCGGCCAGCAGCTTCCTCCGGTCGAGCGCCGCTCCCTGTCCCTTTGCCATGCGCCGGACCTCCTTTCATTTCAAAGGGGAGATGGTGAGAACCACCATCTCCCCCGCCACGTTATTCCGAAACCGAATTCAGGGAATTATTCCGTCTGGAAACGATCGTCAGCGGCTTCGCCCAGCGCGGTCATCACCTCTTCGATGTAGGTGGTGATGTTGTTCTTGGCGTCCTCGAAGTCGTAATCCATCACGTTCTCGGGATCGAGGCCGAACTCAGCCGCCTGCTCGGGCTGCTGGGCGTTGTCGATCACCAGGAACTGATAGGAACCGTTCTGCGCGCCCAGCTCCACGCACTCGGGGGACAGGGCGTACTCGATCCACAGCTTGGCGGCGTTTTCGTGCTTGGCGCCCTTGAAGATGGCGGTCGCGCCGATCTCATAGGAGGTGCCGGTGGAAGGCACGATCAGGCCGATGTTGCCATAGCCGTTATCGACGATCTGGGTAATGCCGTCATGCAGGAAGCCGATACCGATCACGCACTCGCCGGTGCCCACGTTCTTGGAGGGGCCGGAGCCGGATTTGGTGTAAACCTGGATGTTCTTGTCCAGATCCACCAGATACTTGATGCCCTCGTCGTGACCGTATTTCTGGATCATGGTGTTGATGACCAGCTTGGCGGTGCCCGCGGTGTTATAGTTGGACAGCCAGATCAGGCCCTTGTATTCTTCCTTCAGCAGATCCGCCCAGTCCTGGGGCGCTTCCAGCCCCATGCGGGCCAGCTCGTCCACGTTCACCATGAAGCCCAGGATGCCCTTGTAGATGCCGTACCAGCAGCCGTCGGCGTCGCGATAGGCGGGGCCCAGCAGATGCACGGCGTTCGCGGCCTCGTAGGGCAGCAGCAGGCCTTCCTTGGCGCAGACGTTATAGGGATCGGTGGTGCCGCCGAACCAGACGTCGGCGGAGGGGTTGCCGTTTTCCTCTTCGATTTTGGCCTGCACCTCGCCGGTGGACAGGCGCTGATAGCTCACCTTGATGCCGTACAGCTCGGCGAAATGATCGCACGCCGCGCGCAGATAGTCTTCCTCGCAGGAGCCGTACACGATCAGCTCGCCTTCAGCTTGGGCTGCGGCGACCAGATCGGCATCGATTTCTTCCGCCATGGCGGGAGCGGCGAACGCCAGCAGCATCACCAGCGCCAGCAGGATCGCAAAGCATTTCTTCATAATTGACTGCCTCCTTCAATTGTGTGTGGAATTAACACATTCCATATATAATATAGCAATTATTTGTTTTTTGTCAATAGGAAATCCGCTATTCGACACAGATTTATTAAGTTATACCGGAGCCCGCTGCCGCAATGCCCGAACCGCGTTTCCGGCGTCCCGCGGCGCCGGCGCCCCAGTCCTGCGGCTGAAAGCGGCGCGTCGAGGACGCCACGCGGCCCGGCAGCGCGCCGCTTTTTCCGTCTCCGTTTCCGCGGGAATCGGCGTTTTTTTATACCGGCAGGGCCGTTCCCCTGTGGACACGTCCCCGCATCCATGATATAATGTATTTGTTAAGAAATACCTTTTGCAACCATTTACTAGGAGGCCCTCATATGTGCCAGGATAATACGGACAAGGCTCGCATCCAGGGTGAAGGCGCCGCGGCAAAGGGAACCGGCGAAAAGGCGTCGGGCGCCGGCGTCATATACAGCCACATCGCCCAGGCTCTGGCCCGGGGTTATATGTACCTGTATTACGTCAATATCGACACCGACGAGTATATCGAATACCACACCGGCGACGACTTCGGCGCGCTCGCCGAAATCCAGCGCGGCGCGGATTTCTTTGAGCGCTGCAGGCGCGACGCCGGGCGGTTCATCTATTCCGAGGACCAGGCGGCGTTCGTCGAGGCCATGGACAGAAAAGCCCTCACCGAAGCTCTGGACCGGTCAAATGAGTTTGAAATGACCTTCCGCAGAATGAAGGACGGCGAGCCGCTGTATGTGAAGATGCGGATCTCCCGGATGGAGGACGATCCGCGCTGCGTCGTCATCGCCGTATCGGATATCGACGAACTCGTCAGACGGCGCCGCGCCGAAGACCGGATCCAGGAGGAGCGCGTCATCTACGCCCGGCTGCACGCCCTCACCGGCAACTTCATCTGCGTCTACGTGGTGGACCCGGAGACCGGCCGCTACCGCGAATTCAGCGCGACCGAGGAATACGCGGAGAGCTTTTCCCAGGCCAAGGAAGGCGTGAATTTCTTTACCACGCTCCGGGATGCGGCGCGGATCTACAGCCATCCGGACGACCTGGACCGCGTCCTTTCGCAGATCACCCAGCAGAACATCATGGCCGAGATCGAGCGCAACGGCATCTTCACCCTGGGCTACCGCATCATGATGGACGGCAAGCCGCTGTATGTCCAGATGAACGCCGCCATGGTGGAAGAAAAGGAAGGCGCCCGCCTGATCCTCGGTCTCAACGATATCGACGCGCAGTACCGGCAGCGGGAGATCGACAAGGAGATCGCGCGGCAGAGGGAGATATTCAATCAGATCACCGCAAGTCTCGCTGAACAGTATGATACGCTGTATTACATCGATATCGCGACCAACACCTATGTCGAGATCTCTTCGACCGACGAATACAAGAAGCTGAACGTTCCGGCCACCGGAAATGACTTTTTCACCGAAAGCAGGCGCAGCATCCGCAAATACGTGCACCCCGAGGACCAGGAGAAGGCCATTCAACTGCACTACAAGGACGTGATGCTGAACAACCTGAAGGACGGCAATTCCTTCTCAATGGCGTGGCGCCTGGTCGTGGGCGGCCAGGTCAAGCACATCCGGCATACTGAAATCATGGCCAGGGACGGCAAGCACATCATCGTCTGCATCAAGAATATCGACGCGGAAGTACAGGCAAAGCTCGCCCTGAAGGAAGACCAGAAGAAGAACGTGACCTATACGCAGATCGCCGAGCGGCTGGTGGATCATTATGACATGATCTACTATATCGACTGCACGACCTCGCATTACGCGGAATTGTCCGCGAAGAAGAAATCCGGCGAATTGAAGATCCAGGAGGAGGGCGATGATTTCTTCGCGGCGTCCTGGCGGAACGCGGGCCGGTTGATTTACGCCGAGGACAGGGAGAGGATCCGGCTCTTCCTGGACAGGGACAACCTGATCTCGCAGCTGGAGAACCGGCGGCAGCTGACCGAGGATTACCGCATGATCATCGACGCCGGGAAGACGCAGTATACGCGCATGTCGGTGACGTATTCCTCCGATCGCAGCCATTTCATCATCTGCGTCGAAAACCGCGACGAGGACGTCCGCAGGGAGAAGGAGCAGCTGGCGGCGCTCTCCATGGCCAACGAGATAGCCCGGCGGGACGAATTGACGCATACGAAGAACAAGACGGCCTATCATGAGATGGAGGACGAGCTGCAGAGGCAGATCGAGGAGGGCTGCGATCCCTTCGGCATCGTGGTGTGCGATATCAACGGCCTGAAGATGATCAACGATACGGAGGGTCACAAGGCGGGCGACGATTATATCAAGGCTTCCTGCATGCTGATCTGCCGGATATACCACCACAGCCCCGTGTTCCGCATCGGCGGGGACGAATTTGTCGTGGTGCTCAGGGGCCAGGATTTTGAAAACCGGGCAAGCCTGCTCTCCACCCTGAGAAAGCAGGTGGAGGAGAACATCCGCATCGGCGAGGGGCCCGTCGTGGCCTCCGGGCTGGCGGAATACCGGCCGGTCGCCGATCATTCCGTCGAGGACGTGTTCAACCGCGCCGACAGCCAGATGTACGACGACAAGACCCGGCTGAAGGAGCAGAAGCTGCTCCAGGAGAGCCATTCGCTCAAGGAAAGGGCTGATATCCGGGTCATCACCGAGGACCGGCGGATCATGCTGGACGCCCTGTTCAAGTCGTTCGAAATGGTTTCGGAGGGCACTTACGTGTACCTCTGCGACATGAAATACGACTTCTCCCGCTGGTCGAAGAGCGCGGTGGACGCCTACGGCCTGCCTTCCGAGTACATGTACGGCGCGGGGGATATCTGGGAAAACCGGATCCATCCCGAAGACCGGGCGGCCTACCACAAGGGCATCGACGAGGTGTTCTCCGGAAACGCCGCGGGCCACGACATGCAGTACCGCGCGCAGCGCGTTACGGGAGAATACGACGTGTGTACCTGCCGCGGCATCGTGATACGGGATCCCGCCGGCGAGCCGGACTACTTCGTCGGCACCATCCGCAACCACGGCATACAGGGACATATCGACACACTGACCGGGCTGAGGAACCAGTACGGCTTCTTCGAGGACCTGGACATCTGCATCAAGCGGAACACGGGCATCAGCGTGATCCTGTTCGGCATCAGCCGGTTTTCCGAGATCAACGAGATCTACGGGTATCATTTCGGCAACCGCGTGCTGCAGCTCTATGCCCGCAGCGTCTTCGAAAGGACGGGCAACACGGGGCATGTCTACAGGCTTGACGGCACGAAGTTCGCGGTGGTCAGCAACACGCTCTCCATCGCGGAGCTGCAGGAAGAATACAACCGTTTCCGCGCGTATCTGCATGAGGGCTTCAATGTGGACGGCAAAAAGATACTGCTGGATCTGCACTGCGGCGCGCTGAGGGTGGACCATTTTGACGTCGATTCCCAGACGGTTTACGCGTGTCTGAATTACGCCGACGAAGAATCCAAGCTTCGCCAGCAGGGAGACCTGGTGGAGTTCCGCAACGATCTGAACGAGGAAAACCATCAGAGGCTGGAAAAGCTGCACGCGATCCGCGCCTCCATCATGCACGGATACGAGGGGTTTTATCTGCTCTATCAGCCGGTGGTCGACGCGGAGACGGAGCAGCTGATCGGGGCGGAAGCCCTGCTGCGCTGGAAGAACGATCAATACGGCATGGTTCCCCCGGATCAGTTCATACCGATCCTGGAATCGGACCCGCTGTTCCCGGAGCTCGGCGAATGGATCATCCGCGAATCCGGCCTCGCGGCCAAGCAGATCCTGACCCACAACCCCGAATTCGTCGTCAACGTCAATCTTTCCTATACGCAGATCGAGAAACCGGATTTCGTGGATATGGTGCTGCGGATCCTGAACGAACTGGAATACCCGCCGGAGCATCTGTGCTTTGAAGTGACGGAGCGGTGCCGGCTGCTGAATCTGGATCTGCTGAAAAACATAGTCATCAACCTGAAGTCCAGGGGCATCCTGGTGGCGCTGGATGATTTCGGAACCGGCTTCTCCTCCATCGGCATCCTCAAGGAGATCCCGATCAACATCATCAAGATCGACCGCAGCTTCGTCCGGATGATCGAGGAAAACGAGATTGACCGAAAGGTCGTGCGCAGCATCGCCAATCTGGCCTCCATCTTCGGCGCGAAGGTCTGCATCGAAGGCATCGAGACGGAGGGCATGCGGGATATCCTGAAGAGCTATCATGTGGAGAGCTTCCAGGGATACTATTACGCGAAACCGCTGCTGTTCGAGCAGTTCCTGGAGTGGAAGGGCGTTTCGTCGAAGGAATAGCGGAAACGGCTTCCCCGGCGCGCCGCGGGCCCCGCGGCGTTAAGCACATTCGCCGCGGGCCGTCTGCGGACGCGGCGGGATCCCCGGACAGGACAACGCCCTGAAAACACAATGTTTTCAGGGCGTTGTTATTTGGATCGTGCGGGGCCGAGAGAGAGCGCCCTTGACTGCGGGCCCTTCGCCTTCCGCCAGCGCGCATGCCGATATCAGGAAAACTGCGAAAATCAAGCAAAATAACCGCTTTATGCTCATTCCTTCCCGTATCTGATACCGGTTTGTCCGCACCCACAGACGCGGCTTCCTCCGCTTCGCTGAAAAACGCCCGAGCCGCCCTGTTCTTCACTTCAACAGCTCAAGGATCTCGTCAATGCGCTTGCCGGATGCTTCCACAGCCGCCAGGATCCTGGGTTTGTCTTCCTCGGCCTTCCGGGCTTTGACTGTGGCCGTAGCCGCTATAATAACACCTTGCCGTCGTTTTTTCAGGAACCCGAACGAATAAGAGCCTGTTCCCCAATGCCCGAACCGCATCTGGGAAACAGACTCCGTCGCCCGAGGTATCAGCTTAAGCGCCTGAACGCTTGCTGTCATCAGCCGCGCTTTTCAAGCTTCGGCTTCATCACCGGAATAGGATTTATTGCCGATAATCGCCCTCAGTTCATCCTCTCCGATATCGCCTTTTTTGTATCGCTGTATGCCTTCGATAAAGCCTGCGGCGCGTTCCGTCGCCAGTTCTTTCAACGCTTCGAATTGACTCAAATCAAACCCATCAGCCAGCTTCGTATGATATGAAATGGCGCCGAGCGTGCCTCGCTTAAATAGCCTGCACAGAATCCGATGCCTGTCTTCGGCGATCAGGGAAAAGATCTTCAGATCGCGGTAGCCCGCCTTGAACTTCTTCATCGGTCGCGGAAAGCCGTAAACCTTCTCGATGACCGATCCGACCATCCGTTCCGTTTCTGCATCAAGATACTTCGGCCAGACGAACTTCCCGCCGTCCATGACTTCAAGCCTGTGTTCGATCGCCATGTGGAGATAGCCCTTATCCTTCGGAACGTATCGCCTGACAAGCGGATGCACGGTCGAATCCAAGGCGTAATGGCAGAGAAATCCGGCGACATAGGAAAGATCGGCGCTTGCCTTTGTCAGTTCGATCAGAAAGTCGCCCGTCCTCGTCTCATGCATGGTCGAGCCCCACAGGAATATCCTTTTCCTGAAACCGCCCGTAAAATGATACATCAGAAACGGATCAGGGCCATAGCACCCAAGATAGAACCGGTCTGTATTCAGTTGAATCCCGCACCGATTCAATACTTCACGCGCCATGCTGGCGTGAACAATTATGTCCGGCATAGTTCCTCCTTGAACCGCTTCCTCGGTTCCGCCTTTTTCTTGCTTGCGCTGTTCCGGGTCAGATCCGATTCACCGTGTCCCTCCGGGCCCCTGAACGGGCAATTCCGGGAATCGCCCTCTATCTGCCGCTGTATTCCTCACATCCGGGATACCGGGCATAGCTCGTATTGACTTTTCTCACCCAATGACCCATATTTATTATACATAGATTATGTTAAATGTTCAGATTATTGCAATTATCATCAAGTTGACTTCACAATCATTCGATCCGCCGGTCCGTCAATTTCAACGATCGTTTCATCATAATCGCATTGACTTCCGGAAACCCGATACGATATAATCATACTGTCATGGAATACATTTCTTCCAGTCAGACGCCGTAATGCGCGGCGGGAAGAAAGCGACGGCATCCGGAGCGGCTGAAACGGGCGTTTCATCCGGCAGCGCCGGCTACGGCGACCGGCCGGGCCGTTCTTCGCAGTGGTTTGGAATGGATCCATGTGGTTTGCCATGCCGTCAGACTCAGAATAAGGAGGAATTCATATGCTCATCGTGACGACGGACGCCATCAATGGCAAGGAACTGGAAATGCTGGGGATGGTCAAGGGAAGCACCATCCAGACCGTCAATGCCTTCCGGGACATCGGCGCCGGGCTGAAAACCCTGATCGGCGGCGAACTGAAGAAGTACAACGACATGATGGATAATGCGCGGAAAATCGCCACGCAAAGGATGCAGCAGGAAGCGGAAAGCCTCGGCGCGGACGCGATCGTCGGCGTGCGCTATGCCACTTCCGGAATCATGCAGAGCGCGGCCGAAGTGATGGCGTACGGCACCGCGGTCCGGTTCAGATAAGGCGGGACGCCCGCGGCCTGTACCGGAAGACCGGCCATGAGGCCCTGAACGGACGGGCCGCGGCCAGGGAATGGCTGAATGAAGTGGAGGCAGCGCTATGCAGGATCAACAGAAAATCATCATCCTCGATTTCGGCGGGCAGTACACCCAGCTGATCGCCCGGCGGGTGCGGGAATGCCGCGTCTATTCCGAGGTCGTGCCGTGGCATATCGCCGCGGAAGAGATCAAAGCGCGCCGGCCGGTGGGCGTCATCCTCTCCGGCGGTCCGGCCAGCGTCAACGACCCCGGCGCCCCGCGGTGCGACCCGGCGATCTACGATCTCGGCGTGCCGGTGCTGGGCATCTGCTACGGCATGCAGCTGACCGCCGCGCTGCTGGGCGGCAGCGTGGAACGCGCCGGGGAACGGGAATACGGGCGCGTGACGGTGCGCGCGCTGGAGCAGGCCGGATTGTTTGAAGACGTTTCGCCGGAATCCGCCTGCTGGATGAGCCATACCTGGCAGGTCAGCCAGTGCCCGCCCGGCTTCCGCCCCATCGCGGAGACGGACAACTGCCCCGTCGCGGCCATGGCCGATGACGCGAGGCGAATCTACGGCGTGCAGTTTCACCCGGAGGTGACGCACACCGAGGAGGGCCGGAAGATCATCCGCAGCTTCCTTACGGGCATCTGCGGTTGTCGGGGCGACTGGACGATGGAGGCGTACGCCGAGACGGCCGTAAGCCAGATTCGGGAGATCGTGGGCGAAACCGGCACGGTGCTGCTGGCGTTGTCCGGCGGCGTGGATTCCTCCGTGGCCGCGGCGCTGATCTATCGCGCCATCGGAAAACGGCTGACCTGCGTGTTCGTCGATCACGGGTTCCTGCGAAAGGGCGAGAGCGAGCAGGTGTGCCGGGTGTTCAGCGAACTGTTCCCGGTGCGCTTCATCCGCGTCGATGCCGCCGAGCGCTTCTTCGGCGACCTGAAGGGCGTGACGGACCCGGAACAGAAGCGCCACATCATCGGGCGCGATTTCATCGAAGTGTTCAAGGCAACCGCGAAGGATCTCGGCAGGCTGGATTACTTCGCCCAGGGCACCATCTATCCGGACGTGATCGAGAGCGGTCAGGGCACCAGCGCCGCGGTCATCAAGAGCCACCACAACGTGGGCGGACTGCCGAAGGAGCTGGGCTTTACCGAACTGATCGAACCGCTGCGGATGCTGTTCAAGGACGAGGTGCGCGCCCTGGGCGAGGCGCTGGGCCTGCCCCGCGATCTGGTCTGGCGGCAGCCCTTCCCCGGCCCCGGCCTCGCCATCCGCATCATCGGCGATGTGACGCCGGAAAAGGCGCAGATCGTCCGCGAAAGCGACGCCATCTTCCGGGAGGAAATCGCCCGGGCGGGCCTCGCCGGGCAGGTCAACCAGTATTTCACGGTATTGACCGGCGTGCATTCCGTGGGCGTGATGGGCGACGAGCGCACCTACGACTATACCATCGCCCTGCGCGCCGTCACCACCGATGATTTCATGACCGCGGACTGGGCCCGGCTCCCCTACGACCTGATCGCGAAGGTCTCCGAGCGCATCGTCAACGAAGTGCGCCACGCCAGCCGCGTGGTGCTGGATGTGACGAGTAAACCGCCCGCCAGCATCGAATGGGAATAGCAGTCAGGACGGCTGGAGGCCCTGAAAACACGGGGTTTTCAAGGCCTCCGGGGTCGCCGTGACAACGTTTTGACAACACTTTTTGAGATTCGCATTACTCACTAAATGATCGAGGGATTATTCCGATTATCGGAACTGCCCGCAGATCATTCGGATAAATCCAGAGCTAACTGATTTTTGTTGAAGTCAGTTAGCTCTTTTTTTCCGGCTATCGGCAATGGAGGATTTGTGAGTATGCGAGTTATTCATCTACAGTTTATCTTTGAACGCTTCGACGAGCGCGTCGCTCAGAGCCTGCGAAGGCACCTTGACGTAGTTCTGCGTTTCGTCGTGGGCGGGGTAGCTGTAGCGCCAGGTGTCGTAATCGTCCCGGCTCATGTCGCCGTTGCGGTACTTCGCGGAGACGTCCGCCCACGCCGTCACCATGTCCGCGATTCGCGCCGCGTCCTTGCCCTTTCGGGGGTCGAAGCGGAAGACGACGGTTCCTTCCTTGTTCTCAATCGTCAGGCCATACAGGTCTTCCAGCGCGAACAGGGTGTGCATCAGTCCGAGATAACTGTCAATGTCCGGCACTTTCAACGCCAGCGGCGAAACGTCCAGCGCGTCCGCCAGGGACTTCATCAGCTCAGCCTTCGGCGTGCGTGTGCCGGATTCATATTGTGCCATGCGGATGTCCGCAGTCTTTTCCGGGAAGCCAACCAGTGTTCCCAGGTACTTTTGCGTCATCCCCCGTAGGTTGCGGATGAAACGGATTCTCTCGCCAATCGCCATGTCAATGACCTCGCTTTCGTACTACTGAGATTATGATAGCAGATTGGCTAATATGTGTCAATAGGAACAAAAGCAAATATAT
>CACWVN010000066.1 GCA_902764285.1 uncultured Eubacteriales bacterium
GCACCGAGAACGACCGGGGCGTGGTGCTGCTGATGGACCTGCGCTACAAACAGGAGAAATACCGGGCGCTGATGCCGCCCCACTGGGACGTCGCGGACGTGAAGAAGATGAGCGAGCTGAACCGGCAGCTGGACGATTTCTGGAAGGGAGAGGGAAAACGATGAAGCGATGGACGGCGATGCTGGTCGCACTGGTGCTGCTGGCGGCGGGCGCGATGGCGGAGGAGAACTGGTACGCAGCGGAAGGGCAGCGGATGGCCGAACGGGTTCAAACGCTGGCCGGGGATGAGGTTTACTGTCAGCTGTACTATACGGCGAATGAATCCATGGACGCCATGCGCAAAGCGATTGCGACGCAGGATTACAGCAAGCCGGTATCGGCGAAGCTGTTTCCGCTGCCGGGGCAGGATGAGACTGTGAAAATGATTAAAACGTTGAACGCGATGCTGGGCCAGACCGGGGATTCGGACGTGCTGGCCATGTCCGACGTGGGCGTCGAGGAGATGGTGAAGCGGATTCCCGCGTCGCTGGTCACGATGCTGACGGCGAAGAGCGGTACGGAATGGGTTGCGCTGCAGTCGGTGCTGACGACCGGCGAAACCTGCGCCGAGCCGGAGAATTACCGGGACGCCGTGCTGTTTCTGGAATACCCCGGGGAATACGCCGTGGCGGTGGTGTTCCAGCGGTCCATCGAGGGCTGCGTCGGCGTGACGGCCCGGCCCGTGCCGAAGGACGGCATGCTGGATGCGGCGAAGGAGTACTTCGACGTCTTCCGGGAAGCGGGCCTGGACATCCGGATGGAGGAGCTGCCGCTGGATTGACGGCACAGGAGAAAGGCGGAGGCCGTTTTCCCGGGGGAAACGGCCCCTGCTGACTGTGCGCGCATAAACGGGAGCGGGGACGGCCAAACGACCGTCCCCGCCCTGCGTCGCAGCGCCCCTACAGCGCCTTCACCAGGTAGATCATGTCCGTCAATGCCCGGCCGTCCTCCAGGATCGGCTCCGGGTAGTTGTCGGCGAAGAAGCCCTTTTCCACATAGGCTTCCTCAAAACCGAAGCGGCGGTAGAAATCCACGTTGGCGGGGCTGGTGCCCGCGTACAGCCGGTCGCACCGCGGCGCCACCAGCTTGAACAGGTGCCGGAGCAGCTGCCCGGCATAGCCCCGCCCGCGCATCTCCGGCGCGACGGCCAGGTTCTTCAGCTCCCATTCGCCGTCTTCGCGCGGGGCGACCACGGCCTCGGCGGCGGTCTGCCCGTTCACGGCCAGCACGTACATCTCGCCAGCGTCCAGGTACCGGGCGATCATCTCCTCGCTGGGATCGGCTTCCATCAGCAGCGCCATGTAGGCCTCCTTGCCCGCCGATATGCGCCGGATCTCCAGCGGGGCCAGCTCGCCCCGGGCCCAGTGCTTGCGGCACAGCGCCACGTAACTCTCGTTGCCGCCCAGCACGATCTGCTCACCGGATTTCACCACCTTGCCGCCCATCACGCGGGCGTTGCAGGTGGCCTTGCGCCCGCACCAGCACACGGTCTTGATCTCCTCGATGGTGTCGGCCCAGGCCATCAGCCAGTGGCTGCCCTCGAACAGGTTGCCCTGGAAATCGGCGCGCAGACCGTAGCAGATCACCGGGATGTTCCGGTCGTCCACGATGTCCACCAGCTGCTGCACCTGCGCCTTGTTCAGGAACTGGGCTTCGTCCACGATCAGGCAGTCGTAGTTGGACAGGTCGATTTCGCCCAGCTCTTCTACATAACGGCAGGGCGCGCTCAGCCCGGACCGGGAGCCCACCGTGCGCTCGCCGTCGCGGCTGTCCAGCCGGGGCTTCAGCATCAGCGCGTTCTGGCCGCGCTCCTGGTAGTTATACTGCACCATGATGGCGTTGGCGGTCTTGGAGGACCCCATCGCGCCGTATCGGAAGTAAAGCTTTGCCATGCGTCCAATATCCTCTCCCTGTTTCTGTGAATCCCATTATACGATAAACGGCGGGAATAATCCAGCGGCCCCGGATTAATTCTTGCCAAACCGCCGTTTTTTGGATAAAATGGACAAAAAGCGAAGGGAGGCGCGGCGCATGCGGATCGCGGGCATCATCGCGGAGTACAATCCGTTCCACAACGGGCACGCCCTGCACATCCGGCGCACCCGGGAGGCGACCGGTTGCGATTACGTGGTCGCCTGCATGGCGGGCCACTTCACCCAGCGGGGCGAACCGGCGATCCTGTCGAAATGGGCGCGGGCGCGGATGGCGCTGGCCTGCGGCGCGGACGCGGTGTTCGAGCTGCCCGCGCTGTTCGCCGTGCGCACGGCGGACGCCTTCGCGCTGGGCGGCGCCGCGATCCTGGATGGCCTCGGCGCGGACGCGCTGTCCTTCGGCAGCGAGATCGCGGATCTGGGCCTGCTGAGAGCGCTGGCCGAGCTGCGCCGGTCGGAGCCGGAGGAATTCTCCGCCTGTGTGCGCCGGAAGCTGGACGCCGGCATGTCCCACGCCCGGGCCTGGGGTGAGGCGGCGGGCGAAGCGCTGTCGCTGCCGCCGGAGGCGGTGAACCGGCCGAACCTGATCCTCGCGGCGGAATACCTGCGGGCGCTGGAAAAGCTTGGTTCGCGGATGGAACCGGTGGCTGTGCGGCGCGCGGGGGAATACCACGGCGCGGCGCTGGGGGAATTTGCCTCCGCCACGGCCGTCCGCGCGGCCTTCGCCCGGGGCGCGCGGGACGCCGCGCTGGCGGCGATCCCCGAGGCGGCGCGGCCCTTCGCCGAGCCGGATGCGCTGCACTCGATGGACGACGTGCTGCTGCTGCGCCTGCGGGGCATGACGCCGGATGAGATCGCGGCGCTGCCGGACGTCGCCGAGGGGCTGGAACACCGGCTGTACCGGCTGTGCCGGGAGACCGGCAGCCGCGAGGCGCTGCTGGACGCGTTGAAGTGCAAGCGCTACACCCGCGCGCGGCTGTCGCGGCTGCTGACCCACGCGCTGCTGGGCATGGACGCGGCGCTGCTGCGCGATCATCCCGCGCCGACTTACGCGCGGCTGCTGGGCGCGCGGGCGGACGCCGGGCCGCTGCTGAAGGAGCTGGACCGCCGGGCGAGGCTGCCCGTCGTCACGTCCGCGGCGGCGCTGCGCGGCGACGCCTGCTTCGACCTGGAATGCCGGGCCACCGATATCTGGGCGCTGTTGCACGACGACCCGGCGCTGCGCCTGCCGGGCCGGGAATTCACGGAAAAGTTCATCCGCGTATAAAAAGTGCGCCCTGTTCGCGGGGCGCGCTCCTGTTATTTTGACGCCTTCATCGCTTCGTGCGCTTGGCCGGCGGGCAGTGCCCGCACCCGACTGCTGCCGCGCGTTCCATCCATTCGCCCCGGCCCATAGATTCAAGGCCGGGGCGTCTGCGCCTGCGGTGGTCGATTTGGCGGGCGGCCATTGGCCGCTCCGGCACCGGTTGATCGTCGGGATAATCGGTTTTGAAACTGTCCTTTTACGTCATTTTACACCCTTCATCGCTTCGTGCGCTTGGCGCACCAGCGCGTCGATCCCATCGGGGTCGGCGCTTTTTTCTGCGCGATCCCGCGGGACCAGGTCCGCCAGGAATTCGATGTTGCCGTCGCCGCCGGCCACGGGGGAATAATCCAGCGCCCGCACGACCCAGCCCAGCGTCGGTGCGAAATCGACGATCTCCCGCAGCACCCGCGCGTGGACCGCCGGGTCCGACACGATGCCGCGCTTGCCCACGCCGGCCCGCCCGGCCTCGAACTGCGGCTTGACGAGGCTGATCATCCGCCCGCCGCCCAGCACCTGAAACGCCGCCGGCAGGATCAGCCGGATGGAGATGAACGATACGTCCATCACTGCCAGCGAAGGCGGCGGATCGAACATGTCCCGGCGCAGCGCCCGGGCGTTGGTATGCTCCAGATTCACGACGCGGGGATCGGCGGCCAGCCGGGCGTCCAGCTGGCCCGCGCCCACGTCGATGGCGTAGACCTTCGCCGCGCCGTTCTGCAGCAGCACGTCGGTGAACCCGCCGGTGGACGCGCCGATGTCCATGCAGACGTGTCCGCGCGGATCCACGCCGAACGCCCGCAGCGCCTTTTCCAGCTTCAGCCCGCCGCGGCCGACGTAGGGATGCGCCGCGCCGGTGACGGCCAGGACGTCCGTTTCCGATACCTTCTGCGCCGGCTTCGAGAGCACCGCGCCGTTCAGCGTCACGAGCCCCGATTCGATCAGCGTCCGGGCCCTTTCCCGGCTGGCCGATAATCCCCGCCGGACCAGCGCCGCATCCGCCCGCAGCCTGTCGTCGCCCATGGTTCCGCCTCCCTTTCATGCGCGGCCTGCGCGCCATCCAATTCCTGCCACAGCTGGAAATATGTGGAAAATGAACAAAAATTAGTTGACAGAATTGGAATAAATATATAAAATAACCGTGAAATATATTTCAAAACAATTACAGAAGGAGTTGAGACACTTGAGGAAATGGATGAGAATCGCGGCGATCGCGCTGTGCATACTGGTGTGCGCGGCGGCCGCGGCGGAAGGAATGCTGACCGCCCGCATCGAGGGCAACACCCTGTCCGTTGCGTGGAACGCCGCCTGCGCGGGCGACTGCACGCTGACCGTCTACCGGGACGGCTGGCCCGTCCGCGTGTGCACCGTCAGCGGCGAAGGCGCCGTTCAGATGGCGCTGGACGGCGCGCCGGGGCGCTGGTCCGCGCGGCTGAGGACGCCGAACGGCTGTCTGACCGCCGAAGCGTCCGGCGGAGCGGTGCGGCAGCCGGAAACCGACCCGACCGTGAAGGAACCGGCTCCGGAGCCCGTGCCGACGACGGCGCCGCAGCCCACGGAAAAACCCCTTCCGCAGCCCACGGAGGCGCCCGCGCCGAAGCCCACCGCCGCGCCGGCGGTCGACGGGACGAACCGGCCGGATCTGGCCGCCGAAGTCATTCGCCAGGTGAACGCCGAGCGGGCGAAACAGGGCCTCTCGCCGCTGCGGGAGGACGCGGAGCTGACCCGCGCGGCCTGCGTGCGGGCGAAGGAGATCGCGCAACAGTTCAGCCATACCCGGCCGGACGGCAGCGCCTGGCGCACCGTCAGCGGCGCGGCCTACGGGGAAAACATCGCCAGGGGCCAGCGCACGGCGGACAAGGTGATGGCCGCGTGGCTGACATCCCAGGGCCACCGGGAGAACATCCTGCGCGCCAGTTACGGCAGCATCGGCGTTTGCGCCTTTGTCCGGGACGGCGTGGTCCACTGGGTGCAGCTGTTCGGGAAATAACCGGATACGTTTTACGCCGCGGGAAGCCCCTTCCCGCGGCGTTTTTATGCCACCATGTTGTTCATCCACACGCCGCGGCGCAGCAGCACATAGCCGAAGGCGCACTTGATCAGATCCGCCAGCTGCACGCACAGGTAGACCATCACCACCGACATGTCCGTCAGATGCACCAGGCACCAGGCGACGGGCACGGCGATGACCCAGGTATACCCGCTGTCGAACAGGAACGTGATTATCGTCTTGCCGCCGGACCGCAGGATGAAATAGGCGCTGTTGCAGAAGGAGAACAGCGGCATGCAGAAGGCGTAGATCCGCAGCAGCCGCGTCGCCAGCGCGCGCACCTCGTCGGAGGTCCGGTACAGCCGGGGAATCAGCGGCGCGACCAGGTTCATCACCAGCAGCGTGGCCACGGTGACGGCGAGGGCGAACGCGATCAGCTTCCAGGCGCGGGATTTCGCGCCGTCCATATCGTTGGCGCCCAGCGACTGCCCCACGAGGATCGCCGTGGCGCTGCCCATGGAAAAGATCGTGACGGCGAACAGGTTGGACACGGTATTGGAGATGTTCATGGCCGCTACCACGTCCAGCCCGCGCATGGAATAGCACTGGGCCAGCACCGTCATGCCCATCGACCACAGCGCCTCGTTCACCAGCAGCGGCATGCCCTTCAGAGTGATTTCCCGCGCCAGGTCGCCGGGGATGCGCAGGCTTGCGTAAACGCCCCGGGCAAAGCGATAGCGCTGCTCGTGCCGATGGGTGTAGACCACCACGATGGCCAGCTCCACGAAGCGTGAAATCACCGTGGCGATGGCCGCGCCCTCCACGCCCAGCTGCGGGAAGCCCAGCCTGCCGAAGATCAGCAGCCAGTTGAACAGCAGGTTCACGAACACGGCGGTGATGCCCGCCACCATCGGCAGCTTCGTTTCGCCGGTCTCGCGCAGCGTGCTGGCGTAGACCTGCGTCATCCCGAAGGGCAAAAGCCCCACCAGCATGATCCGCAGATAGGCCAGGCCGTGGGCCAGCGTCACGTCCGCGCGGCCGGTGTTGCCCTCGTCGTGCAGGAACCGGGTGATCAGATAACGGCCGCCGGGCAGGAACACCGCCAGCGCCAGCACGACCAGCCCCGCGCAGACGTACAGCTTGTAGCGGAAACAGTGGCGCACGCCGTCCTGGTTGTCCGCGCCGTAAAACTGGGCGGAGAATATGCCCGCGCCGGCCAGCCCGCCGAACATGCACAGGTTGAACACGAACAGCAGCTGGTTGGCGATGGACACGCCGGACATCTGCTCCGTGCCCACCTGGCCCACCATGATATTGTCCAGCAGGTTGACGAAGTTCGTGATGGCGTTCTGGATGATGATCGGGATCACGATGCCCAGCACCATGGTGTAAAACGCCCGGTCGCCGATCAGAACGCTTTTCAAAGAGCGGCCTCTGCCGAGATCGCGCTGCATATCGTTGCTCCTTTTCTGTGGTTTCAGCTTATCATAGCATATCCCCGGCATCCGATCAACGAACGCCGTGAAAAGATTTGGTTGGGGGCTGGAATTATCGGCCCGGTTTCACTATAATGGTGGAGAAGTGAACGGCAGAGGAGGCGCGCCATGCCTGCGCGGGATTTTCGATCCGCCCGGTTCTGGGCGGCTGAACTGGTAGAACCGGCGCTGTTTCCCGGCGCACGGGCGGTGGACGCCACCATGGGCAACGGGAAGGACACGCTGTGGCTGTGCCGGCTGGTGGGCGAGACGGGCAGGGTGTTCGCGTTCGACGTGCAGCCGGAGGCCGTGGCGCGCACCCGGGCGCTGCTGGAGGCGGAAGGGATGTCCGGACGCGCGGCGCTGTTCTGCGAAGGGCACCAGCGCATGGCGGAATTCGTGCCCGGGCCGGTGGACGTCGTGATGTTCAACCTGGGCTGGCTCCCCGGGGCGGAGCACGCCGTCACCACGCAGGCATCCACCACGCTGGCCGCCGCGGAGGCGGCGCTGGCGCTGTTAAAGCCGGAGGGACTGATGACGATCTGCGCCTATCCCGGCCACGACGAAGGCGCCCGCGAGCTGGAAGCGCTGCTGGCCTGGGCAAAGGCCCTGGACGGCCGGAAATGGGACGCGATGCTGCGCTGCTATCTGAACCAGCTGGGCATGCCGCCGCAGCTGATCGCCGTGAAGCGGAAGAAGGAAAAACACACTTCGACCTGACGGGGCATGCTTTTGAAGGCTCCGGATCGGCCGGCTTACCGGTCCTCCTGGTACATGCGGTACAGGCTGTAGTAGACGCCCTGCTTCGCCATCAGTTCCGCGTGGCTGCCCTGTTCCACGATGCCCTCGTCCGTGAGCACCAGGATGGTGCCGGCGTTGCGGATGGTGGTCAGCCGGTGGGCGATGGTGAACGTGGTGCGGCCCTTCATCAGGCTTTCCAGCGACTGCTGCACCAGGTGCTCCGATTCGTTGTCCAGCGCGCTGGTGGCCTCGTCCAGGATCAGGATCGGCGGGTTTTTCAGGAATACGCGGGCGATGGAGATGCGCTGCTTCTGGCCGCCGGACAGCTTCACGCCGTGTTCGCCCACGTAGGTGTCATAGCCCTTCTCCAGCGCGGAGATGAATTCGTGGGCGCCGGCCAGTTTCGCGGCCTGCACGACGTCCTCGCGGCTGGCGCCGGGGCGCCCGTATTCGATGTTCGACAGCACCGTGCCGGAGAACAGGTAGACGTCCTGCTGCACCATGCCGATCTGCTTGCGCAGCGAATGCAGCGTAAATTCGCGGATGTCCGTTCCGTCGATGCGGATCGCGCCGGACTGCGGCTCGTAGAACCGGGGGATCAGGCTGCACAGCGTGGTCTTGCCGCCGCCGGAGGGCCCTACCAGCGCCACGCTCTCGCCCGGGCGCACCTTCAGGCTGATGTGGCTGAGCACCTCGGCGCCGCCGTCGGCGTAGGCGAAGGACACGTCGTCAAATTCCAGCTCGCCGGTCACGTTTTTCAATTCCCGGGCGCCGGGGAGATCGGCGATGCCCGCTGGTTCCTCCATCACTTCGGCGAAGCGCTCGATGCCGGTGATGCCGCGCTGGTAGCTCTCGGTGAATTCCACCAGCCGGCGGATCGACGTCAGCAGCGTGGTGACGTACAGCAGGTAGGCCACCAGGTCCGCGGCGGTGATGCGCCCGCGGATCATGAAGATGGCGCCCACGCATACCACCAGGATGTACATCACGCCGTCGAACATCCGCGTGACGGAATGGAACCCGGCCATGTTGTGGTACATGCGCTTTTTCACCGCCAGGAACGCGACGTTGCCCTCGGCAAACTTCTGCTTTTCCAGATCCTCGTTGGCGAAGGATTTCACCACCCGGATGCCGGACAGGCTGTCCTCCACGCGGGCGTTGATCTCGCCCAGCTGGTGCCGGGAATCCTTGAAGGCGCGCTGCATGGGCTTGGCGAAGCGGTTGCTGCACAGCACCATCAGCGGCAGCGAAGCGAATATGATCAGCGTCAGCGGCACGTTCATGCCGCAGAGGATGATGAACGCCGCCACCACCTTGATGCTGGTGATGAACAGCTCCTCGGGGAAATGGTGGGCGAACTCGGTGATGTCGAACAGGTCGCTGGTGATGCGGGACATCAGCTGGCCGATCTTGGTGTTGCTGTAATAGGCGTGGGGAAGATCCTGGTAATGGGCGAACAGATCGCGCCGCATGTCGGTCTCGATGTGCGTGCCCATGATGTGGCCCACGGACTGCATGAAATAATTGGCCGCGGTGTCGATGACGCGCAGCGCCAGGTAGAGCAGGCTCAGCTTCACCACTGTCGCGACGGTCAGCGAGGCCAGGTCGTTCGCGCCCATGTCGGTGATGTGCCGCACGATCAGCGGCAGCACCAGGTCGCACACCGTGGTCAGCGACGCACAGAACAGATCCAGCGCCAGCACCGGCAGGCGCGGTTTGAAATAGGGCAGAAAATGTCGGAACAGGCGCACGGTCTGTCCAGCGGTCGGCTTCCTGTCCGTCTGCTGCATGGCGTTGATCCTCCATCCATTCAGGTCGTTTATGGTTATCATATCGGTTTCGGGGGAAATGTCAAGCGGCGCGGGCGGGGAAACCCCGCCGTTCCGGGGTGTGCCGGGACGTTAAAGTTTCGTAAACACGCGGCGCCATGCAAAGGGGGAATGGACGTGAAGCATTGGAAGCGATGCCTGGAGCTGTTCGCGGCGTTTTTCAGGATCGGGCTGTTCACCTTCGGCGGAGGCTACGCGATGATCTCGCTGATTGAGCACGACATCGGCGAGCGCCGGCAGTGGATCGGCCCGGATGAGCTGGCGGAGGTGTTCGCCATCGCGGAATCCACGCCGGGTCCGATCGCCGTGAACTGCGCCACCTACGTGGGCTACCGGCGCGCGGGCGTGCGCGGCGGCGTCTGCGCCACGCTGGGCGTGGTGCTGCCGTCGTTTCTGATCATCTACGCCATATCGCTGTTCTACGAGCGCTTCCTGGCCATGACGGCGGTGGCCAACGCATTTAAGGGCGTGCAGGTCGCGGTGGCGTTCCTGATCCTCCGCGCGGGGCTGCGCATGGTGGCACGGATGCCCCGCAAGGGCTTTGAGATCGCCGCCTGCGCCGGCGCGGGAATGATGGTGCTGGCCGTCAACGCGCTGGGATGGCGGCTGTCCACGGTGTGGCTGATCCTCGCGGGCGGCATCGCCGGGCTGCTGCTGCGCCGGGCCGCCGGAGGGGAGGCGGGGAAATGATCGCGCTGGAGCTGTTTCTCACGTTCTTCCGCATCGGGCTGTTCACCTTCGGCGGCGGCTACGGCATGATCCCGCTGGTGCAGCAGGAGGCGCTGAACCACGGCTGGATGGACGCCGCGGCGCTGTACCGGTTCATCGGCGTATGCGAATCCACGCCCGGCCCGATCGCCGTGAACATGGCCACCTTCATCGGCGCGGAGCAGGCGGGCATTCTGGGCAGCGCGTGCGCCACGCTGGGCGTGGTGCTGCCGGCGCTGGTCATCATGCTGCTGATCGCCGCGGTGCTGCGCGGCTTCCGGCAGAACCGCTTCGTGCGCGCCGCGATGGCGGGCATTCGCCCGGTGGTGGCCGGCATGATCGCCGCGACCGGCCTCTGGGCGGCGCTGCGCTGTCTGCTGCCCGGGCTGCCGTCGGGCGTTCCGGCGGTGGATTTCCGGCAGGCCCTGCTGGCGGGGCTGGTTTGCCTGGGCGCGTATATCTGGCATAGAGCGCTGAAAAGGCCGTTTTCGCCGATATTGCTGATCCTGTATTCCGCGGCCTGCGGCCTTGCCGTCTATGGGATACGGCCCGCATAGAAAGCGCCCCCGGTCATTTGGCCGGGGACGCCGCTTTATTTTTGCAGCTTCAGGTTGTCGGTGCGGCAGAGGATGTAATCGATGCTCACGCCGTAATAATCGGCCAGCAGCACCAGCACGTCCGTCGGGGGAATGCGTTCGCCGTTTTCATACTTGGAAATCAGCGACTGGTCGATCCCGGTGTCCATCTGCACCGCGATTTGCGTCAGCCCGCGCGCCTTGCGCAGCTTCTTCAGGTTGTTCATCATCCGCATCACCTGTTCTATTCTTGCATGCGAAGCACTTGACAAATATGACAAATTGTCATATAATCAAAATGAGAGGCCGCGGGAATCCGCGCTCGCGCAGATCGCCGGCGCATTCGGGAATGACACGGAAAAACCACAGATTAAATGTTTCAAAATATTGACAAATACATGTTTTCACGATATAATATGAATGATAAAAAATGGCACAAAAATCCTTTTCTTATTTAAGGAGATTTTGACTGTGAAAAAATGGCTTAGTATCATGCTCATCCTGGCGCTGTTCTGCGCGATGCTGCCCGCCGCGTTTGCGGAAGACGGCGACGCGCTGGTGGACGCGCCGGTGGAGGCGGAGGCTTCCGACGCGAGTTACGTGGGCGAATCGGGGCTGACCATCGAAGGAGAAGGCCAGCCTTCCGGCGATGCATCCGCGCCGGCCGAAGCCCCGGCGCAGCCCGAACCCGCCGGGGAGGAGGCGTACGCCTTCGGATATGGGCGCGTGATCGCCGAAACGGTATCCGTCAGCGCCCGGCCCGGAGAGGAAGCCGCCCTGGCGCGGATCGCCCGGGGCGATGTGGTGCTGGCCGTGGGCCGCGAAGGCGACGATTTGAAGATCGCCTTCAACACCGAACGGGGCATTGTCGCCGGCTGGGTGCCGGCCTGTGAGGTGAACCGCCTGGACGACGCGGAGGTCGGCGCGTTTATGGCCGGCATCGGCGGGGAAGCGGTCGCGCTCTATGAGGATAACCTCGACTATCCGCTGCCCAACCTGAATTGCACCTTCCCGGAACCGGAACCGGCGGCGGAGCCCGCCGTCGAACCGGTGGAGACCGCGGAGGAGTCGCCGGAAGCGGCCGTCATGGCGCCGGAGGACGTTCCCGCGGTGGAAGAAGCGTCCGCGCCGGCAGAGGAAGCGGCCGTCATGGCGCCGGAGGACGTTCCCGCGGCGGAGGAAGCGCCTGCGGCAGAGGGAGCGCCCGCGCCGGCGGAACCCGCGCCCGAGGCTTCGGATATCCTGCTCTCCGCCGAATCGATCTCGATCGGGCTGTATGAAACCTATACCGGCCTGACCGCCTCCCTGGTGCCGGAGAACGCCGCGGGGAAGATCACCTGGCGCGCCGGCAACAGCAAGGTCCAGATCGACCCCGAAACCGGCGCGATATACGGCCGGAAGGGGGGCTACGCCTACGTCTACGCCACCTCTGAAAACGGCATTGAAAAGGCCTGCCTCGTCGGCGTTTACAAGGCGCCCACCCGGGTGTACGTCGCTCCCGGAAGCGTCACGCTGGCCGAAGGCATGCAGCAGCAGCTGACCGTGGCCTTCAAAAAGGGCACGCAGTCCGGTAAAGTCACCTATACCTCCAGCGACGCCGCCGTGGCCCAGGTCGACGAGACCGGCCTGATCACCGCCGTCGGCGCGGGCACGGCCACCATCACCGCCGCCGCGTACAACGGCCGGTGGAACCAATGCGTGGTTACCGTCCTGGGCGCGCCGGCCAGCGTCGGCTTCGCCTCCGGCACCCTCTCCATCGCCGCCGAACAGACGGAAACGCCGGCCGTGTTCATCCGGGCCGCCGACGGCAGCGATACCATCGCGGGCCTGACGTTCACCGTCGATCCGGACTCCGCCGATCCCGGCTGCATCGCCGTCGACGCGGCGACCGGCGCCGTCACCGGCGTGCACAGGGGCGAGGCGAAGGTGATCGTGACCGCGCACAACGGCGCGCGTTCCGAAAGCCCCTGCGTCATCAGGGTCGTGGAAGCGCCCGGCGATATGCAGCTGAGCGCGGAAAGCCTCTCCATCGGATTGAAAGAAACCTATACCGGCCTGCGGGCGACGCTGATCCCCAAGGAAGGGGAGACAGAATGCGCCGCGGTGGTCACCTGGCGCAGCAGCAACGCCAAAAAGGTTTGGGTCAACCCTGTCACGGGCGAAATCTATGGCAGGAAAAAGGGCTACGCGTACGTCTACGCGAAGACCCACAACGGCATCGAGCGCAGATGCCTGGTTCACGTCTGCAAGGCGCCCTCGCGCGTATACGTCAGCCCGGCCAGCATCGTGATGTCCGAAGGCGGAATGACCTGCGCGCTCAAGACGGCCGTCACCCGGAAGGCCGCGTCCACGATCACCTTTATCTCGTCCGATCCGTCCGTGGCGTCCGTGGATGCCGACGGCGTCGTCACTTCCGGCGTGCCCGGCTCGGCGACGATCACGGTGCAGACGTATAACGGCAGAAGGGCCTATTGCGCCGTGAAGGTGCTGGCCGCGCCGGACCAGGTTTTCCTGCCCGAAAAGATGACCATCGCCCGCGGCATGACCAGCGCCGTGCCGGCGTCGGTCGTCGGCGCGGGCGGCGCGGAATCCGTGTCTACATATACCTTTACCGCCCAGAACGGCACCGGCAGCATCGCCATTGACCCCGCCACCGGCGAAATCACCGGCGGCGAGCCGGGCGTGGCCTATGTGCGCGTCGCCGCCTATAACGGCGTCACCACCCATCTCTCCGGCGACAACCGCGTGGAGACGGTTTGCGAAGTGACGATTCTGGAAGCGCCCCAGTCCATCGAACTGTCGGCGACCAGCGCCGTCCTCGGCATCGGGCAGACGCTGGCGCTGTCTCCCGTGCTGCGCGGGCCGAACGGCGAAGATCTGACCGCCATCGGCTATTCCGTCTCCTCCGGCAATCGGAAGAAGGCCGTCGTTACGCAGGACGGCGTCGTGACCGGCCGGAAGAAGGGCTATGTCTACGTCACGGTGAAGGCGTACAACGGCGTCACGGCCTCTTGCCTGGTGCGGGTCGTCAAGGCGCCCACGAAGGTCTATATCGCTCCCGCCAGCCCGGTCATCGGCGTGGGGCAGACCAGCCGCGTGACCGTCGCCANNNNAGCGTCATGACGGTGGACGCCGACGGCAACA
Source organism: uncultured Eubacteriales bacterium (assembly GCA_902764285.1). GTDB lineage: Bacteria > Bacillota > Clostridia > Christensenellales > Aristaeellaceae > UBA2862. Next base: position 13,736 of record CACWVN010000066.1, read on the forward strand.
TCACCGGCGTGCAGACCGGCACGGCCGTTCTGACGGCCACGGCCTATAACGGCAGGCGCCGCAGCGTATACGTCACGGTGCTGCCCGCGCCCAGCTATGTCACGCTGAACGCGGAATACGATCTGAATTTCGACAAGCTGACGGACACCTATTACACCCAGTACAGGAAGACCCTGGCGCCCGGCCAGACCTATCAGATCACGTATGAGAACGAATATATGACATCCGGCGACGTCACGGCCTACGAAAGCAGCAACCCCGCCGTGGCCACCGTCACCGATACCGGCCTGGTCACCGCCGTGGCTTCCGGTTACGCCACGATCGTGGTGCGCTCCACCGGCGGCGCGGAGACGAACTGCATCATCACCGTCACCAAGCCCGACGGCGCGCTGCCCGCCAGCCTGTCCTTCGAGACCGGGGAAATCACCGTGCGCGTGGGCAAGTCGACGCTCCTGCCGAAGCTGAGCGGCGCGAACACCTCCGCGGCGGAGCTGCGCGGCGCCAGCTACAAGAGCAGCGATACCTCCATCGCGTCCATGAGCTGGGCCGAGGAGGACGACGCCTGGCGCGTCACCGGCAAGCGGAACGGAACCGCCGTGATCACCGCCACCGTGGGCGACGTCACCGCGACGCTCTCCGTGAACGTGGCGGGCGATGCGCCGACGGCGATCTCCTTTGACCACGACGCGGTCGGCCTGGCCGTGGGCGAGAACTTCCTGCCCGCGGTGCGCGATGAATACGGCGACGCCGTGGCGGCGAACCTGTCGTCGGATGCGCCCGGGGTCGTCTCCGTGGCGGAGAACGGCGCGTTGACCGCACTGGCCGCGGGCGAAGCGGTGATTACCGCCTCGGCCGGCGACCTGACCGCCGCGATGACCGTGACGGTCGCCGACAAATCCGCCGAATACGCGCTCGATCCCGCGCAGCTGAAGCTGGCCGTGGGCGAGCGGGCTATGGTGGCCGTCCGCGCGCCCGAAAATGGCGTGTTTGCCGCCAACGTGGCTTATGAATCCGATGCGCCCTCGGTGGCGACGGTCAACGCGCAGGGCGAGGTCATCGCCCGCGTGGCGGGCGAGGCGCACATCACCGCGTCCGTCAATGGCAGGCCGCTGGCCGGTGCCTGCACGGTCACCGTGTCCAACGCGCCGTCGAAGCTGTCGCTCAGCCCCGCGAGCATCGACGCGTATACCAGCGCGGGCGGCGTGCAGCTGACGTGGGCATTCGGGGCGCCGGACGAGGATGGCGTCGTGACCTTCTCCAGCAGCGACCCGGATGTGGCCGCCGTGGATGAAAAGGGCTATGTCACCTTCAAGGCAAAGGGCATGGCGTGGATCACCGCCGTGACCAGCAACGGCCTGCGGACTTCCGTCAAGGTGCTGCTGACGATCGAGCCCGAGCCTTCGCCCCAGCCGAACTACCGGCTGTTCGCGGCCTACAATTACTGCGACAGTAGGGTTTCCGGGTATCTGCCCTTTACGAAGAACAACGCTTCGAGCATGGCGAAGGTCTTCGCCGGATCGAACATCGACGGCGGCCGGTACAGCACCCGCGTGATCGGCAATACCTCGAAGAAGGACATCCTTTCCGGCATTTCCAGCTTCTTCTCCGGCACCACGGACGACGATGTCAGCATCGTCTACCTGTGCGCGCACGGCCACAAGACGGGCACCTACAGCGGTTACCGCATGTCGCTGCCCGGGTACAGCGGCGTCAATTCCTCCGCGAACTACTACATGACGTCTTCGGAGATCTTCAACTGCGTCCGCCGCATCAAGGGCAAGGTCATCCTGGTGCTCGATTCCTGCTACAGCGGCACGTTTATTGAAGATATGAAGGATAACCTGGATCGCGAAGGCGGGCGGATCTCCGTGCTGACGGCGGCTTCGGATACCACGGCGACCTACTATAAGATCAATGATGTCAACCACGCGGTGGATTTCTTCACCTTCTTCCTGCTGCAGGGCATCGGATATGACGAGAAGGCCGGCCAGTACACCGGCACCCGGGCGGCCGATACCGACGGCAACGGCCGGGTGACCCTCGGGGAGTTTTACAACTACGCGGCCAGGAGCATCGCCGCCAATATCCGGTCGTACAGCAAGAAATCCTGGTTCTGGGGCAGCAAGTATCAGAAGACCCGCTGGTACGCCGGCGGCAATGCCGATCTGGTGATCTATCAGCCCTGACGGGTTTGGACGGCGCCTGGGGCGAAAGATCCGGAGCTTCATCGGCTCCGGATCTTTTTCGCCCGGAAGGCACTTGTTTTAACGCGGAATAAACGCAAAAACCCGCGCAATTCAACGATGCGCGCCCGCTCGGCCCTTGACAGCGGTGTCGAAAAGGGGTATAATAACCCAGTACTTAAGGACATGCACCATTAGCTCAGTTGGTAGAGCACCTGACTCTTAATCAGGGTGTCCAGGGTTCGAGCCCCTGATGGTGTACCAGCCAGACCGTATCCGACTATGGGATACGGTCTGTTATTATGTTCGCGTATAACCCCTGAAGGTGTACCAGCTCAACAGCTCCGTAGACATGCCGTTTCCGGGGCTGTTTTTCCATCGGCGGCCCTGTTCCGCTTGACAAAACCCGCGTGAGGCGATATGCTATCCATAGAAAAATGATAATATATGGATGGCGGCCCCGGGAGCCTGCAAACCGTCGGGACGACCGGCCGAACGAGGGAACGGATATGAAGTACACATTTCTTGTCGGCAGCTATGCCGCGCAGACGGAAACGGGGATCTATAGGATCGGCTTCGATCCGGCGGCGGGCCTGACCGTGGAGGCGGCCGGCGCCGGCTATGCCAATCCCAGCTTTGTGCTGCCCCATCCCAACGGGCGCGTCTTCTACGCGGTCGAGGAGACGGAGGCGGGCGCCGTGGTCGCGGGATGCCTGGACGGGCCGCTGGACAGGCGATCCGAGGGTTGTTTGACGCAGGGCTCCAGCCCGTGCCATCTGTCCCTGTCCGGGGATCAGCGCTGGCTCTACGCGGCGAATTACATGAGCGGCAGCCTCGCGGCGTTTGCGCTGGACGAATCCGGACGCATACTGGATCGCACGGATCTGAGGACGCACGCCGGTTCCGGCCCCAATCCCGAACGCCAGGAAGGACCGCACGCCCATTTTTCCATGGAGATCGACGGATCGCTGTACGTCTGCGATCTGGGAACGGACGCCGTCGTGATCTATCGGAACGCGGGCGGACAACTGGGCGAAACCGGGCGCATCGCCATGCCTGCGGGCAGCGGGCCGAGGCACCTGGCGTGGAGCCCGAAGCATCCGGATTGGCTGTACTGCGTCGCGGAGCTCGGCAGCCGCGTATACGCCCTGCGGCGTCGCGAAGACGGATACGAAATCGTCCAGTCGGTCTCCACGCTGCCCGCGGGGTTTGAGGGCGGCAACACCGCGGCCGCGATCCGCATCACGGAGGACGGCGAACGGTTGCTGGCTTCCAACCGCGGCCATGACAGCATCGCGGTCTGCGCCGTGCGACCCGACGGAACGCTCGGCGAGCCCGTCATCTCCGGCTGCGTGGCGGAACCCCGGGACTTTGCGTTGTGCGGGGATTACGTCCTGGCGGCGAGCCAGCGGGACAGCGTCATCCGCGCCTATCGGCTGGACCGCCGTTCGCTGCGGCTGGAGGACGCCGGCATGGGCCTGGAAATCGGACATCCGGTGTGCCTGTCCGCGTTGAAATAGACGTCCGGCGCGCCCGGGCGCTTGGCGAACCATTTGACAGAAGAAAGGGGAATGGCCATGGAACAGATGGTCTCAGGCAAGGTCAACCGCAATTCATATCCCAGCCAGCTGCGCATCACCGACATCCGCTTTACCGACGTGGTGGGCGCGCCGATGCACTGCACGCTGATGAAGATCTACACCAACCAGGGCATCGTCGGCCTGGGCGAAGTGCGCGACGGGGGCAACCGGGTGTACGCCGAAATGCTCAAGAGCCGGCTGCTGGGCGAAAACCCCTGCAACGTCGAAAAGCTGTTCCGCCGCGTCAAACAATTCGGCGGACCCGCGCGCCAGGGCGGCGGCGTGTGCGGCGTGGAAGTGGCGCTGTGGGATCTGGCGGGCAAGGCCTACGGCGTGCCGGTCTACCAGATGCTGGGCGGCAAATACCGCGACCGGATCCGCATCTACTGCGATACCGACGTGGACGGCAAGCACACCGGCACGGACATGGGCAACGCGCTGAAGGCGCGGATGGACAAGGGGTTCACGTTCCTGAAGATGGATCTGGGGCTGGGCATTCTGAAGGGCGAGCCCGGCACGGTGTGCGCGCCGCTGGGTCTGATGGATGAAATGAACGCGCTGGAGCACCTGTCGTGGGGCGGCGGCGTGGCGGAAGACGAGCGCGCCCTGCGCAACCGCGCCTACGACCTGTTCAACGTGCCGCATCCGTTTACCGGCATTCACGTGACGGAGAAGGGCCTGGACGTGCTGGAGCAGTACGTGAAGGACGTGCGCGACGTGATCGGCTATGAGATCCCGCTGGCCATCGACCACTTCGGCCACATCTGCGTGGAGGACTGCATCCGGCTGTGCCGCCGGATCGAAAAATACAATATCGCCTGGGCGGAGGATATGATCCCCTGGCAGTACACCGATCAGTACAAGCGCCTGAGCGAGAGCACCACGGTGCCGATCTGCACGGGCGAGGACATCTACCTGGCGGAGGGGTTTGAGCCGCTGCTGACCCGGCTGGCGCTGAGCGTGATCCATCCGGACATCCTCACGTCCGGCGGTATCCTTGAAAACAAGAAGATCGGCGACCTGGCCCAGCGCTACGGCGTGGCCATGGCGGTGCACATGGCGGAAAGCCCGGTATCGGCCTACGCCTGCGTGCACAGCGTGGCGGCCACGGAGAACTTCTACGTGCTGGAGAACCACTCGGTGGACGTGCCCTGGTGGGACGACATGGTGATCGGCGCGCCGAAGAAGATCGTGGAAAACGGATTCATCGAGGTGCCGGACAGGCCCGGGCTGGGCGTGGACGACTACAACGACGAGGTGATCCGGGAACACCTGCATCCGGCCTATCCGGAGCTGTGGGCCGAGACCAGCCGCTGGGACGACGTGGTTTCCCACGACCGTCTGTGGAGCTGACGGAGGCGGACAACGTGAAAAACACCATCGTGTTGACGGACGACCGCATGGCGGAAGCCCGGGACGTCCGGGCGCACCTGCTGTCGCTGGGTTACCGGGTGGAGACGGTGCCGCGGGAGATCCGGCTGTGGGATGAAAGCGCGCTGTCGGCCTTTGCCGAACCGCTTCAGGAGTCCCTTGCCGGGGTGATCCATCCCGCGCCGCCGCGCATCCTGGGCGCCGTTGAAGCCGTATCGGAGGCCGAATGGCGCCGCGCCGCCGACGAGGGGCCCATGGCCGCCTGGTGCGTGACCAAGGTGTTCTGCGGCCTGATGAAGGCAAACGGCGGCGGCAGCATAATCTACCTGAACAGCATCCACGCCGAGAAGCCGGTGGGCATTGGCGCGCTGTTCAGCATGGGCTGCGGCGCGGTGCAGATGCTGTCCAGGGAGGTCGCCCAGGATTACGGGACATACGGCGTGCGCTCGTATTTCATCCAGAAGGGCATCGCGCCGACCGACCCGGACAGCCGCAGCGCCGTTTCCAGCCTGTACTACGGCGTGGATCTGCGCTATCCCGAGCGGAAGCTGCCCGATCCGGGCTATCTGAACGCGCTGGTGGCGTTCCTGCTGACGCCCGGCGCGGCGGCGCTGTCCGGCGGCGACCTGCGGGCCGACGGCGGCATGACCTTGTTCTATACCTGCCGACCCCGCGCGGAAGGGAGGCCCTGACATGGCGGAACGTACCGAAAACAGGGTCGCCCTCGTGACGGGCGGCGGCAAGGGCGTCGGCGCGGGCATCGTCAGGACGCTCGCTTCCCGCGGCGTGCGCTGCTGCATCAACTGCAACGCCAACCCCGCCATGGCGGAGGAGACGCTGCGCGCCGTGGAGGCCGCCGGCGGCGAGGCGTTCGTCTATCGGGCCGACGTGGCCGACGTATCCCGGATCCGGGATATGGTCGACGCAATCATCGATCGCTGGGGCCGGCTCGACATCCTGGTGAACAACGCCGCGATGCAGCACAACCGCTACATCGACGAATACGACTACGATACGCTCAGGAAACTGTGGGAGATCAACATCGGCGGGTATTTTCACGCCGCGCGGGCGTGTTTGCCATACCTGCGTGCCAGCGAATGCGGCCGGATCGTCAATATCTGCAGCATCCACGGCAAGCGGCCGACCTGCTTTGACGCGGGCTACGCCATGACCAAGGGCGCGATCCGCATGTTCACCCGGGAACTGGCGCTGGAGCTGTTCGCGGACGGCATTACGGTGAACGCCGTGGACCTGGGCGGCTGTAAGATCGAATTCAAGACGGGCCGGGCGCCGATGCGCTCCGTCTACCCGCCGGAATGCCGGAATCCCGACGCGCCGCCCCTTCGCCTCGTCACGCCCGAGGACGTGGGCGAGATGGTGTGGTACCTGTGTTCGCAGGGCGCTTCCGCCGTGACGGGCGACGGTATCCGGCTGGACAAGGGCGTCGTACTGATCTGAACGGGACGATACGAACGGAGGAAGAGACGCATGTTTTTCAACGATCCTGAAACCATCATTCGCCTGACGCCGGAATGGACGGGGGAACGCCTGCCCGACGGGCGCCCCATGGTCAGTTCGGACGTGCTGCGGCGCATGCGGAAGATCACCTTTGAAGAGGCCTGGGGCCCGCTGTGGCAGATGGGCTACCGCAACAACTGGGAGTGCGACTTCAAGATGACGCACGGCAGCGATATCCTGGTGGGGCGCGCCGTGACCGCGATCATGATGCCCTTCCGCCCGGATCTGGACGCGGCGCTTCGGCAGATCGGCGAAAAGGAGGAGGGCCGCAAGGGCTTCTACAACCAGTGGGTGATCGATTCCCTGGTGGAGGACGACGTGGTCGTCGTGGACCTGTACGACAAGATCTTCGAGGGCACCTACGTGGGCGGCAACCTGTCCACGGCCATCCGCACGCGCACCAAGCGCGGCGGCGCGGTGATCTGGGGCGGCGTGCGGGATCTGCAGCAGATCGTGAAGATCGACGGCCTGCAGATCTACTATCGCGGGGTGGATCCCACGGGCATCGGCAATTGCGTGATGACCGGTTACAACCTGCCCTGCCGCGTCGGGCAGGCGGTGTGCATGCCCGGCGACGTGGTGCTGGGCACGATCAGCGGCGTGATCTTCATCCCCGCCCAGCACGCGGAGAAGGTGGTGGAGAACGCGGAAAAATCCCACGTGCGGGATATCTTCGGCTTTGACCGCCTGCAGAGCAAGACCTATACCACCGCCCAGATCGACACGCGCTGGACGCTGCCGATGATGGAGGATTTCCTGCGCTGGTTTGAATCCGACCCCCGGGCGGAGGAATACCGGCATCTGCACTGGGAAGAGGAGATGGAGGAGGCCAGGAAGGCGGCGCAGGACGGCGGACCGGCGCAGGTTCGCCTGTAGGCGGCTCTATGATGGCTCCTTTCCGCAGAGCCTTGCTTCGGAAGCCCCGTAAACCGGGTTCCTGAAGCTTCAGAGCCGGTGGAAACGAGTTATCCAGGCGGCCGGCGGCGATACAAGGTGAAAAGGCAGGCTGCCCGGGCGGGATCGCCCCGGGACAGCCTGCCTTATCCTTGCGCGGAAGGATTTGGCATGATATAATGATTAGGAAAACGGAACGTTTTCCGGGTCGGCGGGCAAAGGAGCGTCCGGCAAAGCCGGACTGAGGATGCAAGCGCAGTCACG
>CACWVN010000067.1 GCA_902764285.1 uncultured Eubacteriales bacterium
GGACGGCACGCTCTACGAGACCGCCGACGCGGACGCGGGCGAATTCAAGTACTTCTACATGATGCCCGACACGCCCGCGACCACCTATCACCTGGAGTTCCGCTACGGCAGCGAAGTGGACGCGCTGACCCAGTACAACGCGGGCCCCTACGCCTACTGGCTGGCGGCGGGCTTCCCGGCGGACGCGGACCAGGCGATGATCGAGAACGTCATTGCGCTGTTCTGCGAGGAGAACCTGGCGGAGGCGGCGGAGGAAGAACCCGCGGCGTAATATGCAGTAATGCGCAGAAAAAGGGCTTGCCACCACGGCAAGCCCTTTTCGCGCGACAGGCGTTGTCGGTGCTCTGCCGGAACCGGATCTTCACGATGATCATCTTCACGAGGCTGTCGCAGGAGCGGATCATCTTCCTCGCACCGCGTCGGTTGCAGGTACCGAACGCGGGCACCGCTCCCGGGAACCGCCTCGCCATCTTGCAAAGCAGCGCCTTCACATCTTCCGCCTTGAAGCAGTAAAGCGCGCCCGCCGCATATTGTACAAAACGGGAATGAAAACTGTTCGGCGGTCACCTTCGCTTCTCCGCGTAAAGCGCGGCGTCCGCCTGTTCGATCAGTTCTTTCAAAGCCTTTCTCTTCTCCGCTACGGCGACGTGCTGACGGTGAGGCCGTAGGGGGCGCGCGCTTCGCGATTCAATTGCTCCAGATACGCGGCGATTCTCTCCTTCAACCGATCGATGACCGCGGGCTCCTCTGCTTTTGCCAGAATCACAAATTCGTCGCCGCCGTACCGGGCGATGTTCGCGCGGTGGGGAAGCGCCCCACACGCCATCCTCAGCGCGTCCGCGATTCTCTCCAGCGCGGCGTCGCCCTGGATGTGGCCGTAGGTGTCGTTGATCGATTTGAACTTGTTTGCGTCGATCATCAAAACGTACAGGGGTGTGGAATCGCCCTGCCGCTGCCACGATTCATAGTGAAAGGACAGCTGCTTGCGGTTGTTCAGACGGGTCAACGGGTCCATGGACAGGATCTCGTCCAGCCAGTTGTGGTACATGATCATCGTGGCAAAGGCCAGGGCTACGCAGGCCACGGGCAGCTGCGGATAGATGAATTGCAGGATGCCCGCCCCGGCCGGCGCGATCGGGAACAGCGCCAGGGAGATCAGAAGGCGGCGGTGCGACAGGTTTTTCCGCCGAAACACGCCGATCAGCGCATGTCCGCAGGCGGCGAAGACGTAGATGTAGGAGAGCAGGTATTGAAGCAGGAAAAACGGTCCGCGGTGGTAGACGTCGCCGTCATCCACATAGAACAGGATTCCCGAGGGCAGGTTGACCAGCAGCAAAACTGCCATCGCCCACACCAGGCATGAGGAAATCAAAACCAGCTTTCGGGACGCGACGAAGCCCGATCCCTGCAGGTGTTCGAAGTAGATGAACCAGAAAAAGCACATCAGCGCGGTGGAAAAGAAATAGACGGTTTTGCTGGCGAGCAGGCCCGCCCTGGAGAAGGGGATCAGGCCGCAGGAAATCAGCACCGCCACCGTGTCCGACAGGAAGAACGCGATCTCGGCATCGATGGCAAAGGAGAAGTTTCTCTGGGAGACCATCTTGGAGATGCCCAGCGTCTTGAAGCGGATGAACAGTATGAGCAGTATCGCGGTGAGGTTGATCTCCAGATAGAGGATGGGGTAGAGGACTTGGGTCGTCATCGGTCTTCCCCTTTCTCGCAGCCCGCCGGCGGATCCAATGGGCCGGGTCTCATCGTCGCCGGGATCGCCGACCCGGAGACTTCGCGGAATGTGCCGCCTCGCCGGCATGCATCCCGGGACCGGCTTTGCGGCGGAGAATGCCGCGGAGGCGTCAGATCAGATGTTTTCGCCTTTCGTCCGTTACCATCTGATGGACTCGCTGCCCGTGCTGACACCTGTATAGGATGGTATCCAACGGTTCCGGGCGGTGCAGGTAATACCCCTGAACCAGGTCGCAGCCGATCTGATCGAGAAACGCCTCCTGTTCCTCGTTTTCCACGCCCTCCGCCAAAGTGTGTATCCCCAGCTTCCGGCAGATCCCGACGATGGCCCTGAGGATCTCGCGATTGACGCCCTTTTGCTGATCCAGATTGCGGATCAGCTCCATATCAAACTTGATCAGGTCCACTTCAAATTTGCTGAAGACGTTCAGCGAAGAATACGCGCTGCCGAAGTCGTCCAGCCATACGCGGAAGCCGCTCGAGCGGAGCTTCGACAGCTGCTCGTAAAACTGTTCCGGCGCCGTAGCCATATCCTGCTCGGTGATCTCGATGATGAAATAATCCCTGCCGATGCCGAACCGTTCGATCTGATGGCGATCAATGATGCCGGCCAATTCGGCGGGCATGTTCACCTGGTCAAAATCCTGACGGGCAAAGTTCACGGAAACGGGGACCAGCGGCAGCCCGGCCTCGTGCCGGACGCTGATTTCGCGGCATACCTGTTCGAACATATACAGATCGAGCTTGTAGAGGAGATGGTATTTGGAGAGGACGGGGATAAACGCGGCGGGGGAAATGATCCCGCGGATGGGGTCGCCCCATCTGGCGAGCGCCTCCAGCGCAACCCCGTGTCCGGTTTGCGTTTCGCTGATCCCCTGGTAGTACACCTTGAACCAGTGGTTCTCCAGCGCTTTATCGAAATTTTCTACGATATACCTCTGATTCCAGTATTCCTCGTCCGCCTCCCGGGAGAAGAACCGCCAGATCGTATTCAGGTTTGAACCGATCCGCCGGAGCTCATGGTTGACGTGATCGATGCCTTCGGCGATCCGTATGTTATCGCCCATTTCACAGATGCCCGCCTGGATGCCCGTCGTGTTGCCGTAGGCTTTCTTTCGGATGCTCCGGTTGAGCCGCTCGATGGCGGAGGTGAGCTGTTCCCGCTCCTGCATCTCCGCGACGACGATCAGATGGTCTTCGACGCCGCGCACCAGCAGGGCGTCGGGGAAGGTTTCCTGGAGCAGAGACGCGATCAGCCGCAGCAGATCGTCGCCCTTTTCGATTCCGTACTGATTGTTGTAGGACTGCATGGCGTTCACGTCAAATGAGATGAGCACCGGCTTTTTCCCTGCCACGCGCAGCGCGTGCATCCGCTCGTTTCCGAACTTGATGAGATAATTGATGTTCGGCAGGCCGGTAACCGGGTCGGTATAGAAGGCGTCCTGCTGGAAAAAGCGATATTCCTGCGTGGATTCGATGATGGCTTTTCCGCTCTCCGTGATATCCGTATAGATCAATACCGCCAGATCGGTCCTGTCACGCGTCGTCATCCATTCCCCGAAGGCGTGCAGACGATGGTATCCATCCGCGTGCCTGGCGCGGAAAACGACGTCGTAGCAGCTTCTTTTGTGCGCAAATTCATCGCTGACGCGGGCGACGTTGCCCACGTCGTCCGGATGGACCCGTTCATACTGGCTGCCGGAGAACCATTTCATCGCGGATTCCCGGTCCATTCCCACCAGGCGGCAGAAACCGTCCGAGACAAGCAGAGGGACGACGGTTTCGTCGATAAACTGGTGGACGACCAGGGGAATCGGCAGCCTTTCATACGCATATCTGATTTCTTCCGGAAAGACAAACATGGCGGGTCTCCTTTCATCGAGCGACGGGCCGGCGGGTTCGGATATGGGACATCTCGATTATACCATGCAAGTGAATCCATGGCAATACTGACATTCAGAACCGGCGCGGCATGCGCAAGGAAGAAACGCGAATACTGTCCCGCTCAGCGGCCATGCGGCGGGGACGCGGGCGCGCAGCCTTTCATGGGCGCGATCCCTTGAATACGGTTCATTTTTGTGGTATTCTATGGATGTATCGGAATACGCAAGTCAAAGGAGATGCGAATTGCCATGAAGGAATACAAGCTCGTATACCTGAACAAGGGCTTCAGCGCCAGCCGGGAGAAGGATCTGGCGAAAGCGGAGAAGATCATCAACGAGTACGTGAGCGACGGATGGACGCTGCAGGAGATCGCCACCCCCGCCGACGGCGTCGGCGCGATGGTGGGCGTGTTCTATCAGGAAAGCGGGATGTAGGGCCCGCGTTTCGCGTTGCAGGATGGAACCCGGCGCGAAACCGCGACCGGGGAGACCGGATAAATGCGGCGGTGGGAGCCGATGCGCTGCTGCCGCCTTTGCGCACGTCGGCGGAGAGTACGGCGGAAATGCAGGCCGCGGCCGTTCGGCCCATAGGCCGAACCCGAAAACCCGTCGGGTTTTCAGCCTTTCCGCTCGAAAAGGCATCTCCTTGCCTTTAGCAACACGCTCTAACCATTGATCAGAGGATGATATTATGATTTTTTCCCGCCGCAAGACCATAGGCGTCTTTATCAACAAGGTTTTTTCTCATTTCGACGACGCCGTGTTCAATGCCTTGGAAAAGGAAGGCAGGCGCCTGGATTATGATATCGTCGTGTTTACTTCCATCGAATACAATCTGCAGCAGAACGACTATGACATCCAGGAAAACGAAATCTTCCGTTTTGCCGCCGTCGACAGGCTGGACGGCGTCATTGTCGTTCCCACCAGCTACGACGAGGGCTGGTTCCGAGACGGCCTGTACGACATGCTGCGCAGCCGCGTGCGCTGTCCGGTCGTTGCGATCCGGGACGATAACCCGGAGTACGATTGCGTCTATACCGATGAAAACGAGGCGATCCGCCCTCTGATCCGCCACCTGATCGAGGACCACGGCTTCAAACGCATCTGCTTCCAGACGGGCTTTCCCGGCCATACCGAAGCGGAGGCCCGTCTGAAGGTGTTCCGGGAGGAGATGGAGGCGCACGGCCTGCCGGTTCCGGAGGGAAGCATATGCTCCGGAAACCTGTGGTCCAACTGCGGCGATAAAGCCTTCGACGCGTTTTTCAGCGACCCGGAAGATATACCGGAAGCCGTCGTCTGCGCGAACGACCATATGGCGGTCGGCCTGATGCGGGTGCTGGCCGGCCGCGGCATTCGAGTGCCGGAAGATGTGGTCGTGACGGGCTTTGACCACGTTCCTGTGCTCGGCGTGGACATGCCGAGCCTGACGACCATCCAGCCGGACTATGCGCGCATGGTGGTCGAGGCGATGAACCGCCTGGACAGCCAGATTCGCGGCGGCGCCGCGCCGTCGGGCCACGTCAAAACAGCGCTGCCCGGCAAGTTCGTACTGGGGGAAAGCTGCGGCTGCGGCAAGCGCCATGCGGACTTTTTCAGAAAGGTCAGCGAGCATACCTCCGCTCTGCTGGAGCTGGACAACGATCAGGACGCCATGATGAACAACATGGGCATCGACCTCGGCGCCTGTACGAATCTGACCAGGCTTCACGAGGTCCTGATCGACCACAGGGTCTACAACCCCATCCTGCGGGATCTCTATATCTGCCTGCTTGAGGATTCCGCCGATTTGACGCACGCCCGGGGCGACAGGGCCCGGCTGGTGCACGCCATGCGCGATCAGCGGGACTGCGGGATGCCCATGATCGCGTTTGAGCGAAACAGCATACTGCCGGCAATGGCGGAGCGGCAGGACGAGCCGCAACTGCTGTTCGTGAAGCTGCTGCACCAAAACGGGCGCAATCTGGGATACAATGTGCTGCAGTACATGCCGGGACAGGTGCCGTCGCGGGCGTTTACGCATACGAACGTGATGATCACGATTGCGCTGGAGAACATCCGCATGTGGGATGAGCTGATGCAGCTGTACGAGGAGCGGCGGCGCAGCAGCATCACGGACGTGCTGACGAACCTGCTGAACCGGCGCGGACTTATGGAAAAGCTGGAATCCGAATGGCCCGATCTGGTGGGCAGGGAAATCGCCTTTGTCAGCGTGGACATGGATCGCCTCAAGCAGATCAACGACACCTATGGCCACGCTGCCGGGGATGCCGCCATACGCCTGATCGGCAGGGCGATCCAATCGACGCTGCCGCCGGGAGCGCTCGGCGCGCGCATCGGCGGAGACGAGTTCGCGGTGTTCCTGCCGGAGGGCGGCGGGGCGGAAACGTACGCGCGCAGCATGGAGGAGACGCTGAAAAGGCTGAACGAAGCGGAGAAAAACAGCTTCACCGTCAGCGCAAGCGTGGGGTACAGCGTCAGGGTGCTTCAGAAGACGGACGACATCGAACAGTGCATCATGGCGGGCGATCGGATGATGTATGCCGTGAAAGAGGCCCATCACGCGGATTAGAGACTGTTTCCAAATGCGCGAACCGCATTTTCTACGTTCAAAACTGCATTTTTGCGTTGATCCCCCTTGCAATCAGTAACCCTGCAAGACAACAGATCCGTTGGATTTGTTGGTCTGCCCGACCGGCACCTGGAAATCGCCTTGAAATGCAGCTCGAGGCGCCGCGGCATAATCTTTGATTTTGCCGCGGCTGCCCGGCCCAGAGACCGGACCTGAAACCCGTCGGGTTTTCAGCCTTTCCGCTCAATCCCCGTGACGTTTCAAAGCCCTATGCGCCGGTTGGTTTGAAAGCCCTGCGAATGCGCGGTGTTCATAAACAGTATGAACACCGCGCATTTGGTTTCTGTCAGGCGGATGTGCGGTTGTGCAATCCATAGCCCCGCAGCAGCTGCGTATTCATAGAAGCATGCCCGTGCTCCGTCCGGCGGATGCAGCAGTGAAAGGTAAAGTCTTTTTGAATCGCTTGACAGGTTAATCTTGTATAACTATAATAAAAGACCGAGGTTAGATGCATATAACCTCGTCGCCGCCCTGTGGGGACCTCGGAAAATCGGGCTTTTCGAAGCCGCCCGTGGGGATCAGAGGCGATTCCTGTTTAGAAGTAGCGAATAATCCCGATACTGCGCTTGTCCTGAGGAGATGTTTTTATGCCCATTGTCGAATTCAAGGATGTCACCCGCGTCTACACCAGCGGAGACCACGAACTCAAGGCGCTGGACGGCGTCAACCTGAGCCTGGATGAAGGGAAGTTCATCGTCGTGCTGGGCCCCAGCGGCGCGGGCAAGAGCACGCTGCTGAACCTGCTGGGCGGGCTGGACAACCCCACATCCGGAAAGATCCTGGTCAACGGACAGGATATCTCCGGCTATTCCAGCGACACGCTGGCCGATTACCGCGCTTCCACCGTCGGCTTCGTGTTCCAGTTCTACAACCTCATTCCCACGCTGACCGTCTACGAGAACGTCGCGCTGGTGAAGCAGATCTGCGCCGACGCCCTCGACCCCGAGGATATGATCGCGCGCGTGGGCCTGTCCGACCACCTGGAGCAATTCCCCGCCGAGTTGTCCGGCGGCGAGCAGCAGCGCGTGTCCATCGCCAGGGCGCTGGCCAAAAACCCGAAGATCCTGCTGTGCGATGAGCCCACGGGCGCGCTGGATTCCCAGACCGGCGTCGTCGTGCTGAAGCTGCTGCTGTCGATGGCGCGCGACTTCGGCAAGACCATCGTCATCGTCACTCACAACCAGAACATCGCCCGCATGGCGGACGTGGTCGTCCGGGTGAAAAACGGCAGGATCGTCTCCTGCGAGTCGCAGGCGCATCCCCTGTCGGCGGAAGAGGTGGATTGGTAATGCTCACCAGAAAGCTGTTCAGAACCGCCCGCGCCTACAAGGCGCAGTTCATCTCCATGATCGTCATGGTCGCGCTGGGCGTGGGCGTATTCCTGGGGTTCAACATGGAGTGGTACAGCATCGAGCGCAACACCGGCAGCTTCTTTGAGGAGACGAAGCTGGCCGACTACCGGCTGTACTCCGAGGCGGGCTTTTCCCGCGCCGACCTGGACGCGCTGCTGGCGGTGGACGGCATCGACGCCGCCACGCGCATGCTCAGCGTCAACGTCAGCATACAGGATTCGGAGCAATCCCTCTCGCTGAACGTCAGCGAGGACTACACCGTGTCCACCATGCTGGTGACGGACGGCGCGCCCTATGACCCCGAGGCGGACGGGCTGTGGCTGTCGGACCGCTTCGCCGGGGCCAACGGCATCTCCATCGGCGACGAGCTGACGCTGGCGTATCGAGGGTTCAAGATCACCGCGCCCGTGCTGGGGCTGGCCAAGAGCGGCGAACAGCTGATCTGCGTGGGCGACAGCACGCAGGTGATGCCGGATTACTCAAAATTCGGCTTCGCCTATCTGACGCCGAAGAAATACCGGGCCGCCATCCTGCTGGATTTCTACCCGCAGATCAACCTGCGCTCCCCGCTCTCCAAGGAGGCGCTGGAGGCCGCGGCGGCAAAGGCGCTGGGCCGCACGATCATGGTCGTGCCCAAGGAGGACACCACCTCCTACGGCGAGGCGATGGGCGAATCCAAGGAAGGCAAGGCCATGGGCGGCATCCTGCCGGTGCTGTTCCTGGCCATCGCGCTGCTGGCCATGACCACCACGATGCACCGCATCACCGCCAACGAAAAGCGGCAGATCGGCACGCTGAAGGCGCTGGGCTTCAAGGATCGCCGCATCCTGCGCCACTACGCCTCCTACGGCTTTGTGATCGGCCTGATCGGCACGGCGCTGGGCATCGCGCTGGGCTACGGCATCTGCTACATCATCATGAACCCGAACGGCATGATGGGCACCTATTTCGATATGCCGCGCTGGGAGCTGGCCATGCCCGGCTTCTGCTGGGGCGTACTGGCGCTGATCGTGGGCTTCATGACGCTGATCAGCGTGCTGTCCGTGAGGAAGATGCTCTCCGGGACCGCCGCCGAGGCCCTGCAGCCCTATGTGCCCAGGAAGATGCGCCGCATCGCGCTGGAGAGGACGCCGCTGTGGAAGCGGCTGCAATTCGGCACGCGCTGGAACCTGCGCGACGTGCTGCGCCACAAGTCGCGCTCGGCCATGACGCTGATCGGCATCGTGGGCTGTATGCTGCTGCTGGTGGGCGGCCTGGGCATGCGCGACACGCTGAACGGCTTTCTCAGGCTGATCGACGAGGACGTGTCGAATTACGTCACGATGGTCTCCCTCGCCGAAAACAGCGACGCCGACGGGGCGATGGCGCTGGCGGACGCGCTGGATGCGGACTGGGACGCCGCCTCGGGCATCAGCGTGAACGGCAAAACCGTCATGCTGGAGATCGTCGACAACGGGCGCGACAAGTACCGCTTCGTGGACGCGGACAACGCCGTCACGCCGCTGTCGGACGAGGGCGCCTACGTCTGCATGCGGCTGGCAAAGGATATCCGCGTGGGCGACACGGTGACGTTTTCGCCCTACGGCTCCTCGGACACCTATTCGGTAAAGGTCATCGGCGTGCTGCGCTCGGTCATGACGGAGAACCTGGTGATGAGCCGCGCCTGCGCCGAGCGCGTCGGCGTTCCCTACAGCATCACCACGCTGTACACCGACGTGCCCGCGTCCGAGCTGCCCGACAGCAGTCTGATCGCCAGCGCCCAGTCCCACGCCGCCATCATGGAGACCTATGACAGCTTCACGCAGATCATGGATCTGATGATCGCGCTGCTGATCGTCGCGGCGGTGGTGCTGGGCGTGGTGGTGCTGTACAACCTGGGCCTGATGAGCTACATCGAGCGTTCGCGCGAGCTGGCGACGCTGAAGGTGCTGGGGTTCCGGGACAGGCAGATCGGCAGGCTGCTGATCAGCCAGAACGCCTGGCTCACCGTGGTGGGCGTGCTGCTGGGCATCCCGGCGGGCGCGCTGACGCTGAAGCTGCTGATCGACAAGCTGGCCGGGGAATACGAGCTGAAGATGTTTATCGGACCCGTGACCTACATCGTCAGCATCGTGCTCACCTTCGGGGTGTCGCTGTTCGTCGGCATCATCGTGGCCCGGAAAAACCGGAAGATCGACATGGTGGAGGCCCTGAAGGGCGTGGATTGACAGTTTACGCCTCGGAAATCGGACTGCAAAGCCCAAAGCAGGGAAGCCTTCGGCCTTCCCTGCTTTGGGAATTGTATCATCCGGCTTGTTTTCCGGGGTAAAAGCGATATCATACATTTAACATGCTAAAGCATTGACATGTCCGCGCCGGTGCGCTATAATGAGCCAAACCGATGAGAAAGAGTGAGTAACCGCATATTGCGTTCTTTCCAGAGAGCCGCCGGTGGTGGAAGCGCGGCAGGAGCGAATGCGGCGAATGGACTTTCGAGGGCGAGCGGAAAACCTTCGGGTTGAGTATGCGAGACGGAGCGGGCGCTTCGTTAACAACGGCCGGCATATGAATGTATGCGCAGAGTGGGCGCGGATAATGCGTCAAGCCGGATGGCACCGCAGGATATTTTTTCCTGTTCCAGCATTGTGTTGTTGGAACAGGTTTTTTGTTTTCCGGAGGAGGCGTGAGGACGTTATGAGCACAAAGATCACGATCCTGGGCGCGGGTCACGTCGGTTCCCACGTGGCTCGGGCGCTCGTTGCGGGCGGCGTCGCCGATGAAATCGTACTGATCGACAAGCGCGCGGACAAGGCCGCGGCCCAGGCGATGGATATCGCCGACGCGATGAGCTTTCCGCCGTCCGACCCGGTCGTTCGCGCCGGGGATTACGCCGACTGCGCCGACGCGGATATCACCGTCGTTGCCATCGGCAAAGCGCGGGAGCCGGGGCAGACGCGGCTCGACCTGCTGGGCGATTCCGTGCGCATGGCCCATGAACTGGCGGGCCAGCTTCGCCCGAAGGGCATCGGCGGGCTGCTGATCAGCATCACCAATCCCTGCGACATCATCGCGGGCTGCCTGCAAGGGCTGCTGGGCATGGACCGCTTCCGGGCGTTCGGCACGGGTACGCTGCTGGACACGGCGCGGCTTCGGCGCGTGATCGCCGAGCAGACCGGCGCGCCGCGGCAGGCCGTCGAAGCCTGCGTGATGGGGGAGCACGGCGATTCATCGATGATCCCGTTCTCCGCGCTGCGCGTCGGCGGCCGCCCGGCGGCGGAGGTGCCCGGCTTCGATGCGGCGCGGGCGCTGGAGCGCACCCACGCCATCGGCATGGACATCATCGAGGGCAAGGGCTCCACGGAGTTCGGCATCGGCCAGTCGACCGCTTTCCTCTGCCGGGTGATCCTGACCGGCGCGAAGATGATCCTTCCGCTCTCCGTCCGGCTGGAAGGCGAATACGGCATCCGCGGCCTGAACTGCGGCGTGCCCTGCGCCGTCGGACGACACGGCGTCGAAGGGATCGTCGAAATCCAGATGACGCAACCGGAACGCGAAGCGCTGCTCGCCTCGGCGGCAGTTCTCGATAAACACACCCGCCTCGCGAACGAAATCCTCGCGGGACTGTAACCCACCGACCGATCATAAAAGGAGGCAATCATCATGTTCAACCGCATTCTTGCCCTGGCCCTGGTCCTCATGTTCGTCGTCGCCGGCGCCGCGCTGGCCGAACCCGTGCGCGTGGCCATCGTGCAGCCGCTGACCCATACGTCCCTCAACCAGATCCGCGACACCATCATCGCCGAGCTGGAGGCCAGCGACATCGAATTTGAAATCATCACGAAGAACGCCGAGGGTGATTCGGCGGCGCTGTCCACGATCCTGGAGAACGTGAAGAACGACGGCGTGGACATCCTGGTGCCCATCGCCACGAACACGGCCCAGTCGGCCAAGATGGTGTTCGACGACGCGGGCGTTCCCGTGGTCTTCGCGGCGGTTTCCGATCCCGTGGCCGCGGGCCTGACCGGCGACGACTGCGGCTTCATCACCGGCGTTTCCAACAACATCCCCGCCGCCGAGATCGTGAACCTGATCTCCGATTTCCAGCCGGACTACCAGCTGATCGGCTTCCTGTACACTTCCTCGGAGACCAACTCCGTCTCCACCATCAACGCGGCCAAGACCTATTGCGACGCCAACGGCATCGCCTACGAGGAGGTCTCCATCGCGAACCTCTCCGAGCTGCAAACGGCCGTGGAGACGCTGATCTCCAAGAACGTGGACGCGCTGTACACCGGCAACGACAATTCCATCGCCTCCGCCATGTCCACCTACATCGACGTGGCCTACGAGTACGGCATCCCGGTCTACTGCGGCGCGGATTCGATGGTCGCTGACGGCGGCTTCGCCACCATTGGCGTGGACTACGTGCAGCTGGGCGGCCAGGTCGCCGATATCGTGGAGCGCATCGCCGGCGGCGAGCAGCCGGAGGACATTCCCTACCAGACGCTGGCGGACTACGCCCGCTTCGTGAACCTCCAGGCGGCGGAGCGCATCGGCATGGACATCTCCGACGACATCCTGGCGAACTACAACGTGCTCGTCGAGGCGGACGGCACCAGCCACTTCGGCGAATAATCCAGTCTGACGGGGCAGGGGGAAACCCCTGTCCCGCATCCTCCGACGGAATGGAAGTGTCGATATGAACGCATTGAGCCTGATGATTTCCGCGCTCAGCCAGGGCATGATCTACGCGCCCATGGCGCTGGGCGTTTTCGTGGCGTTTCGGGTGTTGAACACCCCGGATCTGACCATCGACGGGAGCTTCGTGGTGGGCATGTGCACCTGCGCGGTCGTCACCATCGCGGGGCATCCGTATCTCGCGCTGCTGTGCGGGCTGCTGGCCGGGGCACTGGCGGGGCTGATCACCGGCCTTTTGCAGACGAAGCTGGAGATCAACCCGATCCTCTCCGGCATACTGACCATGACGGGACTGTACACCGTCAACTTCATGCTGCTGGGCGGGCAGTCGAACCTGTACCTCCAGCGCACGGAGCTGAACAGCGCCGGGGCCGAGGCGCAGGTAGCCAGCGAGACGCTGTACAAGGCCTTCCGCGGACTGATGGTAAACCTGACGGGGAACAAGAAGTTCGATGCCAACCTGAGCGCGCTGATCGTCACGGCGCTGATCGTGGCGATCGCCGCGGCGGCGCTGGCGGTGTTCTTCCGCACGCGGTCCGGCATGGCCATCCGCGCCACCGGCGACAACGAAGAAATGGTGCGCTCCTCGTCCATCAACGCCGACCGCGCCCGCGTGCTGGGCATCATGATCTCCAACGCGCTGGTGGCCTTTTCCGGGGCGCTGCTCTGCGAACAGCAGCGGTACGCCGATCTGAACTTCGGCTCCGGCATGCTGGTGGTGGGCCTGGCCTCGGTCATCATCGGTCAGGTGTTCTTCGGGCATCGGGGCGTTGCGCTGGGCATCGTCTCCGCGGCGGTCGGCTCGCTGGTCTACAGGGTCATCCTGCAGGTCGCCTACAAGGTGGAAATGCCCAGCTATGCCGTGAAGCTGCTGAGCGCCGTGATCGTGGTGATCGCGCTGACGATCCCCCGAGTCAAGCGGCTGATCGCCCAGCGCCGGGCGGACCGGGAGGGGGATGCGGCATGAACGGATTGAATCTCATCGGGCTGAAAAAGACCTTCGAGCGCGGCACGCCCAACGAGAAGGTGGGCCTGGACAATGTGAACCTGGAGGTGCGCCGCGGCGATTTCATTACCGTGCTGGGCTCCAACGGCGCGGGCAAATCGACGCTGTTCAACGCCATACTGGGCAAATTCAGGCTGGACAGGGGCACGATCGTGCTGGACGGCGAGGACATCACCCGGCAAAAGGATTACCAGCGCGCGCTGAACATCGGCTGCCTGTACCAGAACCCGCTGCGGGGCACCGCGCCGAACATGACCATCGAGGAAAACCTGGCCCTGGCGTATACCCGGAAGGCCAGCCGCAGCTTCTTCGCGGTCAACCGGCGGGACAGCGCCTTCTTCCGCGATCTGCTGAAGGATCTGGACCTGGGCCTGGAGGACCGGCTGAAGACGAAGATGGGCCTGCTCTCCGGCGGCCAGCGCCAGGCGGCGTCGCTGCTGATGGCCACCATCGCCGAGCCGAAGCTGCTGCTCCTGGACGAGCATACCGCGGCCCTCGACCCGGCGACGGCGGAGAAGGTGCTGGCGCTGACGAAGCGCATCGTGTCGGAGCGCGGACTCACCTGTCTGATGATCACCCACAACATGCAGTCGGCTCTGACCACGGGCAACCGCACCATCATCATGGACGACGGCAGGATCGTGCTGGATGTTTCCGGAACCGAGCGCAACAGCCTGACGGTGCCCGGATTGCTGGATCTCTTCCGGGAACGCTCCGGCAGGATGCTGGACAACGACCGAATGCTGCTGGGATAATCCCGCGCGCGAGGGAATAAAAAATGAATCGGATGCGGAACGGATTATGCGACAGATCCTGAATCGGCGGATGAGAATG
>CACWVN010000068.1 GCA_902764285.1 uncultured Eubacteriales bacterium
CTCCGGGACGCCCTGCCCGGATTCCGCCGACATCTCCAGTATCGCCGCGTCCGTCATGCCGCGGATCTGTTCCACCGTAACCGCCGGCGCCAGATCCCGCTTGTTCAGGCACACGATGCAGCGCCCGTCCGCGCTTTTCAGCAGCTCGCCGTCGGATTCATCCAGCGGCGCGGCGGCATCCAGCACGATCAGCACCACGTCGGCGCTCTCCACGGCCTTCTTCGCCCGGTCCACGCCGATCTTTTCGATGGGATCCTCGGTGTCCCGCTGCCCGGCGGTATCGGAAAGCTCCGCCATCACGCCGCCGATGCACACGCGCTCGGTCAGCACGTCCCGGGTGGTGCCGGGAATGTCGGTCACGATGGCCCGCTCCTGGTTCAAAAGCGCGTTCATCAGGCTGGACTTGCCCACGTTGGGCCGCCCCGCCAGCACGATGGACGCGCCCTCCCGCAGCAGCCGCGCGCCGCGGCCGTCGCACCGCGCGCCGATTTCGCTTATGACGTCTCTCAAATCCCCGGCGACCTGCGCCGCGGCGGCCTCTTCCTCTATTTCATCGGGAAAATCAGTGCTCGCCTCCAGCAGCGCCAGCACGCCCGTCAGCCGGTCGGAAACCCGCTTCACAAACCCGGATACGCCGCCCTCCAGCTGCCGCACGGACGCCCGCGCCGCCGCTTCGCCGTTGGCGCCGATCAGCTGCATCACCGCTTCGGCCTTCGCCAGGTCGATGCGTCCGTTCAAAAACGCCCGCTTCGTGAACTCCCCGGGCTGCGCCATGCGCGCGCCCAGCGCCAGCGCCCGGTTCAGCACCGCCGCCGCGCTCACCGCGCCGCCGTGACAGTGGATCTCGGCCACGTCCTCGCGGGTGTAGGTGGACGGCGCGCGCATCAGCACCGCCATCACCTCGTCCAGCGTCTCGCCGTCCGCGCCGGCAACGTGGCCGTACATCAGCCGGTGGGATTCAAAACATTCCCGCGGTTTCGCGGGAATGAACATGTTTTTCAAAATTTCTTCCGCCCGATCGCCGCTGACGCGCACGATGGCGATGCCGCCCGCCCCGGGCGCCGTGGCAACGGCGGCGATGGTACCGGAATCATACGACATAAGAAACCTCTTTTTCAGTGAGGAGTGATAAGTGAGGAGTACAGTGAGTCACTTATCACTCCTCACTCTCTTTCATGCGGTCGCTCCCGTGCGCACGGGCAGCACCAGATGCACGTAATCCGGATCGCCGTGAGGCGTGATGATGCACGGGCTGATGGCGTTGTTCAGGTTGATCTCGATCTGCTCGGCGTCGATGAACCGCACCACGTCGGTCAGGTATTTCACGTTGAACGCGATGTTTATATCCGCGCCCTCCTGCTGCACGTCCAGCTTTTCGTAGACGTCGCCGATCTGGGAATGGGCCTCGATGGCCATCTCGCCGCCGGCGATCTTCAATATCAGCAGGTTGTTGTTGCCTTCGCGGGCGATCAGCGACGCGCGGTCGATGCCGCGGCGGAAGGGCTCCAGGTCCACCACCACGCGGGTGGCGAACCTCGGCGGCAGGATCTGGCGGTACTGCACGTATTCGCCCTCCACCAGTATGACGAATATCTCGGTCTTATCCAGCCTGATGTGCAGTTTGCTGCCGTCGAAGGCCAGCGTGACGAAGGCCTCCGGATCGTCGGACAGCAGCTTGCCGATATCGCCCACGGCGCGGCCGGGGATGATGGCCGTCAGCTTTTCCAGCACGTCGCCGCACTTGGCCCGCTTCAGCGCCATGCGGAAGCCGTCCAGCGCCACCATGGTCACGTCGCCGCCGGTGATCTCCAGCAGGCAGCCCGTCAGCACCTCGCGCATGTCCTCCACGGCGATGGCGAATTCCGTCTTCTGGATCATTTCCTTCAGCATGTCCTGGGGCAGCGAAATCTCCCTTTCACCGCTGACCTGGGGCAGGGCGGGGAACAGGTCCGGATCCTGGCCGGTGATGTTCGTCCGGCTGCCGGAGCCGCGGATCGTGAACATGAATCGGTCGTTCATGCTGATTTCGATATCCCCGTCGGACAGCCGCCGTACGATCTCGCTGAACAGCTTGCCGGGCACCACGCCGCGGCCCGGCTCGGTCACGTAGGCCTCGAACCGCGTCACGATGGCGATGCGCTCGTCGGAACAGGTCATGATGATCTCGTTCAGGTCCGTCTCCACCAGTATGCCCTCCAGGACGGGGTTGGTGGTGCGGTTCGCCAGCGCTTTGGTGACGATTTGCAGCGCGTCGATCAGCGTGCTTGCGGAACAGGTGAATTTCATGGGGCCTTCCTCCTTAGCGTGCCGGAAATATATTGGTATAAATAAATGTATTCAGCAGCAGATATAGTCCCTGTGGAAACTGTGGAAAAGGGCCGAAAGGCCCTGATCCGCCGGAAAAAACCGTCCACACTCGGCTGTGGAAGCCGTGTGCAAAAGGCGGCGGTTATCCACAGGCGGGAAAGGGGATCATTCCCTTTCGATGATGGAGATGATCTCCTCTACCCGTTTTTTGAAAGCGAAATCCGCCTTCATGGCTTCGGCGATCTTGTCGCAGCCGTGCATCACGGTGGTGTGATCCCTGCCGCCGAAAGCCTGGCCGATGCTGGTGGTGGACATGCCCGTCATCTCCCGGCACACGTACATGGC
The DNA here is from genome assembly GCA_902764285.1 of uncultured Eubacteriales bacterium. Taxonomy (GTDB): domain Bacteria; phylum Bacillota; class Clostridia; order Christensenellales; family Aristaeellaceae; genus UBA2862. Next base: position 2,653 of record CACWVN010000068.1, read on the forward strand.
CACCTGGCGGGGCAGCGCGATCTCGCGGCTGCGCTTTTTGCCGGTGATCTCCCCGGGCACGATGCCGTAATGGCGGGCGACGGCTTCGATGATGGTTTCCGCCGTCAGCGGCTGCCCGGCCTGGGCGCCGATGCGCCCGGACAGCGCGGTGCGCGCCATATCCAGGTCGATCTTCGCGTTCATCAGCCGCGCGTGGGCATCCAGGCTGGTCAGGCAGCCCTCCAGCTCGCGGATGTTGGAATTGACGTTGTGGGCGATGTATTCCATCACGTCGTAGGGGATATCGATGTTCTCTTCGGCGGCCTTTTCCTTCAGTATGGACATGCGGGTTTCGAAATCCGGCTTCTGGATGTCCACCGTCAGACCCCATTCAAAGCGGGAGCGCAGGCGCTCTTCGATCTCCGGCAGCTCCTTGGGCGGTCGGTCGGAGGCGATGATGATCTGCTTTTTTTCGTCGTAGAGTTTGTTGAAGGTATGGAAAAACTCCTCCTGCGTGGCCTTGGTCCTGGACAGGAACTGCACGTCGTCCACCATCAGCACGTCCACGTTGCGCAGCTTGCTGCGCAGCTCGGAGGTCTTCTTCTTCGCGATGCCTTCGATCAGTTCGTTCGTCATGGCCTCGCTGGTCATCAGCAGCACGTTCAGCCCGGGTTTTTCGCCGGACAGAAAGTTGCCGATGGCGTTCATCAGGTGGGTCTTGCCCAGGCCCACGCCGCCGTAGATGAACAGCGGGTTATAGGTATCGCCGGGGTTTTCCGCCACGGCCAGCGACGCCGCGAAGGCAAACTGGTTGCTGGGCCCGACGATGAAGTTTTCGAAGGTGTATTTGCTGTTCAGCGTGGACTTGCGCAGCTGGGCCACGATCTGGGCGATCTGGTTCTCCGGGTAGTATTCCAGTTCGTAGCTGCGGCCGAACACCAGCGGCACGGCGCTGTAGATCATCGTGCCCCAGCGGCTCTTCATATGGTTGAGATTGAAGGAATTGTCGCCGCTGATGTAGAGGGCTTCCGGCGTGACGGCGTACAGCTTCAGCGGGCGGATAAAGGTTTTGAACAGCATCCGCTGCGCCGGATCGTCCATGTTCTCTTCCAGCGTCTGGATAACCTTATCCCATTTCGCCTTTTCCTCAGGCGTGTAATTCATAGCGTTCCTCCATCCGCGGATGTGGAAAACCGGCGCGGATTTTTGCACATAGTTGTGGATTATATCGGTTTCATTTTATCATTCCGGGGCCCAAAAGTCCATAGAACGCGAGGTTAAACCGGATTTTTTCGCCCGACGGGACCGCCCGGGATATCCACAATCCGGTGTGGACAGGCGAAATTCAGCCGTCCATCCCGGCGCGGATCATGTGAAAGCCGGAGCTCCGGTCGATGATCCGGGCGTCCGCGTACTTTTCCTTCAGGAATTTCAGCGCCGACGGCGCGCCCTGCTGCTTGCGGATGACCGCGTACAGCGCTCCGCCGGGGTTCAGATGATCCCGGGCCCGTTCGAACAGGCCGTAGATCACGGCCTTGCCCGCGCGGATGGGCGGGTTGGTGATGATCGCGTCGAAGCGCCCCTCCACGGGATCGAATCCGTCGCCCTCCAGCACCTCGGCGCGAACGCCGTTGGCCTTCAGGTTCCGACGGGCCAGCTCCGTCGCGCGGCGGTTGACGTCGGTCATCACGATTTCCAGTTCCGGGTACTTCGCGCCCAGCGCGACGCCCACCGCGCCCCAGCCGCATCCCAGATCCAGCACCCGGCCGGAGAGCGGCGGCAGCGCCTTCAGCAGCACTTCGGTGCCGCGGTCCAGCCCGTCCCGCGAGAACACGCCGGCATCGGTGGTGAAGACCAGCTTCCGGCCGAAGATCTCCACGTCCACCCGCCGCTCGTCGTGGGACGCGGTGGGATTCGAGGTATAGTAATGTTCCGTCATAGACAAACCCCCAGGGAAAAATGAGGAGTGAGGAATGAGGAGTGAGGAATAAAAGAGTGCCGGGGGTGCGGGTAATTATACTCCTCACTCCTCACTCATTTTGCATTGTGTTTTCAGCGCTTCGATCTCTTCGTCCGTCAGCATCCGCCATTCGCCCGGGGCGAGGGCTTCGTCCAGCGTCAGCGGGCCGATTTGCAGCCGGCACAGCGCCGCCAGCGGGTGGCCGACGGCGGCGAACATCCGCTTGACCTGGTGGAACTTCCCCTCGGTCAGCGTCACGTCCGCCAGCGAAAAATCGTCGCCGGCTTCGAGGATCTCCAGCTTCGCGGGCTGCGCCGTGAAATCGGAAAGGGGAATGCCCGCGGCGAAGGCTTCGGCGTCGGCTTCGGTCAGCCGGCCCTCGCAGCGCGCGCGATAGCGCTTTTCCGCCTTCCACTTCGGGGAGATCAGCCGGTGCGCCAGCTGGCCGTCGGTGGTCAGCAGCACCAGCCCCGTCACGTCCCGGTCCAGCCGTCCCACCGGTCCCGGGCCGCGGCGGCGCAGCTCCGGGGGAATGAGATCGACCACCGTGGGCAGGCGGCCGTCCTCGGTGGCGGTGATCACGCCCGCGGGCTTGTTCAGCATGATGTAGATTTCGCCGGGGGAACGCACCGCCGCGCCGTCCACCTGCACGCGGCAGGGGTCCGCCTGCGCGGCGGGATCGCGCACGACCGCGCCGTCCACCGTCACGCGCCCGGCGATCACGGCTTTTTTCGCCTCGCTGCGGGTCAGCCCCGCCATCGCGGCGGCACGGTCCAGCCGCATGGCGGCCACCTCCCGTCAATTTTCCAGTTTTTTCCATTTTTGATGCGATCCGTCTGTTACAAACCAATATCTTCCCGAAAACGAAATGAAAGAAACTTTTCGCTTTTTTGTCGCGTCTTATTCGCACAAAAACGGTTGATGTGCCGGTTTGTATATATAATAATAAAGCTAAACCGAAGGAACGTCAAGCGGAGGTTGATCGGTTGTGACCCAGAAAAAAAGACCCGCGCGCGGCGGCACGGGAACGAAAAAGCCGGCCGCCCGCGTTTCGCCGAAGCACGGGAACGTCCACGCCGGGCGGCATTCCCGGAAGAAGAAGAATCGCGTCCTCATCCCGGTGCTGGCGCTGTGCGCGCTGACGATCGCGCTGGGCGTGTTTGCCGTGTCGTTCATCATTCGCGGAACCCGCCACAACCAGGAGGCCGAAGCTTTGGCCGTGACCTACAGCACCCTGGTGCCGGAGGCGACCGCGGCGGCGCAGGTATTGCCCCTGCCGACGGCCGCGCCCACGGCGGAGCCCATGCCCCGGCCCACGGCTGAACCGACGATGGAACCCACGGCTGAACCCACGGCCGCGCCGACGCCCTTCGCGTATCTGCCGGTGGTGTACCGGGCGGAGACGAAGGCCAAGCGGATAGCCATCACCGTGGACGACTGCTACCAGCCGGAGAATCTGAAGGAGATCATCAAGCTGGCCGTGAAGAACAAGGGCAGGCTGACGCTGTTTCCCATCGGCGAAAACATCGCCAAGCACGACATGCCGGAGATTCTGCAGGCCTGCGTGTACAAGCTGGGCTTTGAAATCGAAAACCACACCTGGAGCCACCAGCGCGTCTTCCGCCTTTCGGAGACGGAGATGGCCGAGGAGATCTGGAAGCAGCGCCGCGCACTGGACCAGGCGCTGCAGGCGAATTACCAGGAACACTTCTTTCGGCTGATGGGCGGCGACGGCGTGGGCGACCAGCGCATCCACAACTATCTGTCCCAGCTTGGCTTTCTGGGCATCGCGGGCTGGAGCTATTCCGGCTCCGACGCGCCGCTGGAGGACATCAAAAGCACGCTGGCGCCCGGCATGATCTACCTGTTCCACACCACCGATCCCGATACCGAAAAGCTGCGCGAGTTCATCCCGTGGGTGCGCGCGCAGGGTTATGAGATGGTGACGCTGAACGAGCTGCTGGGCTTGGAGAGCAACGCGCTTTCCGCCCTGACGGACGATCCCATGCCCGAACCCCGCGCCTTCGTGACCGATTACCACACCCAGAAGAAGGGCGATTACGCCTGGATCGTCGTGCAGATGCAGGACAGGCTGCGCGAAGCGGGTTATCTGAAGATGGACGGACCGTCCACCGGCTATTACGGGGCCCAGACCGCCAAGGCCGTGGCCGCTTTCCAGGAAGCGAACGGTCTCTCCGTCACCGGCGAGGCCGACGAGGCCACCCAGAAGTCGATATTGGGCATAGACGGATAAAAACCGCGGGCGGCCATTGGCCGCCCGAACGAATGAAGTGAGGCGTTGGAGAGTGAGGAGTGAGGAGTACAGTTACCCGCTGACGTGTGGAAGGCGGGTTTCTTCGTAGAGGCGCCGATGCGGCGCCCGCCTTTTTTATGCAAGGTACGACGTATGATCGAAACCTCCGCTTTGTTGGAATGTTGCTTTTTTGCGGCATGCCTGCCGAACGATTGTCGGCGTGCTGCGCAACTCGCTTCGCTCGCTTGCCCGCCGACCCGGAAAACGTTCCGTTTTCCTAATCGGGCCAAGCCGAACAAAATCTCGGCCCCTTCGCCACGATGCGGCGAAAGGGCGTCGATTTAATCGTTCGTTCAGGCATGCCGCGTCCCGTTGGGAGCAGCGATCGAGGTACGCGGAAGCCGTAGGGGCGGCCAATGGCCGCCCGCCAAATCAATAACCACATACACAGACGCCCGCCCCATTCTGCACGGGGCGGGCGGATGGTAGAAAGTGCGGCAGCAGCTGGAAGCGGGCACTGCCCGCCGGCCCCGCCGGGGCGGTCAGCCCGTATAGGAGGACCAGTCGATCTCGGCTACCGCGCCGTCGGCGATCTCCAGGTCGATGCAGGAATCGTGGCCGTACTCGTCCACGAAGCCGGAATCGTCCTCGGCGCGATGCTCGAAGGTGATGCAGTAATCCGAAGCATCGCCCTGCATATCGAGGCCGGCCGCGGACAGCAGGGATATGGCGGTCTCCACGGGCGTGCCCACGGAAACGCCGTACACCGCGTAGCCCGCGCCGTTGATGCTGATGCATTCCACCTGCTGGATGCCGGCGAGGGTCACGGCGTCGTTGAAGTACTGGTAGGGCACCTCGGAATTCACTTCGTTCCGGAATTCGGGCAGCGACAGCGCGTAGGCCGCCGAGAGCAGGTCGGCGTGATAATATCCGCTCACCTCCACGGCGTCGCCGCCGTCGTACCCGCCGTCGTAGTCGTCGCCGTCGTCATACCCGTCGTATCCGTCATCGTCGTCATACACGACGATGCTCTCTTCGCCGATCAGTTCGGAATACATGGAGGAAACCCAGCCGATGTGTTCGCCGTCGGTCACCAGGTACCAGGCGACCGGGCGTTCGTCGTAGCGGGTCTCGGCCAGGTATTCCAGATAGACGCCCTCGGGGATGCTGGTGATCTTGTCGCCCTCGCGGTTCGGATCCGAGCGCATCCACACGTTGCCCGTGGTGAGCACGTCGGCCAGCGCCGCCCCGCCCAGCAGCATCAGCGCCAACGCCAGCGCCAGGATCGTGAAAAAGCGGTTCTTCATAGGGTTACGCCTCCTGACATGTATAATATGGAAAGATCCCATCGCCAGTATAGACGCATATTGCCGCGAAAAGGTTGCCGCGCAGTTAAAAAATACTGAAAAAAGAGCGCGGCCAGCAAAATTTTTCCGCGCGAGGTATATTTTTCGCGGCGCAGGGCAAGAATGGGAGCATCACGCCGGATGACCGGCAGGAAAAGGAGTGTTCAAATATGCTGGATCGTACTTCCCTGGTGCTCAACATTATCGGCGGAATCAACTGGCTGCTGGTCGGCCTGTTCCGCTTTGATCTGGTGGCCTATCTGTTCGGCGGACAGGCGGCCACCGCCAGCCGCGTCATCTATACCATCGTGGGCGTGGCGGCGCTGTGGTGCATTTCGCTGCTGTTCCGCGAGCGCACGGCCGAGACCGACGGCGTTCGCTGAGCGTCCCGCGGAGAACGAACCCCTTCCGGACAAGCCGGGAGGGGTTTTGCCGTGTCTGCGGGCGGCCCGAGGCACCTTTCCGGCGGCGCGGGCGTAGTATACCCCGAACCCCTTGAAAGGAGCAATCGACATGGCAAACAATTATCGTTGCGGCTGCGGAAGCCGCGGTTCCAATAATACCATCGGCTGTCTGAACAGCGTGGCGGCGCGCCGCCGCTGGGACAACTACCCTTATTACGACGGCTGCTGCCCGGACGCGGACGGCGATTACGGCTGCTGCTATGCCCGCGGGGACCGCTCGGTGTACGCGATGTTTTCCGCCTGCCAGCCGCTGGCCGTGGCGGCGAACGGCATCGTGCCGCTGACGCTGGCCCAGGCCTGCCCGAGGGCGTTCGGCGTGAACGCCGGCGCGATTTCCGTGCGCGATCCCGGCGTCTACCTGGCCACCATGACGGTCCGCGTCCCGGCGGAGACCCAGGTGGATTCCACCTTCTCGCTGGCGCTGAACGACGTCAACCAGCCCACCACCATCACGCCGGTGGAGACCGCCACCTGCGACGCCCAGCCCTTTACGGCCACGTCCCAGGCCATCTTTACCGCCGACGCGGGCGACACCGTGGCCATTCGCAGCGCCGAAACCGTGAACCTGACCGACCCCTCCATCGAGCCGATGTTCGCCCTCACGCTGGTGCGCCTGGACGGCTGACGGCGGCCGGCCGCCCGAATTGACAATTCCGGCGGCGTCTGGTATACTGTTGGTGTCATCGAAGGAATATCCACGTCGCTGATCCGGCGGATAAGATGACGGGTGCGAACCCCGTGGTCTTATCCGCCTTTTGACCGCTTGCAGGAGAAGGATATGCAGAGGATCGCCCAGTTTATGCGCGTCAGCCCCGAACGGTTCCGGGCCGATTGGGCCGAAGCTTTTCCCGGCGCCGATGCGCCGGAATTTCCGCCGCTGCCCCGGCGGGCCACGGCGGGCTCCGCGGGCTATGATTTCTTTTCGCCGCTGGATTTCGATCTGGCGCCCGGGGAGACGATCCTGGTGCCCACCGGCGCGCGGGCGCGGATCGACGCCGGCTGGGTGCTGATGCTGTTTCCCCGCAGCGGCCTGGGCTTCAAGTACCGGCTGCAGCTGAACAACACCGTGGGCGTGGTCGACGCCGATTACTTCGGCGCGAAGAACGAGGGCCACATCTTCGTCAAGCTGCACAACGCCGGCGGGCGGTCCATATCCGTCCGCCGCGGCGAGGCCTTCGCCCAGGGCGTGTTCCTGCCCTTTGGGATCGCGACGGACGACGCGGCCGACGGCGAACGCACCGGCGGCTTCGGAAGCACCGACGAATAGAGAGTTTTAGAGTTTAGAGCAGTTGGCCGGGGACACCGTTTCCCCCGAACGAAAAACGCTGTCTGATCTGAACTCTTAACTCTGAAAAAACTGGAGGTTTTACCATGGATACTGCGCTGATCGTGATGGCCGCGGGCATGGCGTCGCGCTACGGCGGCAACAAGCAGATCGCGGGTATGGGTCCGAACGGCGAAATTCTGCTGGAATACTCGGTGTGCGACGCGATCCGCGCCGGGTTTACGAAGGTCGTGTTCATCATCCGCCCGGAGATGCTGGACGACATGAAGCGCATCTGCGGCGACAGGCTGTCCCGGAAGATCCGCGTGGAATACGCCTTCCAGGACTATTCCTCGCTGCCCGGCTGGTACGCCGTGCCCGAGGGCCGCGTGAAGCCCTACGGCACCGTGCACGCGGTGCTGTGCGCCCGGGACCATGTGGACGGCCCCTTCGCCGTCATCAACGCCGACGATTACTACGGCGTGGATTCCTTCGCCGCCATGCGGGGCTTCCTCGCCGCCGGCGGCGAGGCGACGCGGGCGGCGATGGTGGGCTATCGCCTGAAGAACACCGTCAGCGCCCACGGCGCGGTCACCCGCGGCGTCTGCCGGGTGGAGGGCGGCCGGCTGACCGGCGTGAACGAGGTCTCCAACATCCGGCTGTTCCCGGACGGCCGCATCGCCGACACCTCCGCGGGCGAGCCCGGCCGCGAGCTGGACCCCGAGGCGCTGGTGTCCATGAACTTCTGGGGCTTCCGGCCCGGGATGTTCGACGTGATGGACCGGTATTTCCAGGCGTTCCTGCGCCAGGCGCACGCCGACGAAATGAAGGCCGAGTGCCTGCTGCCGGTGATGGTGGGCGCGCTGCTGGAGCGCGGCGAGCTATCCGTGGACGTGCTGAACACCGACGCCGTGTGGTTCGGCGTCACCTACCAGGAGGACCGGCCCCGGGTACAGCAGGCGCTGAAGGCGCTGCACGACGCGGGCGTCTATCCCGAAAAGCTGTAGAGAACGGCCGGCATCGGCCCGCCGAAAGGGTGTTGTTATGTTCAAGGGAAAGAAATTGAACCTGCGCACGTCCGACAGGATCGTGCTGATCATCGTGCTGGTGCTGACGGCGCTGATCGTGGCGCTGAGCCTCATGCAGCGCGCGGGACTGGCGCCGGTGCACGGATCGCTGATGCTGTACCTGCCGGCCCTCATCGTGGTGCTGCTGGTGGGCTGGGGGCTGTACACGCTGATCCGCCGCATCCGCAGGGACACGCTGCGCCGCGTGCTGATCGGCCTGCTGGTCGCCGCGCTGCTCCTGGTGGGTTCGCTGGGGCTGACCTATCTCAATCTCATGTCCACCATTTCGATCCCCCAAAAATACAACGTCTTCACGTCGCCCGGCGGCACGCACAAGCTGGTGCTGCTGCGGGGCCTGGACCTGGACGAAGAGCGCCTCGCGGCGCGCAAGGCCGCGCGTCTGGCGGCCAATCCCGACGGCACCGATGAAAACGTGGCCGAGGACATGGGCTATGTTTACAAGGCCTATCCCCTGGCGCTGGCGGGGCTGTTCTACCGCACCGACGCCGACGTGGAGGGCACGGCCAGCATCGGCTACGGCAGCACCGGGACGCTGATGATGGAATGGCCGGACGAGGACACCGCCCACTTCTACGTCAAGGATCCCGGCCCCGCCGACGGCGGCGAGGTCACCGTGAAATTCAAATAACCGCATAGCCCGCCCCCCGACGGTCATAAGATGGCCCGTCGAGGGGGCTTTTTTATGCGCATCTTCAAATGGATCGCGGGGCTGGCGCTGGCGGGGCTGCTGCTGGCCCGGCCCGGCGAGGCGTCGGCCGGCGCGCTGGCCGCGGCGGAAAGGTGGCGCGTCGCCGTCGCCCCGGCGATATTCCCGTTCCTGGCGCTGCTGCCGCTGCTGACCGGCGACGAGGCCGCGGCGGTCTACCGGCGGCTGCTGGGCGGCTGGATGGACCGGCTGTTCGGCCTGCCCGGAGCTGCCGCGCCCGCGCTGGTCATCGGCATGATCGCCGGATCGCCCGCCGGCACGATGGCCGCGCGCCGCGTCGCCGGGCGTTCGGGCATGACGCGCGGCCAGCTGCACCGGCTCGCCGCGGCCCTGCCGGGGTTCAGCCCGGCGTTCCTGCTGGGCGGGGTCGGCGCGGGCCTGCTGGGCAGCGCCGCGCGGGGCGCCGTGCTGCTGCGCGCCCAGGTGCTGACCCAGCTGACGCTGCTGGCGCTGCTGCGGCGGGCGTGGCGAAACCGCTCGGAGCCGGTGCCGCCGCCCGGGGAGGCGGAAGAATCCCAGCCCGTGCGCGCGGCGGCCCTGGCGGTCGTCGGCGTCTGCGGCTGGATGGCGCTGTTCGGCGCGCTGGCCGGGGCCGCGCGGTCGCTGGCGGGTCCGGCGGCGGACGCGCTGCTGTGCCTGATGGACGTGCCCTCCGGCGCCGGGACGGTCTGCGCGCTGCCGTTGCCCGGGGAAGCCCGGCTGGTCCTGCTGGCGGCGCTGTGCGGCTCCGGCGGCGCCTGCGTCGGGATGCAAAACCTCTCCGCGCTGAAGGGCTGCGGGATGCGGCCGGCGGAGTACTTCGCCGCGCGGCTGCCGGCCGCCGCGCTGTGTGCCGGCTTCACGGCGCTGCAGCTGCGGCTGGGCGATCTGCCGCCGCTGCCTTTGCGCCCGCCGCTGCCGGTTTCCGCGCTCGCCGCCGCCGCGCTGGCGTGTCCGGTGCTGGTCAAAATGAGAAAACCGAATTTTTAACATTTCTCCGTTTTTCCGAGACGCCGAAAATCGCGCCCGGGAGGCCCGAAAACACCACATATTGTGGTCATATAGGCGATAAACACAAGAATTGCCGGGAGCGAAACTAGAGCTGCTTGATAAAGAACTTGGTGAAGCCGTAGATGAATGGACAAGTGGGAACACACCTCATTATGTGAAGGGCTTAACTCCGGGACGGTGGTATACTCTTAAAGAAACAACGGCTCCTCAGGGTTATGAAGTTTCTGAAAGCATAGATTTTCAGGTAAAAGCAGATGGAACGACGACGAGAATCGTTATGATGGATGCCCCGGAAGAAAAGCCCGATGGCCCAGGCGGCCCGAATGAGAAGCCGAGTGTCGTTGAAATATCGAAAAAAGATATAACAAACGGCAACGAACTGCCGGGTGCTCAGTTGGAGATCGTTAATAAGGAGACGGGAGAATCATTTGAAAAGTGGACAAGTGGGACGACCCCTCATTATGTCAGAGGCTTAACGAAGGGAATTTGGTATACGCTAATTGAAACCACAGCTCCGGACGGCTTTGAAAAAGCAGAGAGTGTGGATTTTAAGGTTAACGAAAACGGAACTACAACACATGTAATTATGTACGATTCCCCGAAAGGGCCGGTGGTGATGCCGGCAGGAAATGCGCCGGCTGCAATTACAAAACCAAAAGAGGAGGGCGTTAAACGGCATCCGCAGACGGGCGGATTTGATGAGCGAGCGATGCTTCTGCTAGCGGGAATTGCAATGGTTTGCATTGGAAGTCTCGGAGTATATTTATCGAAAAAGGTATAGAATGGAGAA
>CACWVN010000069.1 GCA_902764285.1 uncultured Eubacteriales bacterium
GACACGTTCACCGAAGTGTTCACGCTGCCGCGGGACGACAGCGGTTCGCTGTTCACACTCTTTTTCGCGCGGACGGACTGCGACCCGGCGTCCGTGCGCATGCAGGCGGGCGAAACCGTCGATTACCGCTGGATCGACCGCGCAGAACTGGAGGACGTGCTGGACGCCCCCGACGTCGTCACGCACCTGCGCCGGGATTTTGAAGCGTGCGTCGCGATGGGCTTGATCGACTGATTCCCGCTTGACGCCGCGAGCCAAATTATCTATAATATATACGCGGTTTCCGCGCGTCCGTGGTTGAAAGTCGATGCCAGTCGCAGGCGAAACGATATGCCAGTCGCAGGCGAAACGATCCACGTAAGCCGGGAAAATCCCGGTGAGCATGGTGCGGCTTAGAAGTAAGTCCAGCCGGTTCGCGCAGCGGATCGAGAGGGCCAGTAGTGGGGAGGCTGAACGCCTTAGGAGCGAACGTCCCAGCTGGCGGGTGTGGGGTCAAAGACCAGGTCGGGCACGGAGACCGTATTATTATGCATTGACGCCGCTTTTTTCGCAGGGCTTAAGGGCCCAAAAAGAAGCGGCGTTTTTGTTTTCCGCCATATTTAACCGTTATTCGCCTTTCTCATGCACAAAATTGCAGGATGCAGCGCTTCGTTGTTCAAATGAGAAATAACGAAAAATACCCACAAATGCGCGGAATACCCACTTGACAATAAATCGATAGAAATGTATAGTAACGCTTAACGATATGTATGCACATACCGAAATCTGTTTGGGAGGAATCTGATTATGAAGTTCAACAAGGCTATCGTTGCAATGATCCTTGCGATCGCGATGATCATGGGCCTGGCTTCCGTCGCCATGGCGGAGGATGAGCCTCTGAAGATCGGCGTCATCGGCCCGTTCACCGGCGGCGCGGCCATCTACGGCCTGGCCTGCCAGTACGGCGCGCAGGTTGCCGCTGACGAGATCAACGCCCTGGGCGGCATGCAGATCCAGCTGCTGTGCGAAGACGACCAGCACGACGCCGAGACGTCCAAGAACGCCTACAACAAGGTGCTGGAGGACGGCGCGCAGATGATCGCCGGCACCACCACCACCAAGCCCTGCATCGAAGTTGGCGCCATCGCCAACGAAGAGCGCGTGTTCATGCTGACGCCCTCCGCTTCCTCCGAGGATGTCATCAACGGCAAGGACAACGTGTTCCAGGTGTGCTTCACCGACCCCAACCAGGGCAAGGCTTCCGCGCAGTTTATCGCCGAGCATCAGCTGGCCACCAAGATCGCCATCATCTACAACAACGCCGATCCGTACTCCACCGGCATCTACCAGACCTTCATCGAGAAGGCGGCCGAGCTGAACCTTGAAGTCGTCAACGTCGGCACCTTCACCGATGAGACCGTCGATTTCTCCGTTCCGGTATCCGACGCGAAGGAAGCCGGCGCCGAGCTGGTCTTCCTGCCCATCTACTATCAGCCCGCTTCTCTGATCCTCGCCAAGGCGAAGGAAATGGATTACGCGCCGGTGTTCTTCGGCGTGGACGGCATGGACGGCATCCTGACGCTGGAAGGCTTTGACACCTCCCTGGCCGAGGGCGTGTTCCTGCTGACTCCGTTCGCCGCCGACGCGGACGACGAGCGCACCAAGACCTTTGTCGCGAGCTACAAAGAACTGACGGGCGAGGTCCCGAACCAGTTCGCCGCGGACGCCTATGACGCCGTGTACGCGCTGTACACCGCTTCCGTGAACGCCGGCATCGACGGCACGACCCCGTATGACGAAGCCTGCGAGCTGCTGATCGCTCAGTTCACCAGCCCCGACTTCTCCATCGAAGGCGTGACCGGCGAAATGACCTGGGACGTTTCCGGCGCGGTCAGCAAGACGCCGAAGGCCGTCGTCATCCAGAACGGCGAATACGTCGGCTTCAACGGCTGATCCATCTCAAACAACGGCCATCTTACCGCCCCCGTATGCCACGGGGGCGGTATACCGGTTTTATCGGCACTGGAGGCGGCCAACGCTTGCCAGCACGGAGTGCTGGCGAACGTTAGCTGCCTTGAATCACAAGGACGAGGAGTTGGAAGACATGGTATCATTCCTGCGATTCTTGATCAACGGAATCAGCCTGGGAAGCGTCTATGCCATCATCGCACTGGGCTATACGATGGTTTATGGCATCGCCAAGATGCTGAACTTCGCCCACGGCGACGTCATCATGGTCGGCGCGTACATCGCCTTCTGCGCAATTTCCTATCTGTCGCTGCCTCCGCTGCTGGCCGTGCTGTGCGCCATGGCGGTGTGTACGGCGCTGGGCATCATCATCGAAGGCCTGGCTTACCGGCCGCTGCGTCAGGCCTCCAAGCTGGCCGTACTGATCACGGCCATCGGCGTCAGCTACCTGCTGCAAAACTCGGCCCAGCTGATTTGGAGCGCCAACCCGAAGGTCTTTCCTTCGATACTGAACTTCGGCGCGATCAAGCTGTTTGACGGCAGCCTGGTGATCACGAGCCAGACGATCATCACCATCGCCGCGAATATCGTCATCATGCTGGTGCTGACGATGTTCACCGGCAAGACAAAGATGGGCAAGGCCATGCGCGCCGTGTCCGAGGACAAGGGCGCTGCGGAGCTGATGGGCATCAACGTCAACCGCACCATCTCCGTGACCTTCGCCATCGGTTCGGCGCTGGCGGCCATCGCGGGCGTGCTGCTGTGCTCCGCTTATCCCACGCTGCAGCCCACCACCGGCTCCATGCCGGGCATCAAGGCCTTCACCGCGGCGGTATTCGGCGGCATCGGATCCATTCCCGGAGCGATGCTCGGCGGCCTGCTGCTGGGCCTGATCGAGATCCTGGGCAAGGCCTATGTTTCCACCGAGCTGGGCGACGCCATCGTCTTCGCCGTGCTGATTGTCGTGCTGCTGTTCAAGCCCGCGGGCCTGCTCGGCAAGCCGATGCGCGAGAAAGTGTGAGGTGAGCGGCATGAAGAAGCTGAAAAAGAGCGCGATCAACAGCCTGATCTCATACGGCATCGTCATCCTCGCCTTTATCGTCTGCCAGCTGACGATCAACGCGGGCACCATGTCCCGTTCGCTGAAGGGCCAGATGATCCCCATCTGCGTGTACATCGTGATGGCGGTTTCGCTGAACCTGGTGGTGGGCATTTCCGGCGAGCTGAGTCTGGGCCACGCCGGATTCATGAGCGTCGGCGCATTCTCCGGCGCGATCTTCTCGGCCTGGCTGCTGGAGGCGTTCCACATTGAAAGCACGGTGATTCGCCTGATCCTGTCCATGCTGGCGGGCGGCCTGTTTGCCGGCATCGCGGGCGTGCTGATCGGCATCCCGGTGCTCCGCCTGCGGGGCGACTACCTGGCCATCGTCACATTGGCCTTCGGCGAAATCATCCGAAATGTGATGAACTGCCTTTATTTTTCGCTGGACGAAGGCCGGCTGCACGTCTCCTTTAACAACCCGGTCCTGCCGGGCAAGCTGATCGTGAATGGCCCGACCGGCGCGACGGTGGTGCAGAAGCTTTCGACGTTCCCGATGGGCTTTGCGCTGATACTGTTCACGCTGTTCGTGGTATTGAATCTGACCAACAGCCGCTCGGGCCGCGCCATCATGGCCACCCGCGACAACCGCATCGCCGCCGAGGCCATGGGCATCAACGTGACCAAGTACAAGATGATGGCGTTCGTTACCGCGGCTGCGCTGGCTGGTATGGCGGGCGCCCTGTACGGGCTGAATTCCTCTACCGTCGATCCCGCGAAGTTCAAGTTCGATACGTCGATCCTGGTGCTGGTATTCGTGGTGCTGGGCGGCATCGGCAATATCTGGGGATCCATCATCGCCGCAGCGCTGCTGACCGTGCTTCCGGAGCTGCTGCGCGCGTTCTCGAACTACCGCATGCTGGTATACGCCATCGTGCTGATCCTGGTGATGCTGGCCACGAACAACCCGATGATCCGCTCGCTGTCCGACCGGCTGTTCCACCGCAAAAAGCCCGCCGCGCGGGCGCAGAAGGGAGGCGCTTCCGAATGACGCAGTCCACGGGAAAGAAGCGGCTTCTGGACACCAAGATGGTTCCGGCGCCCAGCCAGGGCATCATCCCGGAGCGCGACCTGCTGAGCACGCCGGTGCTGGAGGCGCGGCATCTGGGCATTGAATTCGGCGGTTTGAAGGCCGTCGAGGATTTCAACCTGATCATTGGCAAGACCGAGATCGCCGGTTTGATCGGCCCCAACGGTGCGGGCAAGACCACCGTGTTCAACCTGCTGACCAAGGTCTACCAGCCCACGATGGGCACGATACTCGTCAACGGAAAGGATACGGCCGGCATGAACACCGTGCAGGCCAACAAGCTGGGCATCGCGCGCACCTTCCAGAACATCCGCCTGTTCAGCAACATGACGGTGGAAGAGAACGTGCGCATCGGGCTTCATAACCAGGTGAAGTACGGCATGTTCACCGGCATCTTCCGCCTGCCCGGCTACTGGAAGGGCGAAAAGCGGCAGCATGAAAAGGCCATGGAGCTGCTCTCCCTTTTCGATATGCAGGACATGGCTTCGTCCCGCGCCGGTTCGCTGCCTTACGGCGCGCAGCGCCGGCTGGAGATCGTGCGCGCGCTGGCGACGAATCCTTCGCTTCTGCTGCTGGACGAGCCCGCGGCCGGCATGAACCCCCACGAGACCGAGGAACTGATGCACAACATCATCAAGATCCGCGACCGGTTCCAGATCGCGATCATGCTGATCGAGCATGACATGAACCTGGTCATGGGCATCTGCGAGGGCATCTGCGTTCTGAACTACGGCCGGATCATCGCCAAGGGCACCGCCGATGAAATCCAGGCGAATCCGGTGGTCATCGAGGCCTATCTGGGCAAGAAGAAGGAGGGCTGAGCGATGAGTGAAGCGAATCCGGCGAAGGTTCTTCTGCAGGTGCACGAGATACACGTTTATTACGGCAGCATCCACGCCATCAAGGGCGTTTCCTTCGAAGTAAACGAGGGCGAGATCGTCACGCTGATCGGCGCCAACGGCGCGGGCAAATCCACCACGCTGAACACCGTTTCAGGGCTGTTGAAGCCCCGCAGCGGCGGGATCACCTTCGAAGGCAGGAACATCGTGGGCATGTCCGCCAGCAAGATCGTCGGACTGGGCATGGCGCTGTGCCCGGAGGGGCGCCGTGTCTTCCAGCAGATGACGGTGCGCGAAAACCTGGAGATGGGCGGTTTTTCCCGCCCCAAGGAGGAGATCGCAGGCGCGCTCGATAACGTGTTCCAGCGTTTCCCGCGCCTGAAGGAACGCGAAAAGCAGGTCGCGGGCACGCTTTCCGGCGGCGAACAGCAGATGCTGGCCATGGGCCGCGCGCTGATGAGCAAGCCGAAGCTGCTGATGCTGGACGAACCGTCCATGGGCCTTGCGCCGATCCTGGTGGAGCAGATCTTCGATATCATCGGGGAATTGAACCGTGCGGGCACGACCATCCTGCTGGTGGAGCAGAACGCGCAGATGGCGCTGTCCATCGCCGACCGCGCCTACGTGCTGGGCACCGGCAAGATCACGATCTCCGGCGACGCAAAGGACGTGCTGGCGGACGACCGCGTCCGCGCGGCCTATCTGGGCGGCTGAACAGGAGAACAGACGGCCCTCCCAAAGGGGAGGGCCTTTTTTCGCGCCATTTTGGGCATTCCGGCGAAATCGTCCATTGTCGGAACGGTGCTGTCGCGTTATAATCATATCATGTCAGCCGTGATCGCCGCGGATGGGGTTTGGATACGGCGAATATGGCCAATATTTAATATGTTCTTTCTTGAAATAAAGGCAAAAATAAGGTATAACAGGTATATGAATAGTGTGGATTTGTATGCGGAAGAGGCGCTGTACGCCGGAGGGAGGGCGATTTATGAAGCCTGACCGGACGGTGCTTCAGCAGACCGCGCGGCTCGCCGTAGGCACTGCGATCCTCGCGGCGCTGATGCTGGCGGTGTACGCGGTGCTGGGCCGTTTCAACCTGCGGGTGCTCGGCGGCGCGCTGTTCACCAGCGCGCTGGGCATCGCGAATTTCTTCCTCATGGGTCTGACGGTGCAGGGCATCGCCGAACGCGCCGCGGAAAAGCAGCGCGACGAGACGGAGATGGCCCATTTTACCACACAGATGGAAAACCGCATGCGCCTGTCCAAGAACCTGCGGATGATCGCGCTGTTCGCGCTGATCGTCGTCGGCATGAAGCTGTTCGGTTTCGATCCGCTGGCTTCGATCCTGCCGATTGCGTTTCCCACCGTCGTGATTCGCGTGCTGCAGATTATCGATATCAAAAAATCGTCTGCGATCAAAGGAAGTGAAAAGTCTTGAGCCTTGATGTCCATGGCGCGAGAATACTGTTTGAAATTCCCATACTGGGCGGCATCGTCATCACCGAAACCGTGGTAAACACCTGGATCGTCATGGCCGTGATCGTCGGGCT
Organism: uncultured Eubacteriales bacterium; assembly: GCA_902764285.1. Classification (GTDB taxonomy): domain Bacteria; phylum Bacillota; class Clostridia; order Christensenellales; family Aristaeellaceae; genus UBA2862. The sequence continues at coordinate 6,466 of CACWVN010000069.1, forward strand.
TTGCATCTTCCTGACCCGCGGCATGCAGGTGCACGCGCGCACCAAGCGCCAGATCATCGCCGAATTCATCGTCAAAAAGGTCAATTCCATGGTCGGCGAGAACATGGGCGAGCGTTTCCTGAACGTCGGTTATGCGCCGCTGATCGCCGCCATCATGAGCCTTTCGGCCTTCTGTTCTCTGTCCAGCATGATCGGCCTGTACGCGCCGACGTCCGACCTGTCCACGCTGCTGGGCTGGTCGCTGATGGTGTTCGTGCTGATCACCTATAACAAATTCCGCGCGGGCGGCCCGCTGGGCTATATCAAGGGCTATTTCCAGCCGATCCCGGTGCTGCTGCCGTTCAACATCATTTCGGAATTTGCCACGCCGCTGTCGATGGCCTTCCGTCATTTCGGCAACATCGCCTCCGGTACGGTCATCACCGGGCTGATCTACGCGGCGCTGTCCTCCTTATCCCACGCGGTGTTCTCGATTCTGCCCGGCGCGCTGGGCCAGGTGCTGGGGAACATCCCGCTGTTGCAGGTGGGCATCCCGGCCATCTTCTCGGTTTACTTTGATCTGTTCTCTTCCTGCCTGCAGGCATTCATCTTCTGCATGCTGACGATGATGTACATCGGTTCGGCGGCGGAGGGTTAAGCATACAACAACGACAATATTCTTGGGAGGAATTTTACAATGAATGAACAGCTCTGGACCAAAGCAATCGTCATGGGTTCTTCCGCCATCGGCGCCGGCCTGGCCATGATCGCCGGCATCGGCCCCGGTATCGGCGAAGGTTACGCCGTCGGCAAGGCCTGCGAGGCCATCGGCCGCCAGCCGGAATGCAAGGGCACCGTTCAGTCCACCATGCTGCTGGGCTGCGCCGTCGCCGAGACCACCGGTATCTACGGCTTCATCGTCGCCCTGCTGCTGATGTTCGCCAACCCCTTCATCGGCAAGCTGTAAGCCTTCGCTTTGCGCGCACACCACAATATCCGGGAGGGTGAAAAGTGAAAGCGGTTCAAGAGTTTATCTCGATCACGCCCTGGACGATCATCTTTCAGATCTGCAACCTGCTGATCCTGTTCCGGCTGATCAAGAAGTTCCTGTTCAAGCCGGTCATGGCGGTGCTGGAAAAGCGCCAGCAGGAGATCGACGGCATCTATGACGCTGCCGGCAAGGATCGCAACGACGCCATGAAGATGAAAGAGGAATACACCCGCAAGATGAGCGGCGCCCGCGAAGAGGCGGACCGCCTGGTTCGCAACGCGGTGGACACCGCACAGCGCCGGGGCGACGCCATCGTGGACGAGGCCAAGACCGAGGCCGCCCATCTGAAGCAGAAGGCGGAGACGGAGATCGAGCAGGAAAAGAAGAAGGCCTATTCCGAGCTGATGGGCGACATTTCCGGCATGGCCGCGGATATCGCCGGCCGTATGGTCGAGCGCGAGATCAACCCGGAGGACCATCGCGGGCTGGTCGAGGATTTCATTCGGAATGCGGGTGAAGCGTCGTGACGGGTCTGGCGAGGGAATATGGCGAGGGCCTGTACGAACTGGCCAGGGATGAGGATCTGCGCCCGCAGATCCACCAGCAGCTGCAGGAGATATCCGATCTTCTGAAACAGCAGCCCGAATTCGTGCGGCTGCTGTGCTCGCGCGCCATCGAGCGCGGGACGCGGCTGCAGGTCGTTCAGGATACCTTCGGCGAACAGGCGCATCCCTACGTCCTCAACTTCATGAAGCTGCTGGTGGAAAAGGAGCATTTTGACGCGTTCCTGACGTGCTGCCAGTGGTTCCATGAGCGCTACAACGAGGATTACCGCATCGTGGAGGCACGCGTTTCCGCGGCGGTGGCGCTGAACGACGCCGATCGCACGGCGCTGAAGGAGAAGCTCGAAAAGATCTCCGGCAGGAAGGTCAAACTGATCGTCTCGGTGGATCCGTCGGTCATCGGCGGCATCCGCGTGGAGATGGACGGCAAGCGATATGACAACACCATTCAAAACAGGCTCAGCCGGCTGAAGTACAGCCTGCAGCACAGCCTGTAGGAAAAGAGGGCAATCAGATGCAGCTGAGACCTGAAGAGATTTCCAAGATTATCAAGGACCAGATCAAGCACTACGACAACCGGATCGTCCAGTCCGACGTCGGCACCGTGCTGCTGGTGGGCGACGGCATCGCCCGCGTTTCCGGCCTGGAAAACTGCATGGCCAACGAGCTGGTGCGCTTTTCCACCGGCGCCTACGGCATGGCGCTGAACCTGGAGGAGAACTCCGTGGCCGTGGTCATGCTGGGCGACGACGAAGGCATCAAGGAAGGCGACACCGTCGAGCGTACCCGCGAGGTCGTGTCCGTTCCCGTGGGTGAAGCGCTGATTGGCCGCGTCGTGGACGCGCTGGGCCAGCCCATCGACGGCAAGGGCCCGATCGACGCCGCGGAACAGCGCCGCATCGAAAACCCGGCCCCCGGCATCATCGAGCGCAAGAGCGTCTCCGTGCCGCTGCAGACGGGCATCAAGGCCATCGACAGCATGATCCCCATCGGCCGCGGACAGCGCGAATTGATCATCGGCGACCGCCAGACCGGCAAGACGACCATCGCCACCGATACCATCATCAACCAGAAGGGCAAGGACTGCATCTGCATCTATGTGGCCATCGGGCAGAAGCGCTCGACCGTCGCGCAGGTCGTGGATTCGCTCACCGCCGCGGGCGCGATGAACTACACCATCGTCGTTTCCGCCACGGCTTCCGAGCTGGCTCCGCTGCAGTACATCGCGCCCTATTCCGGCTGCGCCATGGGCGAATACTTCATGGCCCAGGGCAAGGACGTGCTGATCGTCTATGACGACCTGTCCAAGCACGCCGTGGCGTATCGCGCGCTTTCGCTGCTGATCCGCCGCCCGCCGGGACGTGAGGCCTATCCGGGTGACGTGTTCTACCTGCACAGCCGCCTGCTGGAGCGCGCCGCGCGCGTGGCGCCGGAGTACGGCGGAGGATCGCTGACGGCGCTGCCGATCATCGAAACCCAGGCCGGCGACGTTTCGGCCTACATCCCCACCAACGTCATCTCCATCACCGACGGCCAGATCTTCCTGGAGACGGAGCTGTTCCATTCGGGCATCATGCCCGCCGTGAACCCCGGCATTTCCGTTTCCCGAGTGGGCGGCAACGCCCAGATCAAGGCCATGAAGAAGGTTTCCGGCACGCTGAAGCTGCTGTACAGCCAGTATCGCGAGCTGCAGAGCTTCGCCCAGTTCGGCTCCGACCTGGATGCCGACACCAAGGCCCGTCTGGGCCAGGGCGAGCGCATCGTGGCCGTGCTGAAGCAGAACCACAACGCGCCCGTGACCGTCGAACACCAGGTGTGCATTCTGTACGCCGTCATCCACGATTATCTCAGCAACGTGGACGTGGCGCTGATCCCCGAATACGAAAAGGGCCTCTATGAGCGCATGGACGCCCAGCACGAGGACGTGCTGTCCGCCATCCGCGAAACCGGCGACCTGAGCAAGGAGACCGAGGAAGCCCTGAAGGCCGCGCTCCAGTCCTATACGGAGGATTTCCTGAAGCAGAACGCTGACGAGGAGTGATCGCATGGCCGGAGCATCGATGAAGGATATCAAGCTGCGCATCCGCAGCGTCGAGAGCACCATGCAGATCACCAAGGCGATGCAGCTGGTGGCTTCCTCCAAGCTGCGCGGCGCCCGCGCCCGCATGGAGGCCAGCCGTCCGTATATGAAGGTGGCCCGCACCGCCGTGTGGGATATCGCCCTTCACAACACCGGCGCGCAGAGTGATTACGTGATCCCGCGGGAGATCAAGCGGCGCTGCTACATCGTCATCGCAGGCGACCGCGGCCTGGCGGGCAGCTACAACGCCAACATGTTTAAACGCATCGAGTGGGACAGCCGCGACGCCAACTGCTGCGTGATCCCCATCGGCCGCAAGGCCCGCGATTTCTATGCCCGCAAGGGCGTGCCCATCGTGACCGAGATCGAGAAGGTCGAAGGCCTGACGCTGGAGACCTGCACCGAGATCGCCCGGGAAGTGATGGCCCGCTATGACGACGGCACCTACGATGAGATCGTGCTGGCCTACACCAGCTTCGTTTCGGTGCTGACGCAGAAGACCAAGCTGAAGCCGCTGCTGCCGCTGGACGCCCACGACGCGCCCGAGCGCACCAACCGGCAGATGCTGTGTGAGCCCGGCGCGGACAAGCTGCTCAGGCAGTTCCTGCCGGAATACCTGGCCGGGCTGATCTATTCGGCCGCCTGCGATTCCTTCGCCAGCGAACAGGCTGCGCGCCGCGTGGCCATGGATTCCGCCACGAAGAACGCCGGCGAGATGATCGAAGATCTCAGCCTGCGCTACAACCGCGCGCGCCAGAGCTCCATCACCCAGGAACTGACGGAGATCGTCGCCGGCGCCGAGCACTGATCCGGGGCTGACGGGATACAATGATTTTATTGCGCGGACGGCGCCTGCGCCGCCGCGAGGGGAGAATGAATCTATGGATAAGCAACATATCGGTACCGTCGTTCAGGTCATCGGCCCGGTGCTGGATATCCGCTTTGCGGACGGCGAGCTTCCGAACCTGCTCTCGGCCATCGAAATCGACAACAACGGCAGGAAGGTCACCGCGGAGGTCGCCCAGCATATCGGCGATAACGTGGTGCGCTGCATCGCCATGAGCAGCACCGACGGCCTGCGCCGCGGCGTCGAGGCCGTGGACACCGGTTCGCCGATCACCGTACCCGTGGGCAACTGCTGCCTGGGCCGCGTGTTCAACCTGCTGGGCGAGCCCGTGGACAACAAGCCCGCGCCCGAAGCCCAGGAACGCTGGCCCATCCATCGCCCGGCGCCTGCCTATGACGAGCAGGAGGGCACCACCGAGATCCTGGAGACCGGCATCAAGGTCGTCGATCTGATCGCGCCCTACGCCAAGGGCGGCAAGATCGGCCTGTTCGGCGGCGCCGGCGTCGGCAAGACCGTCATCATCATGGAGCTGATCAACAACATCGCCACCCAGCACGGCGGCCTGTCGGTGTTCTCCGGCGTGGGCGAGCGCACCCGCGAGGGCAACGATCTGTACAACGAGATGATGGAGAGCGGCGTCATCAACAAGACGGCGCTGGTCTACGGCCAGATGAACGAGCCGCCGGGAGCGCGCATGCGCGTGGCGCTGTCGGGCCTGACGATGGCGGAATACTTCCGCGACCGTGAGAACCAGGACGTGCTGCTGTTCATCGACAACATCTTCCGCTTCACCCAGGCGGGCAGCGAGGTTTCCGCGCTGCTGGGCCGCATGCCCAGCGCCGTGGGTTACCAGCCCACGCTGGCCACGGAGATGGGCGCCCTGCAGGAGCGCATCACCTCCACCAAGAAGGGCTCGATCACGTCCGTGCAGGCGGTCTACGTGCCCGCCGACGACCTGACCGACCCGGCCCCGGCCACCACCTTCGCGCACCTGGACGCCACCACGGTTTTGAGCCGCAGCATCGCCTCGCTGGGCATCTATCCCGCCGTGGACCCGCTGGATTCCACCAGCCGCATTCTGACGCCCGAGATCGTGGGCCGCGAGCACTACGAAGTGGCCCGGCGCGTGCAGAGCATCCTGCAGCGCTACAAGGAACTGCAGGACATCATCGCCATCATGGGTATGGATGAGCTCTCCGACGAGGACAAGCTGATCGTGTCCCGCGCCCGCAAGGTGCAGCGCTTCCTGAGCCAGCCTTTCCACGTGGCCGAGCAGTTCACCGGCATGCAGGGCCGCTATGTGCCCGTCAAGGAGACGATCCGCGGCTTCCGCGAGATCATCGACGGCATGCACGACGACCTGCCCGAGAGCGCGTTCCTGTTCGTCGGCACCATCGACGAGGCCGTCGAAAAGGCGAAGGCCAACGGCTGATGAGCCCGGCATTCCCAGCCAATCATTCCAAAAGGAGAAAGCCCCATGGCGCTGATTCACTTGACGATCGTTACTCCTCAGGGCAAGCCCTTTGATGCCGACGCCCAGCGCGTTCTGGTGCGCACCACGGGCGGCGATGTTTCCATACTGCCGAAGCATATCGATTATGCCGCGGCGCTGGGCAAGGGGGAGGCGCGCGTCACTGAGGCGGACGGCAGCGTTCGCCGTGCGGAGATCGAGGGCGGCATACTGCACGTCGCCAGCGACCAGGTGCAGGTGATTACCCATCACTTCAAATGGACTGACGACGCACAAAACTGATGGTTATATCCCGTCGGGGCGTTCCGTATTCGCTGCGGAACGCCCCGTTTTATTGGCCTTGCCGGCCGGTCTGCCATAATACCGTTCCGTTTTCTTCAAATCCTCATGATTGTTTGTGAAGTATATGCGCGGTATAATATTGATAATATTGGATAACGCGCGCATGTCAAAAAATGGCGTTTATGGTATGTTTTTCCATCGCATTTGCGCGCGAAAAACGATGAATGATGCAACAAACGCGTAGATATTGGCGTCTATTTTATGCAGTCAATCAGGACTGGGACGCTATTTAGGACAATAGGAGGATGTTGATGAATCGATTCCATGGCTTACTGGCGACGCTGCTTGCGCTGATCATCGCCGCTTCGCTGCCGGGATTCGCCGGCGCCGAAAACGCGGGCGCGGATGCGTGGCAGGCAGATATACTGAAGCTGATGGAATCGGGTAACGTGCCCGCTTCCACCCATATACACTATGACGTTGCGCTGCCCGAAGGGGAATCATCGGAAATGATGAGCTTCTCTCAGGAATTGGTCAGCAGCAGGGGCGACGTGCTGAACGTCGAATTTCGCTTTGCCGTGACCGGTTCGCCGATGGGCGAGGGCCAGTGGGCCACGGTGACGGACTGGCTGAAGCAGCTGGTGCTGTCCTCGGTACAATCGGTACAGGCAGATCCCGAATCGCTGGCCAATGTGATCGCCGGGGCTTATGCCGCGCAGCGCTCCAGCGCCCAGCCCGGAGAGACCGGCATGCCGATCTGGGCCAGCGAAAACCTGCATTTGCAGGATATCATCGCCACCGTGCCGTATTTCCCGGAATTGACCAACGGCGTCAACGGCGACGCGACGCGGCGCCTGCAGGAACGGCTGATCACGCTGGGCTATCTGGA
>CACWVN010000070.1 GCA_902764285.1 uncultured Eubacteriales bacterium
GGAACAACGCTTTTCATCTGTATACCCAGCTGTCCGGGACAAAGAAATACAATATCGTCGTCGACTACACGGCGTGAGGGGAGGCATACATATGGCGGTAAAGATCGGATCGGCGAGGATCGACGAGAACGGCAACGCCCACGGCGGCAAGGCCGGCGACCAGACCGGCAGGGAAGTCAGCACCCAGAACTGGTATCTGCACAGCAAGGGCTGGCGCGTGTTCCGGGCGAAAGACCCGGCAGAGGCGGAGAAGATCGCCCGGTGCATGGAGGCAGCCTGCGCGAACAACCACATCGGTTATGACCAGTGGGAGAGGAACACGCTGTACAAGGCCGCGGAGCCGCTGGGCTTCGACGTCAGCAAGGTGACGAAGAACGTGGAAACCGACTGCTCGGCGCTGGTGCGCGTCTGCTGCGCCTACGCGGGCATCAAGGGGCTGCCCAGCGATTTCCGCACCGGCAACATGCCGGCGAACCTGGCAAAGACCGGGCGGTTCGTGGAGCTGACCGGCGACAAGTACCAGGCCAAGAGCACCTACCTGCGCCGCGGCGACATCCTGGTCACTAAGACCAACGGCCACACGGTGGTGGTGCTGTCCGATGGGTCCAAGGCCGAGAAGAACGTGCCGCCCGTGGCGGCGGGGACGCCGGCGGAGACGCCGAAGATCTACGCGCTGGGCGAGCGCGTGCTGAAGAAGGGCATGAAGGGTCGGCGCGAAGACCGACGCGGCCGTGCGCGCCTTCCAGCGGGCCGCGGGGCTGGCCGTGGACGGACAGGCCGGCCCGAAGGCCATCGCGGCGCTGCGGGCCGGGAAGCCCGCGCAGGGCAAGACGGTGCTGGTGACCGGCGGACTTGTCAACGTGCGGGCCGCGCCGGGCACCTCCGGCAGGATCGTGGGCGTGGTGCGCAAGGGCGAGACGCTGCCCTGGCTGGGGATTACCGAGGGCGGATGGCACTTGGTGCGCTGGAAGGAACACAGCGCCTGGATATCGGCCAAATACGGGAGGTTGACGGAATGAACTGGGACAAAGTGGCAATAATAGCCGCCGCGGCCGTGGGCGCCGTGGCGGGATGGTTCGGGAAATGGGACGCGACGCTGACGATCCTGGCGATACTGATGGCCGTGGATTACGTCAGCGGGCTGATGGTGGCGGCGTGCGGCCGGTCGCCCAAGACAGCGGCCGGCGGGCTGAGCAGCCGGGCCGGCTTCGTGGGCATCGCCCGGAAGGGCTTCATCATGCTGATCGTGCTGCTGGCGGCGCTGCTGGACCGCGCCGCGGGCGGCACGCAGGCGTTCCGCACGGGCGCGGCGATGTATTACATCGCCAACGAAGGCCTTTCCATACTGGAAAACGCGGCGCTGCTGGACGTGCCGTTTCCGGCGAAGCTGAAAGGGGCGCTGGAGGAGCTAAAATCCGATTCCCGGAAGGAATCGGATCGTTAAGTTTACTTCTGCTTTTTGATCGCCCGGACCAGGTGCTCGCGCAGGGCGTCGTCGGGCTGGATGACCATCACCGCGGTCTTGCCGCCGGTCTGGTAGGCCAGCGCCAGCGGCGCCAGCGGGCACTGGGGGCGCGTGGCGCGGGCGGTGCGGGCGCCGGGGAAGCGCTTTTTCATCTCTTCCGGCGTGCCGCAGGCCTGCACCTGGTTCAGCCAGACGTCGGCCATGAAGCGTTCGCGCTTGCCGTAGGCGCGGCACACGCGCAGGCAATCGGCGTTGGCGGTGTAGACGAAGGCCAGCGCGTAGCGATCCATCAGCAGCCAGGCGATGATGCAGCCGTAGAGGATGAAGCCGACGGACGACAGCGCGCCGATCCAGCGGCCCATCCAGCCGAAAAGCGCGTTCCCGGCCAATGCGGCCAGCGCGCAGGCCAGCACGACGGCCACGCCCTGCAGCGCGTTGGGACGGCGGTTTTCAACCCTCTGTTGCAGCATTTCCGGCCTCCTTTGCCAGGTCTTCCAGCATGACCTCCAGGGTGTATCGCGCGGTTTCCGGGTTCTGGCTGGACATCGACAGGCCCAGCACCGCGCCTTCGTTGTTGAAGGCGCCCAGCGAAAGGAAGCCTTCCACGCCGTCCAGCCGCAGCCCGGCCATGTAGCGGGTCGTTTCGCCGGTCTCTTCGTCGGTGACCTCGGCGTAATACGGCTCCAGGTTGTATTCGGACAGCCAGCCGCCGTCGACGATCTCCTCCAGCGGCACCAGCGCGTCGGATCGGACCAGCGCGTCCAGGCCGGAGCCGCTGGCGATGAAGGCGTCGCCTTCGCCCAGGGTCAGCCGCGTCATCAGCAGCATGGCGCCGGTGTAATCGCTTTCTTCATCAGAATACTGCAGCCATTGGAATTCCACCTGCTTCAGCCGGTCGTCGCGGGCCTGGCCGCGCTCGAGCATATCCGCGGCCACGCCGTCCAGCGCTTCGGTGTTGGCGTAGCCGCCCACCAGATAGACGATGACGGTTTCGTCGTTGCCGGGCTGGGGCCGCGTGGCGGTCCACAGCAGATTGGTGCCCAGCAGGCACACGGCGATGCCGATCAGGTAGATCCACAGGTATCTGCGCAGGTGCTCCTTCAGCATCGGCCAGGAAAACTTGGTATCGGGCATGGCGCGCCTCCGAATAAGGGTGTTTTCATTATTATAAAGCAGAACGCCGCGCGAATCAAGGGATTCTTGCGCCTTTCGCCGCTTGACAGCGCCGGGCGCGCGGGCTACAATGGTTTCAGACGAGCGGATGGGAGAGATGACGGATGAAGCAGCAGCCCCAGCTGGCGGAAATGATCAAGGGCCAGGTGTTCGATGGCTTTTTGCTGGTGCGGACCGCCACGCAGCGCACCAGTTCCAACGGCGGGAAATACCTGGATATGACGCTGTGCGACATCTCCGGCGAGGTGAACGCCAAGATGTGGGACGGACTGACGCCGCCGCCCGACGCCGCGCAGGTGGTGCGCGTGCGGGGCATGATGCTGGAATACAACAGCCGGCCCCAGCTGCGGGTGGACAAGATGCGGCAGGTGGAAGAGGGCGACGATTTCGACATGGACGCGCTGACGCCCTGCGCGCCGCTGCCGCCCGGCGAGATGCTGGATGAGATCCTGAACCGGGTGGACGCCTTCGCCGATCACCAGCTGAAGGCGCTGGTGCTGAAGCGGCTGGAGGAATGCGGCGACAAGCTGAATTACTATCCGGCGGCGTCGAAGCTGCACCACGCGGAGCGGTCGGGCCTGCTGCACCACACCAGCACCATGCTGCGCGCCGCGGCCGCGGTGTGCGAGGTGTATCCCACGCTGGACGCCGATCTGCTGGCGGCGGGCGTGGTGCTGCACGATCTGTGCAAGATCACGGAGATGGAGGCCGACGAGATCGGCATGGTTTCCGATTATACCGCCGAGGGCATGCTGATCGGCCACCTGGTGCAGGGCGTGGCGGAGCTGGACCGCTGCGGGCGGCAGCTGGGCGTGCGGGCGGAGCTTTTGATGATGCTGGAGCACATGATCCTCTCCCACCACGACCTGCCCGAATACGGCAGCCCCAAGCCGCCGATGTTCCCCGAGGCCGAGGTGCTGCACGTGCTGGACCTGATGGACGCGCGCATCTTCGAAATGAACCGCGCGCTTCAAAACGCCCAGCCCGGCGGCTTTACCGAGCGGATCTGGTCGCTGGACCGGAAGCTGTACCGCCGGAGGGAACAGCCGGTGCGGCCCGGCGTGGCGGAGGACGATAACTGAATACGGAGTGCCGGCAAAGGCGCGGGGAAACCCGCGCTTTTTTCTTTTGGCGCGAATCCGGAAAATTATGACAAAAAATCGGCGTAGACAAAATGTAGAGATTTGCCGGTTAGAATATAGAATGTGGACGAATGGAAACCGCGGCATAATGCCGCCGGACGATAGATTATCCCTTTCCGGATGGAGGAAACGCGCATGAACCAAGCCGTAATGGCCGTGAATTTCGTCATCGGGGCGCTGTTTACCGTTTGCTTCGCCTATCAGGTGTTTTATTATGTGCTGGCGCTGGTGAAGAAGGAAAAGCCCCACACGGCGCCGGAAGAATTCCACCGCTTCGCGGTGCTGATCTCCGCCCGCAACGAAGAGAACGTGATTGGGCACCTGCTGGAGAGCATTGCCGAGCAGGATTATCCCGCCGGCATGATCGAAACCTTCGTGATCGCCGATAACTGCACCGACAACACCGCCGCGCGCGCCCGCGCCGCCGGGGCGAAGGTGTGGGAGCGGTTCAACCGCGCCAGGGTGGGCAAGGGCTTCGCGCTGGCGGAGCTGATCCGGCATATCTGGGACGAATACGGCCAGGACCGCTTCGACGGGTATTTCGTGTTCGACGCCGACAACCTGCTGGAGCCGGATTACATCCGCGAGATGAACCGCACGTTCTGCGACGGCTACCAGATCATCACCGGTTACCGCAATTCCAAGAACTACGCCGACAACTGGGTTTCCGCGGGCAACGGCCTGTGGTTTTTGCGCGAGGCGCAGTTCCTGAACCGGCCGCGGCAGATCCTGGGCACCAGCTGCACGGTCTCCGGCACCGGCTTCATGTTCAGCCGCGAGGTGATCAAGCGCTACGGCGGCTGGAATTTCTTCCTGATGACCGAGGATATCGAATTTTCCGTGACCAACCTGCTGGACGGCGAGCGGATCGGCTACTGCTCCGGCGCCATGCTCTATGATGAACAGCCCACCAAGTTCAGCCAGTCCTGGAACCAGCGGCTGCGCTGGGCGAAGGGATACCTGCAGGTGTTCTGCAAGTTCGGCCGCCGCATGGCCCGCCGCGGCGCGAAAAAGCGCGAATGGGCCTGTTTCGATATCGGCATGTGCATCGTGCCGGTGTTCACGCTGACGGCCCTGGGCATGCTGTTCAACCTGGCGATGGTGATCCTCGCCGCGCTGATGGGCCGGGATGTCAGCGTCGCGCTGGGCTCGCTGATGATGTCGCTGGCGAACAGCTACGTCGCGATGCTGGCCATGGGCGCCGTGGCGCTGGCCAGCGAGTGGAACAAGGTGCGCGCGCCCGGCTGGCGGAAGATCGCGCTGCTGTTCACGTTCCCGGTCTTCCAGATGACCTATATCCCCATCTCCTGCGCCGCGCTGTTCCGGGACGTCCAGTGGAAGCCCATCGAGCATCCGGTGGCTGTTTCCATGCGCGAAATGAACCGGCGCAGCTGTCCCACGGTCGCCGGCGGGCGGGAGATCCGCGCCGCGGACTGATACTGATCTCACTCTAAAACGCAACCATCTGCGGGCGTCTTTTCCGCCCTGCCGTTGCTTCATTGCGATCAACGATGCGCTGCATCGCCTCACTCCGTTCAGCTTAGGCAGAACGAAAAATCCTTCCCGCATCTGTTCACTTTTAGAATGAGATTAGTATGATTTCAGGCAAACCGAAAAGGCGTTCCGGCCGGAGCGCCTTTTTTTCGCGTCCGCAAACGTTTGTAATATGCCGGGAGTTCTGCTATAATTGTGCGTGAGGTGAGACGCCATGGCGCAGACGCTGCTGATCGCGGACGACGAGCGGGAGATCCTGGAGATGCTCCGGCGCTTCTTCGAACGCAGGGGATACCAGGTGCTGGCGGCCGCCAGCGGACAGGAGGCGCTGAAGCTGGCCCAGCGACAGCCCGACATGATCCTGCTGGACGTGAACATGCCCGACGTGGACGGCTTCCAGGTGTGCGCCACGATCCGCCAGCACGTGGCCTGCCCGATCCTGTTTCTGACGGCGCGCGTGGAGGACGCCGACAAGGTGAAGGGCTTTGCCGCCGGCGGCGACGATTACGTGGAAAAGCCGTTTTCGCTGGACGAGCTGGCCGCCCGCGTGGCCGCGCACCTGCGCCGGGAACAGCGCCACGCCGCGCGCAGCGAAGTGCGCTTCGACGCCGACCTGGCCATCGATTATTCCCAGCGGGCGGTGATCTTCCGGGGCGAAAGGGTTCCCTTTGCCCCGAAGGAATTTGATATCATCGAATTCCTGTCCCAGAACAGCGGCCAGGTATTCGACCGCGAGCGCATCTATGAGCGGGTCTGGGGGCCGGACGGCGAAGGCGACAGCACCGTGGTTTCCGAGCACATCCGGCGCATCCGGGTGAAGCTGGCGGCTGCGGGCGCGCAGCCGTATGTGGAAACGGTGTGGGGGTGCGGCTATAAATGGAAGCGCTGAAACGCCGGTGGGAGAACCGGAAATACAAGCGGTGGCGCGATCTGCCCATCCGCGCCGCGTTCGTGCTGTACACGCTGGCGGCGTTCGTGGCGGGCACGCTGGTGGTCCTGGTCGTGGTGGGACTGTGCAACCGCGTGCGCATCGACCTGCAGAACAAATATGCCCGGATGTCCGTGAGCTATGAAGTGCCGGATCGCGGCAGCTATGACGTGCACCGCACGGACCGGATCATCACCGTGCAGATCTACGATGAAAACGAGCGCGAGGTGAATCGCTTCACCGTCGACCTGCGCACGGAGACGCTGGCCTACGACGCGGAGATCCGCGCCAGCTACCAGGAGGGCTCCGCGCCCGAGGGCGGCGTGTACATGGGCAGTTATTACGAACCCCACGGCTTCGTGGTCACGCCGCGCTATACCGGCGAGGACGCCTACCGGAATATCGCCGCCGTCACCATCTCGGTGATGATCATTCCCGTCGCCTATATCGGCGCGCTGATCCTCTGTTCGACGCTGTTCTTCCGGCGCAAGCTCCGGCCGCCCATCGCCCTGCTGAAGCGGGGCAGCGACCGCATCGCCCACAGCGACCTGGATTTCACCGTGGCCTACGATTCCCGGAACGAGCTGGGCCAGCTGTGCGATTCGTTCGAGACCATGCGCGGCGCGCTGGAGCGGAACAACCGGGAGATGTGGCGCGGCATCGAGGAGCGCAAGCGGCTGAACGCCGCCTTTTCCCACGATCTGCGCACGCCGCTGACGGTGCTGAAGGGCCGCGCTTCGATGCTGCGCGCGGCGCTGGCGGAAGGGGATTCCGGCCCGGAGGAGATCTCGGCGGAGCTGGACGCCATGTCCGGCAGCATCGAGCGGCTGGAGCGCTACGTGGAGGCCATGACCCGCCTGCAGCGGCTGGAGGACGTGGAGGTGCAGCGGGCCGACGTGCCCGTGGACGCGCTCGCGGCCGCGCTGCAGGACACCGCGAACATCCTGTGCGCAGACAAGGCGGTGCGGTTGGAAGCCCCGGACGGCGGCACGGCGCGCGTGGACCGGGAGATCGTGCTGCAGGTGGCCGAAAACCTGCTTTCCAACGGCGCGCGGTACGCGCGTTCGGCGCTGGACGTGAGCGTGAAGCTGGACGGCAGCGTGCTGGAGATCCGCGTCAGGGACGACGGGCCGGGGTTTTCGCCGACGGACCTGCAGAAGGCCGCCGAGCCCTTCTACCGCGGCAAGGCGGCGGGCGGCGGCGAGGGCCACCTGGGCCTGGGGCTGAACATCTGCCGGGTCCTGTGCCAGCGCCACGGCGGCGATCTCAAGCTGGAGAACGACGGCGGCTGCTGCGTGACCGCCCGTTTCGAAATGGAATAAGAATTAGAGTGAGGCGTGGACGGCCCGAATCGCGCCGTCCACGCCTCGCTCTCTCGCTGATGAAAAATGCCCCGCGGTTTTCCGCGGGGCGTTTTCGTCGTTTAGCCGTTCCAGACCTCGCCGTTCACGGTCAGCGTGTATCCGTTCAGATCAATGCTGCCTTCGGCGGCGTCCAGGCTGTCCACGAAGCTGTCGGCGGTCAGCGTCCAGGTCGAGCTCTCGTCGATGGTCACGCTCACGCTGCCGGCCGCGCCGTCGGGGTTGATCGCGCCGGTGTAGCGGCTGCCCTCGGTCAGGTTCAGCGCCAGGCTGGACGATTCGTCGGCGATCAGGTTGCCCTCGATCTCCTGCACCGCCAGGTTCAGCGTCGCGTGGCCGCCGTTGCTGCCGGCGTTGCCCCAGGAATCCGCCGTGGCGGACAGGAACACGTCGCTGTCATCGGCATAGGTGAACCGGACGCCGCTGAGGCTGATGGTGGTGGTTACGTTGGTCACGTGGAACATGCAGCCGGTCTCGGCGGTCATGCTGCCGCCCGCCATGGTGAAGGTGGAATTGCCCTCGGCGGCGTCGCCGGACATGCTCTGGTAGATCAGCGCGTTGGTCTTCACGACGCTCTGGCCGTTCAGCGTGGCGTCGCAGCCGGTGATGTCCACGTCGTTCAGGGTGATGCTGTTGCCGCCCTCGATGACCACGGCCTCGGAATTGGACGCGGACAGCGTCGCGCCGGTGACGGTGATATCGGCGGTGGAATAGATGGCCGGGGAGCCGATGCCGTTGGTGGCGTAGCTGCCGCCGGTGACGTTCACGGTCCCGCCGCCGCGGTCGCTGCGGATGGCCGCGGAGGAACGGCCCGCCGTGGAGACGGTGCAGTCCTCGGCGATCATCGTGCCGCCGCCGGTGGTCATCAGCCCGCCGGAATTGTCGCCGGTGGTGGTGATGGTGGTGCCCGTGACGTTCACGGTGGTGCCGCTTCCGTAGCTGAACACGCCGTTGGCGTGGGTGCCGTCGGTGGTGATCGTCGCGCCGTCCAGCGTCAGCGTCGCGCCGTCCACGGCCAGCACCGCGGCGTTGATGCCGTAGAAATCGGCGCTCTCGCCGTCGCTGTCGCCGGTCTTGGTGATGGTGGCGCCGGTGAGGGTTGCGCTGTCGCCGGAGACCAGCACGGCGCTCTCATCCGCGGTCTCGCTGGCGAAGCTCTCGCCGTCGCTGTCCCCGGTCACAGTGGCCGCCGCCGCGTATTCCGTCGGGGCGCTGCCGCCCATGCCGCCGGGCATGCCGCCCATATCGCCGGGCATGCCGCCCTCCGGCATTTCCGGAGGCTGCTGGCCGTCCATCTCGGGCGGCTGGCCGGGCATCTGGCCGTCGGGCATCTGCGGGGGCTCGGGGCGCTCGCCGTTCATGTCGCCCTGCGGGGGCTCGGGCGGCTGGCCGTTTTCGCCGTCGGGCATCTCCGGGGGCTGGCCGGGCATTCCTTCCGTTTCCGTCGCGGTTTGCGCTTCGGCGGATTCCTCCGCCACCGCGCCCATGGCGCCCAGCGCCAGCAGGACTGCCATCATCAGGGCGATGATCTTCTTGAATTTCAACATATCAATGACCTCCTTCGGGTTTGTGATTGCATTCGTTCGAAGGGCGTTTCCCTTTCGACGGTGCCATCATAACCTGCAAGGCTTGAATGAAGATTGAAGGATTTTGGGTTTTTAGGGAGTAGGCAGTAGGGAGTAGGGGAACGCAGATGTTTCCCAGTAGGGGCGGCCAATGGCTGTCCGCCCGAGAACAGGAACAAAATCGTACAGTATCGCATGGCATACGCATCCGCCCCGGCCTTGAATCAATGGGCCGGGGCGGATGGACAGAAGGCGCGGCAGCAGGTGGCTCCCGGCCCTGCCGGGCGGCAGCAGTTGGCTCCCGGCACCGCCGGGCGGCAGCAGTTGGCTCCCGGCACCGCCGCGCGGCAGCAGTTGGCTCCCGGCACCGCCGGGCGGGTCAGTTGAAGGCGTAATCGTCGTCGCGCAGCATCTGCAGGCTGTAGGCCATCACCACCGCGTCGGGGTGATACTTCTCGATCCACGTCTCCAGCGGGTCCACGTCGCGGCGCAGATCCACGGTGATCACATCCCGGGCCAGCAGCGACAGGAACGTGCCGATGGGCGCGCTGTAGGAATCCTTCAGAAGCAGGATCGTGTACGCCGGCGCGGCTTCGTTGTGGAAGTTGTTGTAGGTCTCCACCTGGCCGTAATAGGTGTAGGCCAGCGTGTTCCAGGTCCTGCCGGGGTCCGGCTCCAGCCGGTCGAAGCGGGTCACGGCCTCGCGGAACGGCCCGGTGACGGTCTCATGGGTGGTCACGCGCAGCGTGTCGCGGGTGATCTCGGTGTCGTACTTCGGCCAGTATTCCACGATGTCGTCGGGGTCCACCCGGCCGGGGCCCACGCGCTGGCCGTACTTGCCCATGAACAGCTTTTCATGCCGCAGCGTGTTGAAATTCTCCAGATCCAGCAGCGCCGGGTCCAGCGGCGCGCCGGTCATATCGCTCAGCTTTTCGGCGATGGCGCGGGCCATGGTGATGGCCGCCAGCGTGGACCAGTGCTGGTCGGTGACCATCAGCAGCTCGTCCAGCGGCAGCCCGCAGCCGTTCAGCACCTCGCGGCTGTCCATCACCTCGACGCCGCCTTCGCGCAGCGCGGCGATGGCCTCGTCGGCCATCTGCGCGGAATGATCCAGCGCCTCGTAGCCCGCGGGCAGCATGCCGTCGCGGTACAGCGTGGGATGCTCGTAGACGAACAGGAACGGGATGCCCGCCAGCGTGGAATCGCGCAGCGCCACGATGTCCCGGGCGTTGCCCTCCAGCGGCTTGTAGTCGCACAGGTCGTACAGGTGCCCGTCCGTCAGCGTGACCATGTTCTGGCTGCCGGTGTTGATCATCCGCTTGCCCAGCGCATACTGGAACCCGGAATTGACGTAGCCCAGCTCGTCCTTGTGCCACATGAACCCGGAGATCGCGCTCTGGAACGAGAGGATGCGCGCCTGCAGCAGGTCCAGCTGGCCCCATTTTTCGGGCAGGTATTTTTCCAGCTCGGTCATCCGGCGCACGGCGTCGTTCAGTCCCTGCCAGTTCTGCGTGACCATCGCGCCGAAGGCGACGAACACGAAGCCCAGGAACGCTACGGTCAGGATCGTCGCGGTGATCCGGGTCATCTTTTTGGATGCGGTTTTGGTTTCAGCCTTGGGTTCGCTCATGGGGGAAAGTCCTTTCAGGAATGGTATTCGTCCGTCAGCAGGTGCACCAGCACGTCGGTCATGGCGTCCATGTCCTCGACGGCCACGCACTCAAACCGGCCGTGGCAGTTCATGCCGCCGGTGGCGAGGTTCGGCGTCGGCAGGCCCATGAACGTCAGCCGCGCGCCGTCGGTGCCGCCGCGGATCGGCGCGCTCCAGGGCTCCACGCCGACGGCCCGGTAGGCCGCCTCGGCGCGCCGGACGATCTCCATGCGCGGCTCGATCATCTCGCGCATGTTGTAGTAGGAGTCCTTGATCTCCACCTCCACCGTGCCCGCGCCGTACTTGCCGTTCAGGTACGCGGCGACGTCCTGGAACTGCTCCTTCCGGGCCTCGAAGCGCACGCGGTCGTGGTCGCGGATGATGTAATCCAGCGAAGCCTGCTCCTCCTCGCCGCGCATGCCGGTCAGGTGAAAGAAGCCCTCGTAGCCCTCGGTGTGCTCCGGCCGTTCCGCCGGCGGCAGCAGCCCGATGAACTCCGCCGCCACCAGCGACGCGTTCAGCATGATGTTTTTCGCGCTGCCGGGGTGCACGCTGCGGCCGCGGACGGTCACGCGCCCGCTGGCCGCGTTGAAGTTTTCATAATTGATGCCGCCCACGGCGCCGCCGTCCACCGTATAGGCATAGCTGGCGCCGAAGCCCGCCACGTCGAACCGGTCCGCGCCGCGGCCGATCTCCTCGTCCGGGGTGAACCCGATGCAGACCCGGCCGTGCTTCAATTCCGGGCGCGACAGCAAAATCTCGCAGGCGGTCATGATCTCCGCCACGCCGGCCTTGTCGTCTGCGCCCAGCGAGGTGGTGCCGTCGGTGACGATCAGGCGCTTGCCCTTCGCGGCGGCCACCGCCGGGAATACCGCCGGGTCCAGCACGTCGCCGCCGGCCAGCCGCACCGCTCCGCCGTCGTAATCTTCGATGATCGCGGGCTTCACCGGCGCGCTGGGCACGCAGTCCACCACGTCCATGTGGGCGATCAGCCCGATGGACGGGCGGTTTTTCGCGTTGGCCGGGATGCTGCCGTAGACGTAGCCGTTCGCGTCCACCCGGGCGTCCGCGATGCCCATCGCCTTCATCTCCGCCGCCAGCGCCTCCGCCAGCACCAGCTGCTTTTTCGTGCTGGGACAGGTGGGGCTGCTCTCGTCGGACGCGGTGTCGTATTGGACGTAGTTCAGGAACCGTTCGTATGCGCGCATGGTGGAACCTCCGGGGCAGGGAGTAGGGAGTAGGGAGTAGGGAGTAGGAATGGCCGGGGAACGACTTCATCCGTCAGGGGGTGGTAGCGGAGCGGGACGGCGTCCCCCTTCGCAAAGCGTCAGCGTCCAAGCATCGCCGCGCCGATGATCCCGGCGTCGTTGGTCAGCTGCGCCAGCTCGACGCGGGCGAAGGGCATGGTCTTGAAGAACACGTACTTCGGCAGCGCCTCGCGCACGGCGTTCAGCAGGAACTCGCCCGCGTAGGAAACGCCGCCGCCCAGCACGATCACCTCGGGGTCGTACAGGTTGATCAGGTTGCGCATGCCCACCGCCAGGTGGTGCACGTAATTGGCGAACAGCGCCGAGCAGCCGGGATCGCCGGCCTTGGCCAGGTCGATCACGTGCTTGGCGGTGATCTTCTCCGGATCGCCGTCCACGGCGTACATCAGCGCGCAGGCGGGATTCTCGGCGCACAGCTTGCGGCCCTCGCGGATCAGCGCGGTGGCGCTGGCGTAGCGCTCCCAGCAGCCGCGGTTGCCGCAGGAGCACAGCTCGCCGCCGTCCACGGTGGTCATGTGGCCGATCTCCGAGGCCACGCCGTGGGCGCCGGAGAACACCTTGCCGCCGATCACGATGCCGCCGCCCACGCCGGTGCCCAGCGTGACGAACACGCTGTCGCTGCAGCCGGCGGACACGCCCTTCACCGATTCCGCCAGACCGGCCACGGTGGCGTCGTTGTCCACGTACACCGGCACGTCGGTGTATTTTTTCATTTCCTCCAGGATCGGCACGCCGTGCCAGTTCAGGTTCGTGCACAGCGGCACGATGCCGGTGCGCTGGTCCATGATGCCGGGGATGCCGATGCCGATGGCCTTGACCTCCTCGCGGGTGTGGCCGCTCTTTTCCACGGCTGAAAAGCCCAGTTCCGCCATATCGCGGATCATGGCCTCGTAGCCGCGCTCCACGCCGGTGGGACAGCTGTGCTTGTAGAGGATGTTGCCCTGCTCGTCCACGGCGCCCGCCTTGATGGTGGTGCCGCCCACGTCGATGCCGATGTAGATCATGGTGATGTCTCCTTTGTTGTGAATGTTATCACTGTCGGGGGAAGCTCCCCCGCTTACAGATTATCCCTCTTCGTCGATCGAATGCTGGAACCGCTCCATGTGGCGGCGCGTCAGCTCGTTGGCGGCGTTGTAGCCCATCTGCTTCAGGCGCTGGTTGCGCGCGGCCACTTCCAGCACCACGGCCAGGTTGCGGCCGGGATGGATGGGCAGCAGCAGGCTGGGCACCTTTACGCCCAGGATCTCGGTGTAGTGGTCCGTCAGACCCAGCCGGTCGTATTCCTTGTCGGCCTGCCACATCTCCAGGTGGATGATCAGGTCGATGGTCTTGCTGCGCATGATCGCGCCGGCGCCGTACATGACGGACACGTCGATGATGCCCACGCCGCGAATCTCCATGAAGTGGCGCACCAGCTCCGGCGATTCGCCCACCAGCCGGTTGTCCTCCACCTTGCGGATGTCCACCACGTCGTCGGCCACCAATTGGTGACCGCGCTTGACCAGCTCCAGCGCGGCCTCGCTCTTGCCCACGCCGCTGTTGCCAGTGATCAGCAGCCCCGCGCCGAACACGTTCACCAGCACGCCGTGGCGCGTCTCCCGCGGCGCCAGCGCGTTGCGCAGGTAGGTGATCAGCTCCAGCTCA
>CACWVN010000071.1 GCA_902764285.1 uncultured Eubacteriales bacterium
GGCCTCCACGGCGGGTTCGCCCTCGGCGGGCGCGGCCTCTACGGCGGGTTCGCCCTCGGCCGGCGCGGCCTCCACGGCGGGTTCGCCCTCGGCGGGCGCGGCTTCCACGGCGGGTTCGCCCTCGGCGGGCGCGGCTTCCACGGCGGGTTCGCCCTCGGCGGGCGCGGCCTCTACGGCGGGTTCGCCCTCGGCCGGCGCGGCCTCTACGGCGGGTTCGCCCTCGGCGGGCTGTTCGGCCTCGGGCGCGTCCGTCACGGGGATATGGATGACCGGTCTCGGCGGTTCGGTTGCCGTCGGCAGGGGCGTCGGCTCCGGTTCAGCGGCAGGCTCCGGCTCGGCGGCGGGCTCCGGTTCATTCTCTACGACAAAGCCTCCAGTGGCTTCCTCGGGGTTATCGAGATCCGTGCCGAAAGGCGCGTTCTCCTCCACGAACTGGGTGGGTTCGGGCGCCAGCGCCTGCGTATTGTCCGCGGGCACATCCTGACGGCCGCCGATCCAGCCGCGCACCAGCACGCCGGCCACGACGCCGAGGATAAAGAAGATCACGCCGACGATCAGCATGCGCTTGCGATACGCGGCCTTCAGCCGGCGGATGCGCGCGCGCTCGGCGGCGGTCGATCTGGAGCTGCTCTGTTTCATAGCTGTCAATGCCTCCTGATTGCTTCAACGCATATACTTACTGGTATTATATCCTGTTACAGCATTGTTGTCAAGCCGATACATATATGTAACAATTATTTATTCCGCGCCGGATCAGACGCCGATTTCCCCCTCCGGAGCCAGCGCTTCCACGCTGGGCAGATCGGCCAGCGTCTCCATGCCGAAGTGCTGCAGGAATTTGTCGGTGGTGCCGTACAGGATGGGCCGTCCCAGCGTCTCCCGGCGCCCCTGTTCCTCGATAAAGCCCTTGTTCAGCAGGCTTTGAACCGAATAATCGCACTTCACGCCGCGCACCGCCTCGATATCGCCCTTGGTGACCGGCTGGCGGTAGGCGATGATCGAAAGCGTCTCCAGAACCGCCTGGGACAGCGGCTGCTTTTGCAGCGGCTGCAGGAAGGCCTCCACCTGGGATGCGTACTTCGGGCAGATCGACAGAAACACCGTCTCCCCGCTGCGGTTCAGCTGGATGCCCCGGTTTTCCAGCGCCAGGTGATCCCCCAGCGCGGAAAGCGCCTCCTCCAGTTCCGATACCGTCAGGTTCATGGCGTGGGCCAGCGCGTCCACGCGCACCGGATCCCCGGAGACGAACAGTATCGCTTCGATGATGGCCGTCAGGTTTTCCATGGTTCAGCCGCCCTTTCCCCGTATGGCAACTTTGAAAAACCCTGCATTTTCGGACTTTGGCAATGCAAAAAGCCTTGTTTTCAGGGTTTTCCGAAGTAAGATATGCGGTAAAATTGAGTTTTTCGAGGGCCCCGTATTTGGCCGCGGGCCGAAAGTATATTATCACATTCCCCCGCCGCAATCAAGCAGGATTGTGTAGAGTTCGACGCACGCCGCCGCGAAAAGGCGCGTTTCGTAAAAATTACGCCGCCCGCCGTCATATTCCCGGGCAAATGTGAATACATTTATTAATGTAGACAATTGTTTCACATTTATTACAAATCCATTGAAAACCGTAATAAATGGCGGTATAATACCCTGTGCGAGAGGATATGTCCGCGCCCGGCGCGCGGGGAACAAGAGGCTTTGCGATGAAGAAATGGCTTGCGCTGATCGCCCTGGCGGCGCTGCTGGCATGCGTGCTGGCGCCGGGCGTCAGCTTTACGGAGGACCGGGACACGGTGCTGCTGGCGCGGGCGATCTATGCGCTGGCGCGCGGCGAGAGCTATGAGACCAAGCTGGCCATCGGCACGGTGGCGATGAACCGGGTGGAGAGCGTATGGTTCGAAGACACGCTGTCGGGCGTGCTGAACCAGCAGCACCAGTTCCCCATCGGCAACCGCTACGACGCCGAGAGCCTCTCCGCCGCCCACGCGGTGCTGTCCGGCCGGCGGGTGCTGGCCGCGAACGCGCTGTACTACCATTCCCTGGACGCGACGGAGCCCTGGCGGATCGAGCCTGTGGACACCGCCGGCAGCTTCGGCTTCTACGACCGGGATTGTTCGCTGTAACGGAAAACGCAGCGCCGCCCTCCAGACGGAGGGCGGCGTTTTTGTGCGCGATTCGCCAGGCTGCGGGCCGCGAATCCCGCCGGGAGCCCGATCGCCCGCGCGCGCTTTTAAGCGACGGCCTGCAAGGACCTATTCTGTCCTGCGGGGCAGATCAGAAATCACCATTCGTCGCTGCCGTCGTCGGGGATGACCTTCTCCATCGCGGCGATGGCGCATTCGATCATGCTGTCGTCGGGTTCGCGGGTGGTCAGGTGCTGCAGCCACTTGCCCGGCGCGGAGATGATGCGCGTCAACAGGTTGTCCCGGCGGCCGGCCCACTTGATCAGTTCGTAGCCGATGCCCACCACGATGGGGAACGTGAGCAGCTTCAGCGCCGTGCGCAGCAGCAGGTTGTCCACGCGGATGAACATCGACACGATGATGCCCACGATCAGCATCAGCACCATGAACGACGTGCCGCAGCGGGGATGGAAGCGCGTCTGCGGGCGCACGTTCTCCACCGTCAGCGGCAGGCCCTTCTCATAGCAGAAGATGGTCTTGTGCTCGGCGCCGTGATACTGGTAGGTGCGGCGGATGTCCTTCATCAGCGACGTGGCCCACACGTAGCCCACGAACAGCAGTATCCGCAGCACGCCCTCGAACGCCGCGCGCAGATAATAATTCTGGGCTACCGCCGGCGCGGAGAAGGTGATCCACTTCCACAGCTGCATGGGCAGATACACGAACAGCCCCAGCGCCAGCGCCACCGCCAGCACCGTGGCGACGGGCATCATCAGTTTGTCGAACAGCTTGTCCCAGACGGACGGGCCCTTGGCCTTCTTCTTTTCGTTTTCCTCTTCCTCGATCCCGGACAGCTCGGCCGAGCGCATCAGGCACTTGTAGCCGAAGGACAGCGAATCGATCATGTTGAAGATGCCGCGGATGAACGGCACCTTGCAGATCTTCGGCCGGTCCTTGCCCTTGGTGGGGTATTCCTCCAGGATGATTTCCTTGGTCTTGTCGTTGCGCACGGCCATGGCCGTCTTTTCCGGCCCGCGCATCATGATGCCTTCGATCAGCGCCTGGCCGCCGATGCTCGTCTTTTTCGCCTGCATATCGCTAATCCTTTCCGGATAAACCATTATATATCCTACATTATTATACACGGCAAACCCGTTCTGTCAAATGGATTGTGCCACAGGCATGTTGACTGAATATAAACCCCGCACCGCAGCGATTGATTTTGGCGCGAAAATGGGTATAATGATAGCAGAACCGCACCCAACGACCTGCAGGGAGGGAACGATCATGACGGACTGCAAGATCATCGATTGGAAGACGATAACCGGCTTCGTCACCGAGGCGTTCGTGCGCTACGGCGTGCCGGAGGCGGACGCGGCGATCTGCGCCGACGTGCTGCTGGAGGCGGACCGCCGGGGCATCGAATCCCACGGTGTGAACCGCTTCAAGCCCATCTACCTGGATCGCATCAGGGCCGGCGTGCAGAAGCCGGTCACCCAGCTGGAGATCCTGAAGGACACCCCCACCACCGCCGTCATCGACGGCCACGACGGCATGGGCCAGGTCGTGGGTGTGCGGGGCATGGAAATGGCTATCCGCAAGGCGAAGGAATACGGCATGGGCATGGTCGTCGTCCGCAATTCGTGCCACTACGGCTTCGCCGGCTATTACACCGACATGGCCGCCCGGGCCGGCTGCGTGGGCATGACGGGCACCAATGCCCGGCCCTCCGTGGCGCCCACCTGGGGCGTGGAAGGCATGTTCGGCACGAACCCGCTGACGCTGGGCGTGCCCACCGACGAGGCCTTCGATTTCAACTTCGACTGCGCCACGTCCATCACCCAGAACGGCAAGATCGAATACCTGGCCCGCATCGGCGAGCCCGTGCAGCCGGGCACGATCATCGGCGACGACGGCGAGCTGGTGACCGGCGACGCCGACGCGGCGCTGCGGCGCATCCGCGAGGGCCGCGCGGCGCTGACCACCGTGGGCGGCGTGGGCGAAGCGCTGGGCGGCTACAAGGGCTACGGCTTCGCGATGTTCGTGGAGCTGCTGTGCGCCGCGCTGGCCGACGGCGATTACGGCAAGGCGCTGAACGGCAAGAACCCCGACGGCAGCCGCTGCGCGCCGAAGCTGGGGCACTTCTTCATCGCCATCGACACCGGGCACTTCCTGGGCGAGGACGTCTGCCGCAGGAAGTCCGGCGAGATCCTGCGCAGCGTGCGGGCGTCGAAGCGGATGCCCGGAGCCGAGCGCATCTACACCGCCGGCGAAAAGGAATATGAGATCGCGCTGAAGCGGGCGGACGGGCTGCCCGTGAATCCGGCGATGCAGGAGGAGCTGTCCGGCATCCGCGACGAGCTGGGATTGGCGGCGAAATACCCGTTCCCATGGGACCGCTGAGCGCCCGGCAAGGCCGGAAAGAGAGTGAGAAGTGATAAAGTGAGGAGTGAGGAGTACAGTTACCCGCTGACGCAACCCCGGGTAACTTGTACTCCTCACTCTTCACTTCTCACTTCATTTCAGGCTCTTCTATTCCGCCAGAGCGATGGCCGCGCATTCGCGGATATCGCGGATCTCGTATTCCGCGTGGACGCCCTCGGGCAGGGTTTCGCCCCGGGGGTTGAACCAGCAGGCGTCGACGCCGGCATTGTTGGCGCCGCGGATGTCGCTGTTCACGCCGTCGCCGACCATCAGCGCGTCGCGCCGGCCGACGCCCAGGCGCTCCAGCGCGATATCGAAGATCGCCGGGTCGGGTTTGGCCGCGCCCACCTCCTGGGAGATGACCATGCCGGCCACCACGTCCTTCAGCGGGGACAGCGCCAGCCGGCTCTTCTGCACGGCAGTGATACCGTTGGTGAGGATCAGCACCGGCAGCCGCGCGGCGATGGCCCTCGCGGTCTCCAGCGCGCCCGGCAGCAGGATGGCCTGCTGGCCCAGCAGCGCCACGAAGCGGCGCCCGGCGGCTTCGGCGTCGCCGGGGATGCGGTAGGCATCGAAGAAGCGGGCGAACCGCGCCGTTTGAAGCTGGGCCTGGGTCATGCGCCCCTGCTCCAGCGCCCGCCAGCAGGCCAGGTTGATCTGCTCATACTGGTCGTAGCGGTCCGGGTGGAAATAGCCGATCTCGTCCATCAGCCGGTCCACCGCCCGGCGGTTGCCCGCCTGGAAATCGAACAGCGTGTCGTCCACGTCCATCAATACGGCCTTGTAGCGCATGGGGCCTCCTTGGTTTAGGGAGTAGGCAGTAGGCAGTAGGGAGTAGGGAGTAGGAAATAGGAAATAGAGAGCAGGGAAAAGGGCGCCGGCTTCCGGCATTCCCCGCTCCCCGCTTCGTGAACGGCTATAGGATCTTCCCCAAAAACTCCTTCAACCGCGCGTTTTCGGGATGTTCAAATATCTTTTCGGGCGTGCCCTCTTCGATGATCTTGCCGCCGTCCATGAACATCACGCGGTCGCCCACCTCGCGGGCGAAGCCCATTTCGTGGGTCACGACCACCATGGTCATGCCCTCGCGGGCCAGCTGCTTCATCACGTCCAGCACCTCGCCCACCATCTCGGGATCGAGGGCGGAGGTCGGCTCGTCGAACAGCATCACGTCCGGCTCCATGCACAGCGCGCGCACGATGGCGATGCGCTGCTTCTGGCCGCCGGAGAGCTGGTTGGGATAGGCGTCGGCGCGGTCGGACAGGCCCACGCGCTCCAGCAGCTGTTTGGCCATGATCTCGGCGGCGGGCTTGCTCTTCTTGCGCAGCGTCACCGGCGCGATGGTCATGTTCTTCAGCACCGTCATGTTGGGGAACAGGTTGAAATGCTGGAACACCATGCCCATCTTCTGCCGGTGCAGGTTGATGTTCACCCGGGGATCGGTGATATCCACGCCCTCGAAGGTGATGCGCCCGGCGCTGGGCATTTCCAAAAGATTCAGGCAGCGCAGGAACGTGGATTTGCCGCTGCCGGAGGGGCCGATCACCACCACCACCTCGCCGCGGTGAATTTCCGTATCCACGCCGTTCAGCGCGTGGATACCGCCGCCGAAGTGCTTTACCAGCCCTTCCACGCGAATCAGCACGTCAGTGGTCACTGTTTCTCAGCCTCCTCTCCAGGATGCCCTCCAGCCACGAAAAGAACATGACCATCGCCAGATAGACCAGCGCCACGGCGATCAGCGGCATAAAGGGCGAAAAGGTGCGCCCGCGAATGATGTTGCCCGCCTTGGTCAGATCCGTCACGGCCACGTAACCGGCCACGCTGGTTTCCTTCAGCAGCGCGATGAATTCGTTCATCAGGCTGGGCAGCACGTTTTTCACCGTCTGGGGGATGATGATGTGCTGCATGGTCTGCAGATAATTGAAGCCCAGGCTGCGGCCGGCCTCGAACTGGCCGTTGTCGATGGACATGATGCCGCCGCGGATGATCTCCGCCACGTAGGCGCCCGAATTCAGGCCGAAGGCGATGGACGCCACCAGCACGCCGTTGCGCGAAGACGCCATGATGACGAAGAAGAATATCAGCAGCTGCACCACCACGGGCGTGCCGCGCAGCACCGTCAGATACACCTTGCACAGGCCGTTGGCCACGCCGAACAGCTTGCGCCGGAGCGACGGGCGGGCGTTGCTCTGGGTCTTGTCATAGGTGGAGCGCACCATGGCGATGATGACGCCGATGACGATGCCGATCAGCAGCGCGAAAAACGTGATCGTCAGCGTGTTCCCCAGGCCCTTCAGCAAATCCTGCCAGCGGTTTTCCTGTATGAAGTTCGTGTCAAATTCCGATTTGAAGTTGTCTATCCACGCCTGCAAAGCCAACCCTCCTCATACTGTTCTCGGTCTGAAACGCGACAAGATGAAGGATGGTTTTTTCGTCCCGGCGAAGCAAAGCCGGAACGGAGAAGACGCCTTCAGATGTCGTGTTGCGGATTGAGAAGAGTATCATATGCGCAAACAGGGAGCGCGCCGCTCCCTGTTTGCGCTGTGTGTGTCCGCGCCTTATTCGGCGTCAGACTTGAACTCGGCGAAGATGGCGGCGACGCTGCCGTCGTCCAGCTTGGCCTGCAGCACGGCGTTGAACTCCTCCAGCAGCGGGTTGCCCTGGGCGAAGCAGAAGCCGTACTCCTCGGGCGGGCAGTCGCTGACGAACATCATCAGGGAATCGTCGTCGGCCAGGAATTCCTTGGCGACGCCGTCGTCCACGACCACCACGTCGATGCGGCCGCTCTTCAGCGCCTGGATGGCATCCGCGGCGGTGGCGAAGGGCTGGCAGTTATCCGGGTTGCCGGCGCAGAGGTTGTCCGCCACGTAGTAGTGGCCGGTGGTATCCTGCTGCACGCCCACCAGGATGCCGTCAGCGGCGGCGCGGACGGCGGCCATGTCGGCCAGCTCGGAATCGGCCAGCACCACGACCTGCTGCACGGCGCTCTCATAGGGGATGGAGAAATCCACGTTCTGCTTGCGCTCGTCGGTGATGGTGATGGCGCCGCAGCCGACGTCGTACTTGCCCTGCTGCACGCCGATGATGATGGCGCCGAAGTCCATGTCTTCGCACTGGATGTCATAGCCCATTTCGCCGAACACCAGCTTGGCGATCGCCACGTCGATGCCGGTGTACTCGCCGTCGGCCTTGTATACGTACGGCGCGAATTCATAGTTGCTGGCGAGCGTCAGCGTTCCGTTCTCCGCGACGGCGGAGATGCCCGCCAGGATGAACATGGCGGCGATTGCGATGGCCAGAATCTTCTTCATTTTGTTTTCCTCCATTTTGTCCGCGGAAGGTTTTCCGCTTGAATTGGCCTGATTATACATCCTTATGCATGAAAAAGCAAGTATTATTCGTGATAATTAACATAATATGCACAAACGATGCATAAAAATACCGTCCGGAGGCCTCAGAAATGTATATATGCAAAAATGGAGGGCTTCCGACCGCCGCGGCCGTCGGTTTTCGGTCCGCGGGAATGATCGCCGACCCGGGAAACAATTCGTTTTTTCGATCCAAAAACCGGGCGGGGAGCCGCCTGCGCGGCTCCCCGCCGTACCGCCCGCGCGGCCGCGGATCATTCGGAAACGATGGCGATGCCGCTGCTGGCGCCGATGCGGGTCGCGCCCGCTTCGATCATGGCCAGCGCCTCGGCCCGGTTGTGGACCCCGCCGGAGGCCTTCACGCCCATCTCCGGACCCACGGTCCTGCGCATCAGGGCCACGTCCTCCGCCGTCGCGCCGCCCTTGGAGAAACCGGTGGACGTCTTGACGAAATCCGCGCCGGCCGCCTTCGCCGCCAGGCACGCCTTCACCTTCTCGTCGTCCGTCAGCAGGCAGGTTTCGATGATCACCTTCAGCTTCGCCGCGCCGCACGCCGCCTTCACCGCGGCGATGTCGGCCTGCACGTAATCCCAGTTGCCGTCCTTGGCCGCGCCGATGTCGATCACCATGTCGATCTCCCGCGCGCCGTTTTTCACGGCTACGGCGGTCTCGGCGGCCTTGCTCTCCGTGGGAATCGCGCCGAGCGGGAAGCCCACCACGCAGCAGGGCGTCACATCCGTGCCCTTCAGCGCCTCCGCCACCAGGGCGATCCGGCTGGGATTGACGCACACGGAGGCGAACCCGTACTGCTTCGCCTCGTCGCAGATCCGCAGGATCTGCGCGGCGCTGGCGTCGGGCTTCAAAAGCGTATGGTCGATATACTTGGCCAGTTCCTTCGCGTTCATGTTTCAACACTCCATTTCCCGTGTAATTATATCGAAGCGATCCATTTCCATTATACCGCCGTCGGCCGGTTTGTCAACCGCGGGTCGGCAAATGTGTTTCTGTAATATTTTTTGAATAATTTATTAATATCTGAGATCCTAAATGATATCTATATGTAATAACTGAATAGGCCACACTGTATATACAGTGCATCATACATACAGAAATCCACACTTTCCACATGGTTATCCACAGAAAACGGGGATAAAAGCCCGTGTTTTTGCGGACAGGCGCGGTTATGCACAGTTTTATAATCGCTGCATAAAAACAATCAACAGACCTCGGTCTGTTAACGTCGCATTTGGTTCATCTTTCGGATTTGATTGTGACTTTCATTTTCGCGCCGTTTCAAATTGGCGTCATAATTCATCGCCGAAAGCCCTTGCCGGGTCGGCCGACCGGGATTCGCGCCGGAAAACCGACCGTCGGAAGGCGGTCGGTTTCGGCGTTTTATATTTCAAAAGTGTTTCTTTTTAGCATTTTATGCCTTTTCGCCCGTTCAGTGCCGCCCGGCGGCCACCGCGCAGACGGCGTTGATGACCGTCGCCGTCAGCACCGCGTACAGCAGGCTGGGCACGGCAAAACCCTCCACCAGCGCGCCGCAGCCGTACAGCAGCCCCACGTCGATCACCAGCCCGAACAGGCCCAGCGTCAGGCACCCGATGGGCGCGCTCAGCAGCCGCAGCGCCGGCCGCAGCACCAGGTGGGCGATGCCCAGCAGCGCGCCAGTCAGCAGCGCCGGGCGCATCGCGTTCAGAGTGGGCGCCGCATCGCCGTAAAAGCCCATGATCCACGCCACCGTGGGCACCGCCAGCGTGCAGCACAGGAATATGATGGTCCACCTGCCGCCCTTTTTCCGTTTCACGATTCCGCTTCCTCCATGTAGCCGTCGATGATCTCCGAAAAGCCCAGCCACGCGCCCTCCCGGGGCGGCGGGGCCGATACGCGCACGGGCTCGTGCCGGGTAGGATGATCGAAGGTCAGCGAGACCGCCCACAGCGCGATCTGCTGGCCGGGCCTGCCGCCGCCGTAGCGGGCGTCGCCCCACAGGGGAAACCCCGCGTGGGCGTGCTGCACGCGAATCTGATGGGCGCGGCCGGTGAACAGCCGCACCTCCGACAGCGTCAGCCCGTCCCGCACCGCCAGCGGCCGGGATTCCAGCTTCGCCCGCTTCGCGCCGGGCGTTTCCGGCGGCACGACCCGCACCGTACCGGTGCGCCCGTCCTTCAGCAGCCAGTCCTCCAGCGCCATCTGCCCGGCCTCGCCCTGCAGCACCGCCAGGTAGCGCTTGTCCTGGGCGTGATCGGCGAAATCCGCCGACAGCCGCGCCGCCGCCTTCGACGTGCGGGCGAACACCATCGCGCCGCCCACCGGGCGGTCCAGTCGGTGCACCAGGCCCAGGTAGACCGCGCCGGGCTTTTGATATTTATTCCCAATGTAGCGCTTGAGTATGCTCAGCAGATCGTCGTCGCCGGAGCGGTCCGCCTGCACGGGCAGGTTCGGCGGCTTTACCACCGCCAGCAGGTGGTTGTCCTCATACAGCACATCCACGGCGTATTTCCCCGCGCGCACCCGGTCGATCATATGGCCGCCCCCTTCCGTTTGATTGTACCACCGATCCACCCCGGGCGCAAGCGACGCGGGACAAACGTCGGGCGGGCCGCCGCGACAGGCCGCCCGCCCGATCCATGCCAGACGCCGGAGCCCCGCGGGAATCGGCTACGGCTTCGGCGCGCCGCATTCGACGCAGAAGTTGCCGGTGTTGCCCCCGTGGCCGTTCGGGCACGTCCACGCGCCGTCGTCCGCGGGTTTCGGCGCGCCGCATTCGATGCAGAAATTGCCCGTGTTGCCCCCGTGGCCGTTCGGGCACGTCCACGCGCCGTCGTCCGCGGGCTTCGGCGCGCCGCATTCGATGCAGAAATTGCCCGTGTTGCCCCCGTGGCCGTTCGGGCACGTCCACGCGGCTGCGTCCGTTCCCGTCGGCGCTGCCGGCCCGGGCGCCGCCAGGTCGGTGTTGTGGTACAGCAAGGCGCAGCGCCGTTCCCCCGCGTCGTCGTAGAAGCACATGCTCAGCTGATACCCGCAAAAAGGCAGGGTGACGGCGTGGTTCCCCGTGCCGTCTGTCAGCTTCTCCACCACCGCCCCGCCGGCGGCCTCCTCCTGTTCCACGTTGGCCCACTTCGCCGTGCGCTGTTCGTAGAAGGATCCCCCGTTCTTTTGGTAACTCCCGGGGTCGGTATACCCGTTCTCGCCGCACAAGGCAGCTTCCTTGAACACGGCCAGGGCTATGTTCGCGCCTTCGATCTGGTGAAAGTCCCGGACATTGAAATCCATGGCGTATGCCAGCACCGCGCCGCCGTCCGGCGTGCAGATCAGCGTCACATCGAATTTCCTTCTGTCGGCCCGAAGCCAGCCGTACCGCTTCCAGGAATTGATATCCCCGCCGCCCTCCTGGTCCAGCCAGAAATCGCAGCTGTGATCCAGCGTATGGATCAAGTTCTTCAGCGCGGCGGCGTGGTCCTCCACGCTGCCCGCGAAGGGCGTGGTCAGCAGGGCCGCCACCTTCTCCGGGGCGATCTCCCCCAGGTCCAGGGTTTCGACCTCCGCCGCGGCCGCCGCGCCCAGGCACAGCGCCAGCACCACAAGCCATCCGACCCTGCGCTTCAACATATCCCACGCCTCCCGTTCTGGTCGTTTCCGTTTCTGTCCGCCTCTATTTTGTGGGATAAAAGGCGCCTTGTCAAGGCCGCGATCCCATTTTTACATTGCAATCGCCGGAAAATTGTATTACAATAAGAATGGAGTATTGTGAAGGGGTGTGTGCCGTGATACGGTTGATCGCCACCGACCTCGACGACACGCTGCTGGACGCCGGCAGCGACATCACGCCCCGGACGCAGGCCGCGCTGAACGCCGCGATGGCGGCCGGGTGCGGCGTCGCGCTCAGCAGCGGCCGGATGCTGGAGGCTACGCTGCCCTTCGCCGAACGCATCGGCGCGAACGCGCCGATGCTGCTGTACAACGGCGCCTGGATCTACGACCACCGCGCCGGCGAGACCATCCTGGCCCAGCGCGTCCCCTTTGAAACGGCGCTGGGCATCGCGCGGCTGCTGGAGGCGATGGGCTTCTATTTCCAGATTTACCCCGGCACGGGCTATCTCTGTTCGGAGATCCGCGACCAGACCCGCCGGTACGCCGCCAGCGTCCGCGTGGCGCCCGCGGCGGTGGGCATGCCCCTGAGCCGGTGGCTGGAGGCGAACCCCGCCGATCTGTTCAAGCTGCTGCTGATCGACACGCCGGAGGGCGCCGACCGGGCGCAGGCCGCGCTGCGCGAGGCCTTCCCCGCGGGCGCGAGTTATCTGAAATCCCGGCCGAACTATCTGGAAATCGCGCCGGAGGGCGTGGACAAGGGCCGTTCGCTGGCCGCGCTGGCCACGCATCTGAAGCTCTCCCGGCGCGAAATAATGGCCTTCGGCGACGGCCAGAACGACGCGCCCATGCTGGAATACGCCGGCATCGGCTGTGCCGTGGCCAACGCCTGTCCGCAGGCGCTGGCCGCCGCCGACATGGTCGCGCCGCCCAACACCGAAGACGGCGTGGCGCAGATGATCGAACAATTCCTGCGGGAAGGCCGGATCGGCCCGATGCGCCGCTGACGCACCCGCCCCACATCCAAACGCACTGGAGGAACCGCCATGATCGCAGAAGCCGATTTCGTCAAAGTCCTGGGGCTGACCCGGGTGCTGGCGCCGGAGGGCAAGCAGCTGCCCATCGAAGTCAGCAACACTAACCGCCCGGGCGTTCAGTTCGCCAACTACTGGGATTTCTTCCCCTACGAGCGGCCGCAGCTGCTGGGCAAGGTGGAGATGACCTACCTGTCCCAGCTGGACGAATTGACCCGCCGGGAGCGGCTGGCCAAGTATTTCAGCTATCCGCTGCCCTGCATCATCATCTGCCGCGGCTATCCCTGCTTCGACGACATGCTGGTGCTGGCCGCCGCGCGGAAGATCCCCATCTATTCCAGCCCGAAGGAGACCACCCAGTTTGAGCTGGAGCTGATCACCTACCTGCGCAACGCGCTGGCGCCGCGGGAGACGCGCCACGGCGTGCTGGTGAACGTGTTCGGCGCGGGGCTGCTGATCAC
>CACWVN010000072.1 GCA_902764285.1 uncultured Eubacteriales bacterium
GTCAACTGCAGACCTCGTATAACGGTCTGGAAGGCGCCGATTTTCGCTTGTAGAGTTTTCTCGATATTTCAGTCACTGGTTTGGTTTTGCATTCAAGGGGAACGTTCGCATCTACGCGCTGCTTACGACGATCCTGTTCATCCTGCTGATCGTCGCCAATCTCATTCTGGGCGGCTTTGCGAAGCTGAACATGTCCGTCTACATCGGCATGTCCGTGCTGAACGCGCTGATCCTGATCGGCTCGATGAAGCTGTCCCGCCGCCATCCGCGGCTGACGATGCTGCTTTCGTATGCGTATGTATGCGCGCTGTACATGTTTTCGCTGCATATCACGATGCTTCACCCGGATCGCCCGTCGGTTACGACCATCGTGCTTCTGCTGGCGATACCGTTTTTTCTGATTGATCGCCCGATCTATACGGTCGCGCTGATCGCCGCGGTGGTGGCGGTGCTGTGTCTGCTGTCCAGCCGTGTCAAGGATGCGGAAATAGCCGCCATCGACTGCTGGAACGCCATTTCCTTCGGCGCGGTCGGCATCGCGGCGGAAGTGTTCCAGATGCGCACCCATTTCCGCATGCTCGCCCAGAACCGGAAGATCAAGTACCTGAGCGAGACCGACACGCTGACCGGTGCGAAGAACCGCAACCGCTACGAATACCGGCTGGCGCACTATCCCCGGCACTGCTGCGAGAACCTGGCCTGCGTGTACATCGACGTCAACGGCCTGCATGAGCTGAACAACGCCAAGGGCCACAAGGCCGGCGACGAAATGCTGCTGACGGTAGCGAAACAGCTGATCGAACGCTTTGATGCGGAGCACGTCTACCGCATCGGCGGCGACGAATTCGTCTGCTTCCGCGCGGACGCGCCGGAATCGGAGACGCTCCGCGACATGGAGGAAATCGCCGAGGCGCTGAACCGGCAGGGCTATTTCATCTCCACCGGCATCGCCGCCGCCGAAAACGAGGGGCTGGACATCGGCGCGCTGGTCATCGAGGCAGAAAAGCGGATGTACGCCGCCAAGCGGGGATTCTACCAGTCGGCCGGCAGAGACCGGCGCAGGCGCTGACCGCAACCGCGGGAATAACGGCGGGGGCGATCCCAATGGGATCGCCCCCGCCGTTTGTCTGTCGGGACGGCGCCCGGAGACTCCGTCACGGAATCACCTCGAAATCGCCCAGGCCGCGGAAGACGCGCGTCATCGCGAAGCGCAGCTTCTCCCGGCGGCCCATGGCGGCGTTGAACCCGGCGTAGGCCCGCAGGCCCGTCTCCACGTCCCCGCGCTTCAGCGGCCGGCGGCCGTAGCTGGCGTTGGATACCGCCCGGGCAAATTCGGCGTAGTCCGGGTTGTCGAACTGCTTCGACACCCGCGCCGCGAAGCTCTCCGGGGATTCGCCGTTCGCGGGGCCCTGGCCCATGCCGGACAACTGCGTCAACATCGCCCGGTACAGGATCATGCAGGCGTCGCGGGCGGTCCCGGCCCGGTTGCACAGGCGCACGGGATCGGCCCTGCGCAGGCGCGCACGCACCCACAGCGCCGCCAGCGCGATCAGCGCCAGCAGCAGCAGGATCAGCCATACCTTCCACAGCCTCGGCCGCCCTTCCTCCGGCGCGTCGCCGGGTGCCGGCGCGTCCTGTTCGTCGGGCGTCGGCGGCTCCTCCTCCGGCTGCGGCTGGTCGGGCGGGTTCGGGGCGCCCTGCGGCTCCGGCGTGGGCGTGGGCATATCCTGCGCCGCGCCGTCCTGCGGGGGCAGCGTGGGCGTGGGTGAAGGTTCGGCGGACGGATCTTCCGCGCCGGAACCGCCGTCTCCGCCGGCGCTGTCCGGGGCGTCCCCGGGGCCGCGGCCCTCCGCGCCCGCGGTGGCGTCAAAGGGGATCCAGCCTACGCCCCTGAAGTATACCTCGGCCCAGGCGTGGGCGTCCTCGCCGGTCAGCGTGACCTGTCCGTCCGCGTCGGGCCGGGCCAGATAGCCCTCCACGTAGCGGGTGGGCAGGCCGGCGATGCGGCCCATCACGGCCATGGCAGTGGCGTAGCTGCTGCAATAGCCCTCCCGGGAATCCAGCAGGAACCAGGACACGAAGTCCTGCCCGTGGGGCGGGTAATCCGGCTGCAGCGTATAGCGCATGTTCCGGCGCAGGTAATCAGCGATGGCCACGGCCCGGTCATAGGGCGATTCGGCGCCGCCCGTGATCTGCACGGTCAGCGCGTATACGCGCTCGTCAATGCCCGCGGGCAGGCCGCTGTGGGCCGCCAGGATTTCCGAATACCGGCCGTCGTTCGCGGTTTCTCCGCGCTCGACCGCCGCGCGCAGCCCCGCGCCCATCGCCGGGATCAGCGTCTTCAGGCTGTACCGATCGCCGGCGCGCACCGGGCGGGAAAGGAACATTTCGCCGGCGGTGTTGTAATAGACGGCGGTGGACAGATCCATCGAAAAATCCCGCACGCGGCACGGCACGAACAGCGTGCTGGTGCCCTCGTCCAGCATCTCCACGGCCACGTCCGTCTCCAGGAAAGCGTCTTCCGGGGCGGGCAGATCGCGGTCGAACACGCGGTTGAACACGCCGCGATGCGTCAGATCGTAATAGAGATAGCGGTTCCTGGGCGCGGTATCCACCCAGGAATACCCGGTGTATTCGCTGCGGACCGACCCGCGCAGCAACACCTCCGCGCCGGTCTGCACCGTCATCACCGGCTGGGTATGGGGCTCCGCCGGTCCGCCCAGCATGGGCACCACTTCGCCGTCCAGTTCCCCGGCGTGGTCGTAGCCCTGCTCGGCGATGGAAAAGGCGATGCGCTCGCGGGTAAAATTGAAATACTGCTCAAAGACGCTGCGCACGCGCTCGGCGGCGTCGGCCATCGGCTTCCAGGTGGTGTCCCTGGGCGGCGAAAGCAGCAGCGCCAGCGCCACGGCCAGCGCCGCGGGCAGCAGCGCCCGCCAGGCCGCGCCGTCCCGCTGTACGCCGCCGGTGAGCGCGAACGCCCCGGCAGCGGCGATCAGCCCCGGCACCGCCGCGCCGACGGAAGCCGTGTTGGACATGGCGTGGCTGGCCACCAGCGCGCCCAGCAGCACCGCGATGCCCAGCGGCGCCAGTTCCCGCCGGTTCAGGAGCGCGAAGAACAGCGCGCCCAGGAAGAACGCCGCGCAGACCAGGAACGTGCGGCCGCCCAGCAGTATGCGGGCCGGATCGGCTTCGGCGCCGCCCCAGGACGCGAACCAATCGCGCATCGCGGCCAGCCCCGAAAAACGGCTCGCCGCGTAGACGCCCGCCAGGATCACGGCCCCGGCGGCCGCGCCGATCGCGCCGGCGGACGACAGCGCTCCCAGCGCGCAGAGCGCCGCGGAAACCGCCGCCGCCGCATACAGCGCCGCGCCGGAGACCGCCGCACCGAAGGCGGACGCCGCCGTAGCCGCCGCGCTGCCGGCAAACAGCAGCGCCAGCGCCGCGGTGACCGCCGCGCGGGTCAGCTTTGTCCTTTTGTTCATCCTGATCCTGATCATTTGCCGTATCCTGTCGTTTTTTTCGGCACGAATCCGCATGCCGACGTGCCCATTTTAGACCAGCGTGCGCGGCTTGTCAAGCGACGGCAAATCCGTCCGCGCCCGATGGATCCTTATATTGGACGGGCGCGGACCGAAGGATGTTCCCCCGATCCGCGCCCCGCGATCCCGCCGCGCCGGTTCAACGGCTGCCCAGCGAATACCCTTCCTTTTCATACAGCGCCAGCCAGCCCTTCAGCTTGCCGAAAAATTCGGCGTTGGTGGCGGTTTTGCTCATCAGGTCGATCAGCGATTCGTACATCTCCTGCTGGCGGCCGGCCAGCATCCGGCGCACCTGGATCTCGCCGTTCATCTCGTCCTCCGACAGCAGCAGCTCCTCGCGCCGCGTGCCGGATTTCAGGATGTCGATGGCCGGGAACACGCGCCTGTCGGACAGCTTGCGGTCCAGGTGCAGCTCCATGTTGCCGGTGCCCTTGAATTCCTCAAAGATGATGTCGTCCATGCGGCTGCCGGTCTCCACCAGCGCGGTGGCGATGATCGTCAGACTGCCGCCGTTTTCGATGTTCCGCGCCGCGCCGAAGAAGCGCTTCGGCTTGAACAGCGCCCCCGGATCCAGGCCGCCGGACAGGCTGCGGCCCGTGGGCGCGATCACCAGGTTGTAGGCGCGCGCCAGCCGCGTGATGGAATCCATCAGCACCACCACGTCCTTGCCCGTCTCCACCAGCCGCTGCGCCCGGTCCAGCACCATTTCGGATACGCGGGTGTGGTTTTCCGGGGCCTCGTCGAACGTGGAATAGATGACCTCGCCGTCGATGGACCGCTTCATGTCGGTCACTTCCTCGGGCCGTTCATCGATCAGCAGCACGATCAGGTGGATATCCGGATAGCGGGCCGTAATGGCGTTGGCCACCTTCTTCAAAAGCGTGGTCTTGCCCGCCTTGGGCTGGGAGACGATCATGCCGCGCTGGCCCTTGCCGATGGGCGCCAGCATGTCGATCAGCCGCAGCGACAGGTCGTTCTTCCGGCCGGGATCCTCCGGCTCCAGGCGCAGCCGCTCGTCGGGATAGACGGGCACCAGATCCTCAAACCGCGGGCGCGAGGCGGCCTGCTCCGGCGGCTGGCCGTTCACGCCGGTGATGTACAGTATGGCGCTGTAGCGGTCGCCCTCGCGCTGCGGGCGGGTCTTGCCCTCCACGTAATCGCCGTTACGCAGCCCGAAGCGGCGGATCTGGGCGATGGAGATATACACGTCGTTCGGCCCCGGCAGGCAGTTCTCCGCCCGCAGGAATCCGTAGCCGTCCGGCTGGATGTCCAGCACGCCCGCGCCTTCGCCGCAGTCGCCCGCGGCCAGCAGCTCGGAAGCGCCGGGATTGATCGCGCGGTATTCGCCGGCCTCCGGGCGCGGCGCGGCTTCCGGCTTCGGAGCCAGCGCGGCTTCGTTGGCCTGGGCGGGCTGGGCCGCCGCTTCCGGGCGCGGAACGGCAGCCCTCGGCTGCGCGGCGGGATAGCCGCCGAACCGGGGATTGCCCGGGCGCTGGCGCTCGCCGGCGGGGTTCGGCGCATAGCGCTGGGGGCGGTATTCCCCCTGCGCCGTCCGGGTCGCGGGCCGGCCGCCGTAGGCGCGCGTCGGCCGCTGCGGCGCGTCCGCAGGTTTTTCCGCCGGCGCGGGCTTGGCGGGTTCCGCCGGCGCGGGCTTGGCGAGTTCTGCCGGCGCAGGCTTGGCCGCAGGCTTCGGTTCGGGCGTTTCAGGCCTGGGCTTTTGCGCCGGCGCTTCCGGCCTGGCCTCCGCCGCTTCCCGCGCCGCGTCCGCCTTGGGCGGCCTGCCCCGCCGCTTCGGCGCGACAGGCGTCTGCGCGGGTATGACGGCGGGCTTCTTCGCCGGCGCAGCCTCGGCGGCGCTCTTTTCCGCGGACAGCAGCCGGTCGATGATCTCTTCCTTGTTGACGCCGGCGGGCAGGCGCACCTTCATCTCGCGGGCCAGGGCGCGCAGCTCCACGACCGTCTTGATATGCAGTGACTGATAATCCATGGGCTTCCTCCTGTATCTTCAGCGGGGTTTCCTTCCGATGGCGATGTCGCGGGTGATGGCCTGCTCCACCCAGTGGGAAAAGCCCTGCCCGGTCTCGACGACCTCAAACCCGGCATCGGCCAGCAGCGCGCGCAGGCGCTGGGGCGGAAAATTCTGGGCATTAAAGGACATCGCGACGGTGCCGCCGGGTTTCAGCGCGGCCTTCCAGGCGGGCAGCGCGCGCTGGAGCAGCGTCTCCAGCCAGTTGCCGCGCCGGTCGGCGCCGCGGGCCGGCTGCGCGTCGTGGCGCACGCCGTAGGGCAGGTCGCAGGCGATGATGTGAAAGGCGTTTTTCCCAAAGGCGCGTTCCGCCTGGGCGGCGTCCAGATTGACCAGGCTGACCGTCCGCGCGGACGCCTTAAACGACCGGGCGTCGGCGGCGTATTCGAACCGGACGGCCGCCGCGGACCGCCCGCCCGGCAGCGTGCGGGATTCCCGGGCCAAGGTATGCTTGAAGCGGTGGTATTCCAGATAGCGCTTGAAATAATTTTCGGCTTCCTTCAGGTCGCCCTTGTCCACGTCGGCGCCCACGGCGTCCCAGCCCAGGTTCGCGGCCACGAACACCGCGGTCGCCTTTCCGCACATCGGGTCCAGCAGCTTCAGCGGCTCGTCCGCGCGGTCCCAGTAATCGCCGGAATACAGCGCGGCGTTCACCAGCAGCTGCAAAAACATCTCGTTGGTCTTGCCCTTGTACTTTAATATCGCGGGCAGGTCTCCGCCCACCCGGGCGGGCAGGCGGCCCGCGACCGGCGCCAGCAGGCCGTCGCGCCGTTCAAACAGCCCGTACAGCAGCGAATGGCGGCGGATGGCTTCGATGGCGGCGGCCGGCGGCGCGGCGTCAAATTCCACGGACAGGCACGGCATGTCCAGTTCCCCGGGCGCAATGACAGCTCCCGGCGCGGCGCGGTCCAGCATCAGCCGGAGCTCCGCTTCCGCCAGCTTTTGCGCCGCGGCCTGATAGCGCGCGTTGGCATGCGGCCACAGCAACATGATATATTGCATATTCAATTCTCCAATTGTATTGAAATATTATGCCGATGGATTGTAAAACATACGCGCAGCGTGAAAAACGCGCGGGCGAAATTCGTGGAAAAACGGACGAATGTGCAGGGTTTCTTTTTGAACGGTCGGGTTTGAAAACAGCCTCTCCTGGGTCGGAGAGGCTTTCATTGGCATTAATACTTGCGTTTACGAGCGGCTTCAGCCTTCTTTTTACGCTTTACGCTGGGCTTTTCGTAATGTTCCCTTTTCCTTGCTTCTGCGAGAATGCCATCACGAGCCGTCTTGCGCTTAAAACGGCGCAGCGCGCTTTCCAATGATTCATTTTCCCGAATGCGTACCTCGGACATGTGCTTTCCCTCCCCTCGCGGTTAAACTGGCATACGCCAATGTAGCATGGGGTTCGCCACAAACGGTATTATACCCCATAACCTATGTACTCGTCAAGCCTTGCGGGCGACAAAACCAAGATTTTCACAAAACTTTGATGATGCGCCGTCAATTTGCCTAACTTTTGGTTTGTCCTGTCAAAACAGAATCATCATCGCAGATTATATGCGCCGGGCGCGGTTTTATGCCCCTTCCGGGGCTGAAATCACGCCATTTTCTCCGTCAGCGCCGCGCCGCCCAGCAGGTGGATGTGCAGGTGGTTCACCGACTGCGCGCCGTCGCGGCCGCAGTTGCTGACGATCCGGAAGCCGCTCTCGGCCACGCCCTCCTGTTCGGCGACGGCGCGCACGGCCTCGGTCAGCGCGGCGGCGGTTTCCGCGTCGCACTGCAGGATGTTGTCAAAATGCTTCTTCGGCACGATCAGCAAGTGCACCGGCGCCTGGGGATTGATGTCCCGGAAGGCGTAGACCTTGTCGTTCTCGTACACCTTGCCGCTGGGGACCTCCCCGGCGATGATCTTGCAAAACAGGCAATCGTTCATGGTTATTCGACCTCCGTATCTCTTTGTACCTCACCGAAGGCCAGCGTGCCCTCGGCGCCTGTGATGCGCACCGGCAGGATCTCGCCCGGCCGCGCCTGCGCGCGCACGCGCACGTACTGCCCGGTATAGCCCTCGGCCAGGCCCTCGCCCGCCGGCTGTTCGAACAGCACCTCCTGCACCGTGCCCGCCATATCTGAGACGAACCGGCGCTCCAGTTCGTTCCCGACCTCGATCAGTTTTTTCGCGCGCGCGTGCTTCACCGCCTCGGGCACCTGGCCGTCCATGGCGGCCGCCGGCGTGCCGGTGCGCCGGGAATAGGGAAACACGTGGATGCGCGCCAGCCGGACCTCGCGCACGAAATCCAGCGTCTCGCGGAACTCCTCGTCCGTCTCGCCGGGAAAGCCCACGATCACGTCGGTGGTGATCGCGCAGTCCGGCATGTACCGCCGCAGGTTCTCCGCGGCCCGGCGGTATTCGTCGGGCGTATAGCGCCGGCGCATGCGCTTCAGTACCGCCGCGCTGCCCGATTGCAGCGACAGGTGGAACTGCCGCGCCAGCCCCGGCATTTCCGACAGCGCCCGGGCGAATTCATCGGTGGCGACGACCGGCTCCAGCGAGCCCAGCCGCACGCGCTTCACGCCCGGCGCGCCGTGCACGGCCCGGACGGCGTCCAGCAGCGTTTCCCCCGTGCCCCGGTCGTAGCTGGCCAGGTGGATGCCGGTGACCACGATCTCCCGGTAGCCCGCCGCCGCCAGCCGTTCGGCCTCGGCCCGCACGTCGGAAAGCGGCATCGAGCGCACCGGCCCGCGCACGCTGGGAATGATGCAGTAGCTGCAATAGCGGTCGCAGCCCTCCTGGATCTTCATGGTCGCCCGGGTCCTGCCCTCGTGGCGGGAGACGAACAGCTTTTCAAACCCCGCGCCCTTCAGCGGCGCCACGGCGTTCAGGCGCGCGCCCTCCGCCAGCGCCCGCTCCAGCAGCGATACGACCTCCGCCCGGCGCTGCACGCCGATCACCAGCCGCACGTTGTCCATGGCCAGCAGCGCCTCCGCGTCCCGCTGGGCCAGGCACCCGCAGACGACGACGGCGCAGTCCGGGTTCAGCCGGGCCGCGCGGCGGATCATCTTCAGGCTCTTCTGATCGCCGGTGCCGGTGACGGTGCAGGTGTTCACCAGGCAGACGTCCGCGGGCTGCTGGAAGGGCACGGCGACGTAACCGGCGCGCTCAAATGCCTCCAGCATGGCCTCGGTATCGTACTGGTTCACCTTGCACCCCAGGGTGCAGGTCGAGATCGTCTTCATCGCAAACCCCTTTGGAAGTGAGGAGTGAGGAATGAGGAGCATAAGTTGGTGTATGGAGCGAGTAGCTTTACTCCTCACTCCTCACTCTTTTCACTCCTCACTCTTTTTCACAGGTCTCCCCATAATTGCATCGCCAGTGCGGCGGCGACCACCGAAGCGGTCTCCGTGCGCAGGATGCGCGGGCCGAGGGTGACCATCCGCGCGCCGAGTTCGGCCATGGCGGCCACCTCATCGGCGGTCATGCCGCCCTCGGGGCCGATGACGACGCCGATGTCCGCCGCGCCGGGCATTTCGGCCAGGACGTCCCGCATGCGCGCGCCCCGGGCTTCCTCCCAGGGGACGAGCACGAGGCCGCGCCCGGCCAGGTCCGAAAGCGCCTCCTTCCACGAAAGCGGCTCGGAGATCCGCGGCGGCAGCGCCCGGCCGCACTGCTTGGCGGCCTCCTGGGCGATGCGCTCCAGGCGCTCGCGGCGCTTCGCGCCGTCCTTCGCGTCCGGCTTCGCCACGCAGCGCTCCATCTTCACCGGGACCAGCGCCGCCGCGCCCAGCTCCGTCAGCTTCTGGACGATGAAATCCAGCTTGTCGGCCTTGGGCACGCCCTGGTAGACGGTGACCCTCACCGGCGCCTCGTTGGAGGCCAGCGGTTCGATCAGCCGGACTTTCGCGCCGCCGGCGCCGATTTCGGCGATCTCCGCCCGCCAGCGCGATCCCGCGCCGTCCATGGCGCAGACCGCGTCGCCCGGCTGCAGCCGCAGCACCCGCGCGGCGTGCTTCGCCTCGTCGGCGGGCAGCGCCGCCATACCGCTCTCGGGCGGTTCGATGTAAAAGCTGTGCATCATCGTTTCCTCGCCGCCATGGCGCACCATTCGCCCTCGTTCAGGTCGTCCAGCAGCTCGTAGTCCGCCGCCGCCAGCGCGTCGCGCACGTCCTGGCGGCGCTCCACCGAGATGCCGGAGCAGATGAACACGCCGCCGTCGGCGATGCGCGCGCGCACCGGCGCGGCCAGGCCGACGATCACGTCGGCGATGATGTTGGCGATCACCACGTCGCCGGTCTCGCTGACGACCTGCAGCAGGTCGCCGCAGCGGGTCTCGATCACGCCCTCGAAGCCGTTGATCTTCACGTTCTCCGCCGCCACGCGCACGGCCACGGCGTCCAGGTCGGTGGCCAGCACCGGCTTGGCGCCCATGTGGGCCGCGGCGATGGCCAGTATGCCCGTGCCGGTGCCGATGTCGATCACCCGGTCGCCGGGCTTCACGTACTTCTCCACCAGCCGGACGCACAGCCCGGTGGTCTCATGGGTGCCGGTGCCGAAGGCCATGCCGGGGTCGATCTCGATCACGTGGTCGCCGGGCCGGGTTTCGCAGTGCTCCCAGCTGGGCTTGATGACGAAATGCCCGCCCAGCCGGAACGGCCGGAACGCCGCCTTCCAGCTCTCGGTCCAGTCCTGCTCGGCCACGGTCTTTTCCAGGTGCGTCAGCTTCCCCAGGTCCATGCCCAGGTCCATGCCGCGCAGCCGCCGCAGCTCGGATTCGATGAACGCGATGCGGTCGGAAAGCCCGCCGTCGACCTCGAAATAGCCGGTCACCTTCACGTCGTCGCCGATGCGCCGGGCGATGGCCTCGTCGATGATATCCCACTGGCCCTCGGGGCGCTGGTTGGCGGCCACGTCGTTCTTGTCCTCGATCATCGTGCCCGTGCTGCCGGCGTCCATCAGGATCTGGGAAACCAGATCGGAGCCCTCGGTGGTGGTCAGTATCGTGTATTCCATCCAGTCCATTCGCGTATGCTCCTTTGCCTAAGAAACGAGAAATCAGGAATGAGGAATTCAGGATACCAACCGTTCCGAATCCTCATTCCCAATTCCCAATTATGAATCAAGAAAAGGCGTCCTTGACGCGGTCGAAGAAGGATTTCTTCTTTTCGTACTGGGCGTTGGTGACGGTGCCGTCGAACTGGCGCAGCAGCTCCTTCTGCTGGCTGGTCAGCTTCTTCGGGATCTCCACCACGACAGTGACGTACAGATCGCCCTTGCCGCTGCCCCGCAGGTGCTGCACGCCCTGGTCCTTCAGCAAGAACACCTGGCCGGGCTGGGTGCCCTCGGGGAATTTATACTTCAC
This sequence comes from uncultured Eubacteriales bacterium, assembly GCA_902764285.1. Classification (GTDB taxonomy): domain Bacteria; phylum Bacillota; class Clostridia; order Christensenellales; family Aristaeellaceae; genus UBA2862. The sequence goes on from CACWVN010000072.1 coordinate 10,920, forward strand.
CGGCTTGCCCAGCGTGGGCACATCCAGCTCGGCGCCCAGCGCCGCCTGGGTGAAGGTGAGCGGCATTTCGATGTACAGGTCGTCGTCGCGCCGCTTGAACAGCTTGTGCGGCTTCACGTTGATGACCACCAGCAGATCGCCGGCGGGGCCGCCGCGCTCGCCCATGCCGCCCTGGCCGCGATAGGTGATCACCTGGCCGTTGTCGATGCCGGCGGGCACCTTCACAGTGCGCCGCTTGCTGACGCGGACCTTGCCGCGCCCGTGGCACTTGCCGCAGGGCTCGGTGATGATCTTGCCCGAACCGCGGCAGCGGGAGCAGGTGCGCACATTCTGGATGCGGCCGAAGGGCGTGTTGGTGACCACGCGCTCCTGGCCGGTGCCGCCGCAGGTGGGACAGGTGTCCACCTTGCTGCCGGGCTTCGCGCCGGTGCCGTGGCACTCGGGGCACTCCTCGTCCCGCACCAGGTTGATCTCCTTGTCGCAGCCCAGCGCGGCCTCCTCAAACGAGACCGTCAGGTCATAGCGCAGGTCGTCGCCGGGCACGGGGCCGTTGGCCCGCGCGCCGGACGCGCCGCCGCCGAAGAACGTGGAAAAGATGTCCTCGAAGCCGCCGAAACCGCCGCCGCCGAAGCCGCTGAAATCACCGAAACCGCCGCCGCCGAAGCCGCCGGCCTGCGGGCCGTCGTGGCCGAACTGGTCGTACTGGGCGCGCTTCTGCGGATTGGAAAGCACCTGGTAGGCCTCGTTGACCTCCTTGAACTTCTCCTCGGCGGATTGATCTCCCGGGTTCACGTCGGGATGGTACTTCTTCGCCAGCGTCCGATAGGCGCGCTTGATGGAAGCCTCGTCGGCGTCCTTCGCCACGCCCAGGACCTCGTAATAGTCTCTCTTGTTTGCCATTGATCGGGTCACCCCATTTTGGTGGGAAGCCGGAGCCGGGCTTCGGGGCCGCGCCCCTTCGCCCGCCGTCCGTTCCCTTTCATATCACATTCATAGGGCAAGAGCCAGGCCCTTGCCCTATTCGGAACCGCTTCACCGGGTTTTACGGCGCGTTCCGTCAGTCGTTCTCGGTGAACTCGCTCTCCACGGTGCCGTCGTCGTGCACGGTCGGGCCGCCGTTGCCGGGGTTGTAGCCCGCGTCGCCGGGGTTGCCCTGCGCGTTCTGCTGCTGATAGACCTTGCCGAACACATCGTAGGTCGCCTTGCTGAAGCTCTCCATGGCGGTCTTGATCTGGTCGACATCGTTGGACTGGCGGGTCTGCTTGAAGCTCTCCAGCTCGCTCTCCAGCTTGGCCTTGTCGGCGGGATCCAGCTTGTCGCCCAGGTCCTTGATGGTCTTTTCGGTCTGGTAGATCAGGCTGTCGGCCTGGTTGAAGGTCTCGGCCTGTTCCTTGTTCTTCTTGTCCTCGGCGGCGAACTGCGCGGCCTCGTCCACGGCCTTCTTGATCTCCTCCTCGGTCATGTTGGAGGAAGCGGTGATGGCGATGGACTGCTCCTTGCCGGTGCCCAGGTCCTTGGCGGACACGTGCACGATGCCGTTGGCGTCGATATCGAAGGTGACCTCGATCTGCGGCACGCCGCGGGGCGCGGGCGCGATGCCGGTCAGCTGGAAGCGGCCCAGCGTCTTGTTGTAGGCGGCCATCTCACGCTCGCCCTGCAGCACGTGCACGTCCACGCTGGTCTGGCCGTCGGCCGCGGTGGAGAACACCTGGGTCTGCTTGACGGGGATGGTGGTGTTGCGCTCGATCAGGCGGGTGAACACGCCGCCCAGGGTCTCGATGCCCAGGGACAGGGGCGTGACGTCCAGCAGCACGATGTCCTTCACGTCGCCGCCCAGCACGCCGCCCTGGATGGCAGCGCCCACGGCCACGCACTCATCGGGGTTGATGCCCTTGAAGGGCTCCTTGCCGGTGATGCGCTGCACGGCCTCCTGCACGGCGGGGATACGGGTGGAGCCGCCCACCAGGATCACCTTGTCGATGTCCTTGGCGGTCACGCCGGC
>CACWVN010000073.1 GCA_902764285.1 uncultured Eubacteriales bacterium
AACCGCCGATGCCGCCGTCCGGGAATCCATCGCCGGGCTGGAAAACGGCAGGTACGGCGACTATCGCAGCGACAGCAACAGCTGCAGCCATACGGACGGACTCGCCCACTTCGACCTGGAACGATAGACCGAGGACAGGAGGATCAGCCATGGGACTGTTTACGCCGTTTTACAAGAAGAAAGAACTGAGCGTCCGGCAGTATAAAAAGGCCGAGAAAAAGATCGAGGCCATGACGAACCAGCGAAAGCTGGCCGAAATCGCCCGGCACGCGAAAAGCCGGGATTTGCGCGTCGTCGCCGTCCGAAAGCTGGGCGACATCGCGACGCTGGCGGATCTGGCGATCGGCGATTTCGATGCAAGGGTGCGCCGGGTGGCCTTCGAGCGCCTTGCGGCGCTGGGTGACGAACCGGCGCTGACCCGGGTGGCCGTCGATGGGCTGTATCCGGATACACAGGACGAGGCCGTCGGGCTCATCCATGACGACGCGCTGCTGGCGCGCGTGGTGGAATTCTGCAAGAAGAACAAGACGCGCGACCTGGCCGCCGACGCCATCCGGAACCCGGCCGTCCTGGAGCGGATCGCGCGGAACGCCGCCAGCGCCGACGTCCGCAAAGTCGCCATCAGATGGATGAATGACCAGGCGGCGCTGGGCGAAATCGCCCTTCGCGACAACGACAAGTTTGTGCGTAATGCCGCGGCGATGCGGCTGACCGACCCGGCGACGCTGGCCCGGATCGCCTTGGAGGACGCGGACAGTTGGGTTCGCGAACAGACGCTCCGCAACGAGAACCTGTTCTCCGATCCGGATTTCCTGGCCGCGACCGCGGCAGCGGGCAAGGGATCGAAGGAACTGCTCCTCGCCGTGGTGAAGAGCGAAAACCTGAAGGACTGCGCCGTGCTGAAGCAGGTCGCGCGGGAAAGCCAGGACGAGTCGCTTCGCACGGCGGCACTGAAAAACCCGAACCTGAACGATCCGGGATTCCTCGCCGAAATCGCGCTGAAAGGCGAAAACCCGTCCCTCCGCAAAGCCGCCATGTGGAATAAAAACCTGACCGATCCGGCGGTCATCGACCGGGTGGCGCTGGAGGACGGGGACGGGGAAGTTCGGCTCGTCGCCGTCTATAAGGTTACCGACGCGGATACCCTCGCCCGGATCGCCGGCGAAGAGGCTCCGGGGGATTACAATCCCTGCTGGAAAGCGGCGATGAAGCTGACCGAGCTCGCCCCCGACCGGGCCGCGGCGCCGCTGGTGCGGCTGCTGAAGGCGGACGCACAATCCGAAAGCGCCATTGACGCCGTGCGTTTCCTGCTGAAGCAATACAAAGCCAGCGCTGACCCGGAAGTCAAAAAGACCATCGCATCGCTGCCGGAGGGCCGGTACGGCTATACTTGGCCAAACGGCTGCCTGCACGGCGACGCGACGATCCACTTCGACCTGGAACACTGACGGCCGATCGCCGCCGGCGCTCTCGCTTTCTTCCGCAATCAAAAGGATCCCCCGCCGCGTTCCGCCAGGAACGGCGAGGGATCCTCTTTCGTGGCGCCGGTCAGCCTTCGGGATTCAGATACGCCCACAGCACCGCCGCGTGCGCCGCCGCCGCGGTGACGGCGGCCTTTCCGTCGGGCAGGAAGCCCGGGCTGTGCAGCCGCAGGCCGCAGCCCGCGCCGACGTGGTAAAACGCCCCGGGCCGGCCCTCCAGGTAGCACCCGAAATCCTCGGTGGTCAGCGTGGGTTCGGCGATCTCTTGCACATTCCCCTCCCCCAGCGCGCCGGCGATGGCCCGCTCCGCCAGGGCGGTCATGGCGTCGTCGTTCACCACGCCGGGATAACCCACGATCATCCGGCAGTCCACCGTCGCGCCGTACAGCTGGGCCGTGGCCTCCATCGCCGCCACGAAGCGCTCGCGCAGCTCCCGCCGCGCCCAGGGCCCCAGCGTGCGGATGATGCCGGTGAAATCCGCCGTGTCCGCCACGATGTTGCGGGCCGTGCCGGCGCGGAACGTGCCGATGGTGACCACGCAGCGCTCGCCCTCGGGCATGCCGTCCTGCAGGGCCAGCGCGACGCCCACCATCTCCGCGGCGGCGGCCAGCGCGTCGACGCCCTTTTCCCGCTCGGCGCCGTGGACGCTGCGGCCGTGGACGGTCACGTTGAACACGTCCGCGGCGGCGTAGAACTTGCCGTACTTCACGCCTGCGCACCCGGAGGGCACATCCGGCGAGACGTGGGCGCCGAACACCGCGTCCACGCCCTCCAGCGCCCCGGCGTCCACCAGCCGCTGCGCGCCGCCGTCGTTCTCCTCGTCGGGCTGGAACAGGAACACCACGTCCCCCGGCAGATCCTGCCGGTGCGCGGCCAGCAGCCGCGCCGCGCCCAGCGCCCCGGCGACGTGCACGTCGTGGCCGCAGGCGTGCATCACGCCCGGGTGCTCCGACGCGAAATCCGCGCCGGTGGCCTCGGTCAGCGGCAGCGCGTCCATGTCGGCGCGCAGCGCGACGGTCCCGCCAGGGAGGCCGCCATGCAGCCGCCCCACCACCGCCGTGTCCAGCAGGCGCCGGGTCTCCACGCCGATGGAGCGCAAATAATCCTCGATCCGCGCGGCGGTCTCGAATTCATGGTTGCCCAGCTCGGGCCGGCGGTGGATCGCCCGCCGCAGGCCTTCGATCTCATTTTCCAAAGCCGCTGCTTCGGCCTTCCAGTCGATGTTCATCGGCCGCCCTCCAATCCGCGAACGAAGCCCGCCAGCCGGTCCATGCCCGCCGCCAGGGCGTCCATGCCGCAGCAGTAAGAGATCCGCACGTGCCCGTCCGCGCCGAAGGCCGCGCCGGGCGTGACCGCCACGCCGGCTTCCTCCAGCAGGCGGATGCAAAACGCGGTGGAATCCATGCCGAAGCGGGCGATGGACGGAAACGCGTAGAACGCGCCCTCGGGCCGCGGCGTCGGCAGGCCCATCCCTTCCAGCCGCGCCAGCACGTAGTCCCGCCGCCGCCGGTATTCCGCCAGCATCGGCGCGGGGTCGCAGTCCAGCGCCGCCATGCAGGCGCGCTGGAACGGCGCGGGCGCGGATGTGACCGCGAACTGGTGCACCAGCTCCAGCCGCTCGCGCACGGATGCATCGCACAGCAGGCAGCCCATGCGCCAGCCGGTCATGGCGTAGGGCTTGGAGAAGCTCTGCACCAGCAGGATCTTTCCCCGGAGGTCGCTGTAATCGGCGAAGCTGGGGCACGGGCCGGAATAGCACAGCCGGCGATAGACGTCGTCGCAGATCACGAAGATGTCCCGGTCCTCCACGGCGCGGCGCACGGCCTCCAGGCTGGCCCGGTCGTAGACGCAGCCGGTGGGGTTGTTCGGGGTGTTCAGTATGATCGCCTTGGTGCGCGGCGTGACCAGCGCCGCCAGCTTCGCGGCGTCGATCCCAAAGCCGTCCGGCTCGGTGTCCAGCGGCACATAGACGCCCCGGCACAGGCCGACGATCCGCTCATACAGCACGAACGCCGGCGCGGGCACGATCACCTCGTCGCCGGGGTTCAGGATACCGAAGAGCGCGACGAACAGGGCTTCGTTCGCGCCGAGAGTGACGATCACGTCCCCGGCGGCGTAGTCCAGCCCGTACTGGTCGCGCTCATAGGCGGCGATCTTCTCCCGAAGCGCCGCGGTGCCGTTGTTTTCGATGTAGTGGGTCTCGCCCGCGGCCAGGGCCTCGCCCACGGCCGCGCAGATGGGTTCGGGCGTGACGAAATCCGGCTCGCCCAGCGTCAGCCGCACGCAGCCCTCCCGGCGCGCCGCCAGCCGGGAAAACTCCCGGATCGGGCTGCCTTTGGCGCCATAGAGCGCCGCGTTCAGCCGGTCGCGCATGGCCATGCTACCGCCTCCGTGTGATGGTCTTACAGCCGCCGCAGCGATTCCTGCAGCGCCGTCTTCTGGCTGGTGCCCGCGTCCTTCGCCTTGATGACGCGCGCCGGGCAGCCGGCCACGACCATGCCCGCGGGCACGTCCTCGATGACCACCGCGCCGGCGGCCACCACGGCGCCCTCGCCGATGTGCACGCCCTCGATGACCACCGCGTTCGCGCCGATCAGCACGCCGTCCTCCACGATCACCGGCGTGGCGGAGGCGGGTTCGATGACCCCGGCCAGCACCGCGCCCGCGCCCACGTGGCAGTTCCTGCCCACCGTGGCCCGGCCGCCCAGTACCGCGCCCATGTCGATCATGGTGCCCTCGCCGATCACCGCGCCGATGTTGATGATCGCGCCCATCATGATCACGGCGTTTTTGCCGATGGTCACGTTGTCGCGGATCAGCGCGCCCGGCTCGATGCGGGCGGGGATGTCCTTCGCGTCCAGCAGCGGCACCGCGCTGTTGCGGCGGTCGCTCTCGATCACGAGATCTTCGATGGCGTCGCGGTTGGCCTCGATGACGGGCTTCAATTCGTTCCAGTCGCCGAACACGACGCTGTCGCCCGCGCCGAAAACCTTCGCCGCGCCGAAATCGATCTTCCGGCTGGCCTTCACGTACAGCTTCACCGGCGTCTTTTTCTCGGCATTGGCGATGTATTGGATGATCTCCTGTGCGTTCATGGTTGCCGCCTCCGTTTATCCCAGCATGTCGCGCATGTCGTACAGCCCGGGCGCCTTCCCGGCGATGAACCGTGCCGCCGCCAGCGCGCCGTCCGCGAACAGCGCCCGGTTTTCCGCCTCGTGTTTCAGCGTCAGCGTCTCGCGGCCGGTGGAGAGGATGATCTCGTGGGTGCCCACCTCGCTGCCGTAGCGCAGTGAATGGATGCCGATCTCCCGCGGCTGCCGCTTGCCGTTCTCGTGGCGGCCCACGACGAATTCGGCGTCCGGCCGCGCCTCGCGGATGCGCCGGGCCAGCAGCAGCGCCGTGCCGCTGGGCACGTCCAGCTTCTGGTTGTGGTGGCGCTCGATGATTTCGATGTCCGCGCCGGGGAACGCCTCCGCCGCGCGGCGGGCCAGGTCGGCCAGCACCGCCACGCCGATGGACATGTTCGCCGACTGGAAGATCGGGATCTCGTCCGCGGCCTCCTCGATGGCCGCCTGTTCCCGGCCGTCGTGGCCGGTGGTGCAGATCACCGCCGGCAGCCGCCGCGCCAGGCAGTAATCCAGCACGGCCTTCGTGGCGGCGTGGTGGGAAAAGTCGATCAGCGCGTCCGCCGGGCCATCATATTCCGAAAGAGATGAATACGTGCCCGCCGCGGGATCGTTTGCCAGCGCCGGGTCCACCCGCGCGGCGATCGCCTCCGCCGGCAGCATTTCCGCCAGCATGCGGCCCATGCGCCCGGCTGCGCCGTTGATGATGAAAGCCATGTCCGCGCCCCCTTACAGCAGGCCCTGCCGGACCATCTCGGCGCGCAGCGCCTGCCAGTGGGCGTCCTCCATGGGCGTCAGCGGCAGCCGCACGTAGTTTTCGCACCAGCCCATGGCCGCCATCGCCGCCTTCACGGGGATCGGGTTCACTTCGCTGAACAGCCCCTGGATCAGCGGCAGCAGCTCGCACTGCATCTTCGCGCTGCCGGCCAGGTCGCCTTCGAAGAACCGCTTGCACAGCCGCGAAGTCTGCCGGGGCATCACGTTGGAGAGCACGGAGATCACGCCCGCGCCGCCCATGGACAGGATCGGCACGATCTGATCGTCGTTGCCGGAATAGATATCCAGCGCGTCGCCCACCAGCGCCCGGGTTTCCACGATCTTGGAGATGTTGCCGTTGGCCTCCTTGATGGCGGCGATGTTGGGGATCTCCGCCAGCGCGGCGTAGGTGGCCGGTTCGATGTTCACGCCGGTGCGGCTGGGCACGTTATAGAGGATGATCGGCCTGTCCACGGATTCCGCGATGGCGCGGTACATGGCGATCAGGCCCTTCTGGGTGGCTTTATTATAGTAGGGCGTCACCACCAGCAGCGCGTCGGCGCCCGCTTCGCACGAGAAGCGGGACAGCGTGATGGCGCGGTTGGTGTCGTTGGAGCCGGAGCCGGCGATGATCGGCACGCGGCCCGCCGCGCGCTCGGCGGCGTAGCGGATGGCGTCCTGGTGCTCGGTGTAGGTCAGGGTGGAGCCTTCGCCGGTGGTGCCGGCGATCACCAGCGCGTCGATGCCCTCTTCGATCTGCCAGTCGATCAGTTTGCCGAAGGCCTCGTAATCGATGCCGTCCCGGGTCAGCGGGGTGATCAGCGCGGTGGCCGCGCCGCGGAAGATGGTTTCCTTCTTCATGTCTCTCATTCTCCTTCAGCCCAAGAATAAAAATACAGCCAATGCGCCTGCATTCGCTGTGCCCGATCCGCCGCCGGCGGCGCCGGGGCGGGGATTTCACAATCAATACATAGCGCTCCGCGAAACGCGGCAGTCAAACGGATGTTGTCCGTTTGCCCAGACGGAGTTCGCCCGCTCCATCTTCGGCAGCGGCCCCTTTCAAACCGGCAACGGCTTTGCGATGCCTTGCACCGGCCTTACTGATGACAACTGCGCCTCTATCCTTTAATTGCCGTATTTATTTTGCATCATGCTACCATAAAAAACAGCCCGCGTCAATGCATTCTGTGTTATGATACGCGAAAATTGCTGAAATTACGCGCGCCGCGCGAAAAAACGCGACCCTTCGGACCCCGGCGGGCCCGCCCCGCGGAGCGCCGGCGTTATTTCGTAAATGGCGGCCAATTATGATAAAAACCCTTGTATTGACGGCAAAAAATGATATAATGGTATCGACGGCGCAACGCGGACCGGACCGCGGCGCCCCGTCAGAAGGAGGTATCCGTCCATGGACAAGCAGATCAAACGTATCGGCGTGCTGACCAGCGGCGGCGACGCCCCCGGCATGAACGCCGCGGTGCGGGCCGCGGTGCGCACGGCCGTCGCCTACGGCATCCAGTGCATCGGCATCCGCAGGGGCTGGCAGGGGCTGATCAACAGCGATTTCGTGCAGCTGGACGCCACCAGCGTCAGCCACATCATCTCCCGGGGCGGCACGATGCTGTACACCGCCCGCAGCGAGGATTTCATGACCGAAAAGGGCCGCGCCCGGGCCGTCTCCACCTGCAAGATGCTGGGGCTGGACGGTATCGTGGCCATCGGCGGCGACGGCACCTTCCGCGGCGCGCTGGAGCTGTCCCGCCTGGGCGTGCCCGTGGTGGGCATCCCCGCCACCATCGACAACGACGTGGGCTGCACCAATTACACCATCGGGTTTGACACCGCCTGTAACACCGCCATCGACTGCATCGACAAGCTGCGCGACACCATGCAGAGCCACGAGCGCTGCTCGGTGGTGGAGGTCATGGGCCGCAACGCCGGGTTCCTGGCGCTGTACGTGGGCATCGCCGTGGGCGCCACCGCCGTGCTGGTGCCGGAGCGCGATTTGGATTTCCAGCGGGACGTGATCGACCGCATCCGCGACGCCCGCCTGGCCGGCAGCACCCATTTCATGATCGTCGTGGCCGAAGGCGTGGGCAGCGCCGTGGAGATCGGCAAGCAGATCGAACAGGCCATCGGCATCCAGCCCCGCGTGACCGTGCTGGGCCACATCCAGCGCGGCGGCGCGCCGAACGCCCGCGACCGCGAAACCGCCACCCGCATGGGTTATTTCGCCGTGCGCTCGTTCGTGGAGGGCCGCGGCAACTGCATCATCGGCACCCGCGGCGGCGACATGGTGGAGACGCCCATCGAAGAGGCGCTGGCGCTGAAAAAGCACCTGCAGATGGAGCGCTACCAGGTCCTGGAGACCGTCAGCATCACCACGCCCTACGTGCACACCGAGGGTTCCGGCCTGTGATGGATGGCGCCTCGGCGCCCAACTTGTAAAGGCCCTGTAAAGGTCGCGGAATCCGGTTGACACGCAATTTTTGCTGTGATATAATTAATATTAGTAAAGTAACGGGTTAAAGCATTCGAATTTTGGTTTCTGCACGGTTCGCCCGTGTGAAATAACGACAAATCAGAAGGAGTGTGCATTACTGTGAAGAAGTTCCTGTCCCTGGTTCTGGCCGCTCTGATGTTGCTGAGCATCGTTTCCGCGATCGCTGAAGCCAACGATCAGAAGCCCGTCATCTGGTACAACCGTCAGCCCTCCAACAGCACCACCGGTGAGCTGGATATGGACGCCCTGACCTTCAATGGCAAGACCTATTACGTCGGCTTTGACGCCAAGCAGGGCGCCGAACTGCAGGGCCAGATGATCGTCGATTACCTGCAGGCCCAGGATCCCGCGACGCTGGACCGCAACGGCGACGGCATCATCGGCTACGTGCTGTGCATCGGCGACGTCGGCCATAACGACTCCATCGCCCGTACCCGCGGCGCCCGCAAGGCGCTGGGCACCGCCATCCCGGATGCCGATCAGGGCAAGACCGAGATCGCGACCATCGACGACGTCGATTCCGCGCCCATCGGCACCAACACCGACGGTTCCGCGACGCACGTCCAGGACGGCGCCATCGAGATCGGCGGCCAGTCCTTCATCGTTCGCGAGCTGGCTTCTCAGGAAATGAAGAACGGCTCCGGCGCGACCTGGGATGCTCCCACCGCCGGCAACGCCATCGTCGCCTGGAGCGGCGCCTTCGGCGACGAGATCGACCTGGTCGTCTCCAACAACGACGGCATGGGCATGGCCGTGTTCAATGGCTGGGCCAAGGAGAACGGCGTTCCCACCTTCGGCTATGACGCCAACAGCGACGCCGTCGCCGCCATCGCGGACGGCTACTGCGGCACCATCTCCCAGAACGCCGACGTGCAGGCCTATCTGACCCTGCGCACCCTGCGCAACGCGCTGGACGACGCCGACATCATGGTCGGTATCGCCACCCCCGACGCGGCCGGCAACGTGCTGTCCGACGACCTGTACTACTATGACGAGGAGACCCGCTGCTTCTACGCTCTGAACGGTGCCGTGACCGCCGCCAACTACGAGGCGTTCCTGGATGCCACCGCTCCGAACCCCGCCTTCAGCTTCCAGCTGAGCGAGGAAGACGCGCCCACCAAGAAGGTCTGGCTGAGCGTCTACAACGCCGCCGACAACTTCCTGAACGCGACTTATGTTCCCCAGCTGGAGAACTATCAGGCGATCCTGAACCTGGACGTCGAGTACGTCAAGGGCGACGGCCAGACCGAAGGCAACCTGATCGACCGTCTGGGCAACCCCAGCGAGTATGACGGCTTCGCCATCAACATGGTCAAGACCGACAACGCGGCCTCCTACATGGCCAAGCTGATGCAGTAATCCTTAAACCCAATCCCGGTTGAAAAGACGGGTCATCAGGCGGATCCCCTCCCCTGATGGCCCGCTTCTCTGTAACCGGCACGCGACAGCTGCGAAAAGGCGGGATGACAACAATGGCTGATCAGGAAACAAGGAATATCCTTTCGATCCGCGGTATGTGCAAATCCTTCGGGCGTAACCGCGTTCTCGATCACATCAATATGGATGTCAAGCAGGGCGTCATCATGGGGCTGATGGGCGAAAACGGCGCCGGTAAGTCCACCATGATGAAGTGCCTGTTCGGCACGTACCAGAAGGACGAGGGCACGATCCTTCTGGACGGCAAGGAAGTAAATTTCTCCGGGCCCAAGGACGCGCTGGAAAACGGCGTGGCCATGGTGCACCAGGAATTGAACCAGTGCCTGGAGCGGAACGTCCTGGACAACCTGTTTCTGGGGCGCTATCCGCTTACGCGCCTGGGCGTCGTGGACGAGCGGCGCATGAAGAGCGAGGCCTCCGACCTGTTCAGGAAGCTGAACATGACCGTGAATCTGACCGCGCCGATGAAGACCATGTCGGTCTCCGCGCGCCAGATGGTGGAAATCGCGAAGGCCATTTCCTACAACGCGAAGCTCATCGTGCTGGACGAGCCCACGTCTTCGCTGACGGTGCGCGAGGTAGGCAAGCTGTTCGAAATGATGCGCAATCTGAAGGCCCAGGGCATTTCCCTGATCTACATCTCCCACAAGATGGACGAGATCTTTGAAATCTGCGATGAGATCTCCGTCCTTCGCGACGGCAAGATGGTTCTGACCAAGGAAACGAAGAACACGAACATGAACGAGCTGATCGCCGCGATGGTCGGCCGTACGCTGGACAACCGCTTCCCGCCGGTGGACAACACGCCGGGCGAGGTGGTCCTGTCCGTGCAGCACCTGTCCACCAAGTTCGAGCCGAATCTGAAGGACATCACCTTCGACGTGCGCGAGGGCGAGATCTTCGGCCTGTACGGGCTGGTCGGCGCCGGGCGGACGGAGCTGCTGGAGACGATGTTCGGCGTGCGTACCCGGGCGGCGGGGCGCGTGTACTATAACGGGCGGCTGATGAACTTCACCAGCTCCAGGGACGCCATGGACCACGGTTTCGCCCTGATCACCGAGGAACGAAAGGCCACCGGCCTGTTCCTGGAGGGCGATCTGATTTTCAACACCACCATCACCAACCTGTCCCACTACTATTCCGGCATCGCGCTGTCCAACGACAAGATGGTGAAGGCCACGGCCAACGAAATCAACGTCATGCACACCAAATGCATGGGCCCCACCGACGCCATCACGGCGCTTTCGGGCGGCAACCAGCAGAAGGTCGTCTTCGGAAAATGGCTGGAGCGCGACCCGGCCGTGTTCCTGATGGACGAGCCGACGCGCGGCATCGACGTGGGCGCCAAGTATGAAATCTACGAACTGATCATCAAGATGGCAAAGATGGGAAAGACGATCATCGTCGTTTCCTCGGAAATGCCGGAGATCCTGGGCATTACCAACCGGATCGGCGTGATGTCCAACGGCCGGCTGGCCGGTATCGTAAACACGAAGGATACCGACCAGGAAGAGCTTTTGAGACTGAGCGCCAAGTATCTGTAATGGGAGGGAACGAGAATGGCAATCGATAAGAGGATCCTCTCCGTGGAAGAGGAGCAGAAGCTGCTCGCGCCGATCGATGAAAAGGTGGGCGGCATTCAGGAAAAGATCAACGCACTGCGCCGCGACGGCACGAACCAGGTGGTTGCCCTGACGAACCACATGGCCATCGTCCGCGAAAACGCCAACTATACCAAGGCCGAAAAGGCGTCGATGATCGCCAGCGACCGGGAAGCGCTGGCGAAAGCGAAGACCGTGGAGGCCAAGAACAACGGCCAGGTGAAGACGCTGATCGACGAGGCGGTCAAATACCTGGACGATAACTACGATTCATCCTATTACACCAAGGTCGCCGCGTCCTGCGTCGCGCAGAAGGAAGCCGAGCAGGTCCGCTACGCCGCCGAGCTGGCCGAGATGAAAAAGCAGCACGAGGCCGACCTGGCCAAGCTGTCCGACGCCGGCGAGATCAAGGATGAAAAGTACGTCTTCAAGAACAAGCTGTTCGACGCGAAGCTGAAGCACGATTCCACGCTGCAGGAGATCAAGGACCGCCAGCACGACGCGTATACCCACCGGTATCACCTGATCGACCTGCTGCGGCTGTCGAAATTCTCCTTCGCGGAGAAGATGAAGCAGAAGTGGGAAAACTACAAATACACGTTCAACGTCAAGCAGTTCCTGCTGAAGAACGGCCTTTACATCGCCATCCTGTTCGTGTTCGCGCTGCTGTGCGTGCTGACGCCCATCATCAAGAACACGCAGCTGCTGACGATGAACAACATCCTGAACATCCTGCAGACGGCCTCGCCGCGCATGTTCCTGGCGCTGGGCGTCGGCGGACTGATCCTGCTGGGCGGCACGGACCTGTCCGTGGGCCGCATGGTGGGCACCAGCATGGTGCTGTCCACCATGATCATGAACAAGGGCGTCAACACCGGCATGCTGTTCGGCAAGGCGTTTGATTTCACGATGCTGCCCGTGGGCCTGCGCATCCCGCTGGCGCTGCTGGTCTGCATCTGTATCACGACGGCGTTCTCGTCCATCGCCGGCTTCTTCACGGCGCGGTTCAAGATCCATCCGTTCATCTCCACCATGGCGAACATGCTGATCATGTTCGGCCTGATGACCTACGCCACCAAGGGCGTGTCCTTCGGCACCATCGAAATGAAGATCCCGAAGATGATCATCCCGAAGATCGGCGGCCAGTTCCCGTCCATCATCCTGTGGGCGGTAGCGGCGGTCATCGTGATGTACTTCATATGGAACAAGACCAAGCTGGGCAAGAACATGTACGCCGTCGGCGGCAACCAGGAGGCCGCCGCCGTGTCGGGCATTTCTGTGTTCAAGGTGACGATCATCACCTTCATCATGGCCGGCATCCTGTACGGCTTCGGCGCGTGGCTGGAATGCATCCGAATGGTCGGCTCCGGCTCCTCCGCCTATGGCCAGGGCTGGGAAACCGACGCCATCGCGGCCTGCGTCGTGGGCGGCATCTCCTTCAAGGGCGGCATCGGCAAGATCCAGGGCATCGTCGTGGGCGTGCTGATCTTCACGGCGCTGACCTATTCGCTGACGATCCTGGGCGTGGACACGAACCTGCAATTCGTGTTCTCCGGCATCATCATCCTCTCCGCCGTGACCATCGACTGCCTGAAGTACGTGCAGAAGAAGTAATGCGCGGCGTCCGTCGAACCGGCGCGTCCCGCCCTGCGGCGGGACGCCCGGTGCGCGCGGATCGGAAACCGGTTTTCCCGAAGAAAGGCAAGGAAAAGGGCCCGATCCGCAAATCGGGCCCTTTCGGGTGGTGGAGCATACCGGATTCGAACCGGTGACCTCTACAATGCGAATGTAGCGCGCTAGCCAACTGTGCTAATGCCCCGCGCGTCGACGCTTCCGCGTCGAACAAAAGAAATTATAACATACCCTGAAAGAAAAAGCAATAGCCCGAAATGTAAAATCGGAGCAAACGAAGACAGTGGAGAACGGTTCGATGATTCGCAGATATCGCGGTTGGATCCGGCTGGCGGCCCTGATCGGCGCGCTGCTCGTCTGGGGCGCGCGGGCTTTGCCGTGCCCCGCCGCGGCGGAAACGGCGGACGCGGCGCCGACGCTGGAGATCAGCTGCGCCGTCAAGCCGGAGAGTATGGTCGCCCCGGGCGAAGCGTCGCTGACGTTCACGCTGTCGAATTCCTCCGACCGGCCCGTCCAGAACGTTTTTCTCGCCACCGACGACGGCCTGCTCTCGGAGCCCGTGGGCCAGCTCGGCCCGGGCGAGACGCAGACGCTGGTGCGCCCGCACGCCGTGACCCAGGAGGAGCTGGACGCCGGCAGGATCGCCTATACCGTCAGCCACGATTCCTCCGATCCCGGCGGCGAAAAGATCACCTACGCGCTGGAGGTGCCCATCCTCAAGGGCGAAGCCTTGCCCGGCGTGGATTTCACCCGCCAGATCTCCTCCGATCACGTGGCGCCGGACGGGCTGGTGACGGTGACGTACAAGATCCGCAACGCCGGCAACGTCGCGCTCACCGGGCTGCGCATCCGCGACAGCCTGGGCGATTTCACCGGGCGGCTGGAGCAGCTGGCCGTCGGGGAGAGCAAGACCTTCATCAGCCGCGTCACCGTAACGGAGGAATCCGTTTCCGAGCCGGTGCTGGAATACCAGGCCGGCGCGGGCCGGGACATGAGCCAGTCGCTGGATCCGGCGACGATCCACATCGCCCAAAGCGATCTGAGCGCCGCCTTCACGGTCGGGCGGTCGGTGTTTGAAAACGACACCGCCGACGCCATACTGGTGCTCACCAACCGCGGCAACGTGGATTACGGCAGCGTGACCGTGACGGACGACATCTACGGCGGCGTAATTGCCGACGTGGTGACGCTGCCCGGCGGCGGCAGCCCGGTGGAAGTGGCCTATACCTATCCGATGCGGGGCGAGACCCAGTACCGCTGGCGCATCACCGGCATCAGCGATACCGGCGAGGCGCTGGACATGCTCACCGACACGGTGACGCTCTCCGGCGCGCCGGCGGACGAGACCGTCGATATCTCCATGGAGGCCTCCGCGCGCACGCCGAAGATCAACCGGGCCGGCTACGTGACCTTCGATTTTTCCATCGCCAACGCCGGCACCGTCATGGCCCGGGACGCGCTGCTGTACGAAGTGAGCCGCGGCGAGATCCGCCGCCTGGCCGTGCTGCCCACCGGCCAGCCCATCGCCTGCACCGCCAGCTATGACGTGCGCTCGGACGGGCAGTTCATATTCTGCCTGAATTATACCGACGCCCAGGGCCGCCAGCGCACCATCTCCTCCGCGCCCATCGAAGTGACCATCGCCGCCGACGGTGAACCGCCGGAGCAGCCCGACGGCCGCCCGGGCCAGCTGCAGGGCGAATCCGTGAAGATGGGCGGCAATTCGTCCGCGTTCGTGGTGCTGCTGGTGATCGCCGGCGCGGCATTGACGGTGATGATCACCATCCTGCTCGTCGTTTCCGTGCGCGCGCGGCGCGACCGCAAACAGCGCATCGCCGCCGAAAAGCAGCGCATCAAGGAGGAAATGGGCCGGACGAACCCCTTCACGCCCGTGAAGGCGAAGCCCGCTAAGAAGAAAAAGAAAGCGTAATTTGACGAACCCGCCCAACCCGTGAAAGGAAAATGCATGGATATTGATTGTAAAGCCTGGCTGAAGCTGATCAGCGGTTCGGACATCTGGGGCCGCGACGACCAGCTGACCGACGATTTCTGTACCCGAATCGGCTATGCCTTCGCCGGCATGCTGGCACAGCGCCTGGAGACCACGCCCGACCGGCTGACGATCGCCGTGGGCCGGGAGGAAAGCGCCTCCGGCCGGCGCATCCAGTCGGCGCTGATCCGCGGCGTCACGGCGGCGGACAGCGACGTGCTGGACGGCGGCGCGTGCGCCGCGCCGGCGCTGTTCATGACGGTGACCCGGCACGAAAAGGGCGCCTCGGCCGACGGCGCGATGATGGTTACCCGCGACGAGGGCCTGCCCGCGATCCGCTTCCTGACGGTGCGCGGCGGGTTCGGGGAGGCCGATCTGGCGGAGCTGGTGCGGCTCGCCGCCGAAACCGTCGTGCCCGAGCGGCTGGTGACGCGCATCAACCCCATGGAGGGCTATCGCGATTTCCTGCGCGCCCGGGCGGCCCGGCTGCTGGCCGACGACGCGCTGAAGCCGCTGCTGGGCCTGGTGGCCATCGTGGATACCTCTTCCGCCGGCGGCGCGTTCTGCGCCGACCTGCTGGAGGGCATGGGCGCGGATCTGGACCGGCTTTCCGCCGGGGACCCGCGCACAATGGCGCAGGCCATCGCCGATTACGGCGCGGACATGGGGCTGCGCTTCGATTCCGATTGCAGCCGCGCGTACGTGTTCGACCAGAACGGCGCCGAGCTGGACGGCAACCGCATGATCGCGCTGCTGTCCGCCATGCTGCTGGAAAAGCAGCCCGGAGCGACCATCGTCACCGACAGCGTGACCACCACCGGCCTCTCCGCGTTCATCGCGGAATGGGGCGGCGTGCACTATCGCTTCAAGCGCGGCTACCGCAACGTGATCGACGAGGCCGTCCGCCTGAACGACGAGGGCATCGACTGCCCGCTGGCCATCGAAACCACCGGCCACGCCGCGTTCCGGGAGAACGATTTCCTGGACGACGGGGTGTATCTGGCGCTGCGGATCGCCTGCGAGGCGCTGGACCGCAAGCGCGAGGGCCAGACGCTGTTCAGCCTGGCCGACGATCTGGAACAGCCCGTGGAGACCTTCCGCACGTCGCTGACGCTGCTGGACCGGGACGATCCCGCCGCCGCCTGCCAGGAGGCCGCGGAGATCCTGCTGTCCTACACGCTGGAGGACCCGGAATGGCAGCCCGCGCCGGACAGCCGCGAGGGCGTGCGCATCACGTTCAATTTCGACGGCGGCATCAACAACGCCTGGCTGCAGATGCGCGCCTCCATGCACGCGCCCGCGCTGCGGATGGACACCGGCAGCAACGTGCCCGGCGGCGTGCGGCGGATACTGGAAAAGCTGCTGAGCCTGCTGGAAGGCGCCCAGATCCTGGACGTCACGCCGATCCGCCGGGAACTGGAGCGGCTGAAGGAAGCGTAGTTTTCACATAAAACGGCGCCCCGCGACAGATCGTCGCGGCGCCGTTTTGGAAGATGACAAAGTCTACAGACTGACAGACCGATGAGAAAGCCCGCAAGACAAGGCGGCGAACCCGCAAAAAAGGGAGCTTACCCCGTCGTTAGTGGCCGCATTTTGCAGGTGAAGCCAACGCAGTAAGCAAGAATCCCACCCGATTTCCTTTCATCGGGTGGAATTCTTGCGTTTACGGGATTTATCGGCGGTCTGGCCGGCTATCCGTTCCGGATGCGGGCGAACAGCCCGGACAGCCGGCCGGCGCCGTTCAGCCGGCGCGCCTCTTCCAGCGCGCGGGCGTACTTCACGCACGCCGTCCGTCTCGCTCAGCCCCATCAGCGCCGCGCCGAACAGGTAATTCCATTCCGCGCAGCGGGTATCGAAGCCCATCAGCTTCCTGCGGGCGGAGAGATAATGGCCGTCGTCGATCAGCTTCTGCACCTGGCGAAGCGCCTCGTCCTCGCTCTCGGCGGCGACGCGGGCGTCCCGCAGGCCGTTCAGGCAGACCCGGTAGGCCGCGTTGATATCCGCCATCTTTTCGTTGGCCCAATCCCGCTCCGGCCCGGGCAGAAACCGGTCCGGATGCCAGCGGCGGGCCATGTCGCGATAGGCCGCGCGGATCTCATCCTTCGTCGCCGTCGCCGGAATATTCAGCACCTCGTAGGCGTTCAAGCCCCGATCACCTCTCAAAAGACCAGGCTGCATGCATATCCAGAATATGCCGAAAAGCCTCTTTAATATGCAGATTATAGCATCGCCCGCGGAATATTGTCAAGATTCCGCCCATTAACTTCCCTTTATCCCTCTCCGGCTCGCCCAATAGATATTTCAAAATTGTTAATTTTATTTCAAAGTTGAAATTTTCTCCGTTTTGCTATTTACACTTTTGCAAAAATAAGGTACAATATCGATGTTCAGATGAGAATTTTGTCATACTGTGTCGATAAAAGGTCGTGATTGACTTGAAAATACCGAAATTCACCCGAAAAAAGCAGAACGCGCACGCCGCGAAGGCCGTAAAAAAAGCCCGGCCCGCGAAACCGCGCAACTGGTACAACCGGCGCGCCGCGCTGTGGATGCTGTTCCCGCCGGTGGGGCTGACGCTGATGTGGCGGCGCAGCTGCACCTGGCCGAAGGCCGTCAAGGGCGCCGTGACGCTGGTGATGGCCGCCGCGCTGATCGCCGTTTTCGCGATCCCCGCGCCGAAGATCGATTCCTCGGTCGCCGGCGTGTCCATGGTCAGCAGCCGCCCCGAAGTGGAGGTCTACGGCCCCGAGCTGCCCAGCTTCATCGTCCCCGGCTACACCAACGAACAGAACGATTCCATACTGGTCACCGCCGAAAAGAGCGACGTCCACTACGTCTATGCCGCCGACGGCGCGAAGTGCTACCACGAATACCGCTGCAAGTTCGCGTTCGCCAGCTCCCAGCGGCTGACGGTGTACGAGGCCTACTACCTGGGCTTCAAGCCCTGCGGGCGCTGCAAGCCGCCGCTGTACGACCCTTCGACGAACACCGTCATCGAACAGGAACAGCCGGAAGACTACGATCCCAGCTGATCCCATGCGAAAAAAAGGCTCCCGATACCGGGAGCCGTTTTTTAATTCCGCAGGCTGTGCAGCGGCGCGGGGATTCGCCCGCCGCGATGGATGAACTCCGCCGCGGAGAATTCCCGCACGGGGATCACCGGCGCGTGGCCCAGCAGGCCGCCGAATTCCACGCTGTCCCCCACCCGTTTGCCCGGCGCGGGGATCACGCGCACGGCGGTGGTCTTGTTGTTCACCATGCCGATGGCGGCTTCGTCGGCGATGATCGCGGCGATGGTCACCGCGGTGGTATCGCCGGGAATGGCGATCATGTCCAGGCCGACGGAGCACACGCAGGTCATGGCTTCCAGCTTCTCCAGCGACAGCGCGCCGCGCTGGGCCGCCTGGATCATGCCGATATCCTCGGACACGGGGATGAACGCGCCGGAGAGCCCGCCCACGTGGGACGAGGCCATCACGCCGCCCTTCTTCACCGCGTCGTTCAGCAGCGCCAGCGCCGCCGTGGTGCCGTGGGCGCCGCACACCTCCAGGCCCATTTCCTCCAGGATCGCGGCCACGGAATCGCCCACCGCCGGCGTCGGCGCCAGCGACAGGTCCACGATGCCGAAGGACACGCCCAGCCGGCGGCTGGCCTCCCGGGCCACCAGCTGGCCCACGCGGGTGATGTGAAACGCGGTGCGCTTGATGGTCTCGGCCACCTCGTCGAAGGGCGCGCCCTTCACGCCCTCCAGCGCCACCTTCACCACGCCCGGCCCGGAGACGCCCACGCTGACGGCGCAGTCGCCTTCGCCGGGGCCGTGGAACGCGCCGGCCATGAAGGGGTTGTCCTCCACGGCGTTGCAGAACACCACCAGCTTCGCGCAGCCCAGCCCGCCGTTATCGGCGGTGGCGGCGGTCTGCTTCACCACGTCGCCCATCAGGCGCACGGCGTCCATGTTGATGCCCGCGCGGGTGGAGCCCACGTTCACCGAGCTGCACAGGAAATCGGTGGTCGCCAGCGCCTCGGGAATGGATTCGATCAGCCGGCGGTCGGCCTCGGTGATGCCCTTGTGCACCAGCGCGGAATAGCCGCCGATGAAATCCACGCCCGTGGTCCTGGCCGCGCGGTCCAGCGCCCGGGCCACGTTCACCGGGTGCTTGATCGCGCCGGTGACCAGCGCCGCCGGCGTGACGGAGATGCGCTTGTTCACGATGGGCACGCCGTAATCGCGCTCGATCTCGCGGCCCACCTTCACCAGGTTCTCCGCCCGGCGGGTGATGAGGTCGTAGATATTGTCGCACAGCTTCTTTTCATCGTCGGTCACGCAGGAAAACAGCGATATGCCCATCGTGATCGTGCGCACGTCCAGCTTCTGGTGGTCGATCATGCTGAGCGTTTCCAGGATTTCAGAGGGATTGATCATGTGCATGGTGTGGCTCCTTTGGGTCGAACAGGGAGTAGGCAGTAGGGAGTAGGGAGCAGGAATAGCAGCTGTCGCGCATCGGCATCTCCTACTCCCTGCTCCCTATTCCCTGCTCCCTAAATCTGATGCATCGCTTCGAAGATCTCGCTGCGCTGGGTGCGGATCTGCACGCCGATGCGCTCGCCCAGGGCGTCCAGCTCCATCTTCAGCGCGTCGAAGGAACAGGCCTCCGACGAGATGTCCGCGATCAGGATCATGCTGAACAGCCCGGACACGATGGTCTGGGTGATGTCCAGGATATTGGCGTCGTTCTCGTACAGGATCCGGCTGACCTGGGCGATGATGCCCTTCTTGTCCGTGCCCAGCACGCTGATGACGGCCTTCTTCATTTCGTTCATGGGATGGCCCTCCCGCAAGGTTTTTTCCCATGTTATCCGATGTCGCGATGTTTTTCAAGCAACATTGTATGAATATTTCGGCGGTTTACGCGCGCAGGCTTGCCTTGTGGTGCCGGATAGGGATATAATGTAGCCATAGACGAGACCGTTTGGAGGAAAGATCCATGCTGAACCCCTACCTGATGATCGGCGAGATCACCAAGCCCCAGGGCGTGCGCGGCGAGGTGAAGGTGCGGCCCTGCACCTGCGACCCGGCGCGCTTCGAGGAGCTGACGACCGTATACATCGAAAAGGACGGCGGCTACGCGCCGCTGAACGTGGCCGTGAACCGCCTGGGCGCGGACGCGGTGTTCATGAACGTGGAGGGCGTGGCCGACCGGGACGCAGCGGAGAAGCTGCGGGGCACGCGGCTGTACATCGACCGGGCCCACGCGGTGCAGCTGGACGAAGACACCAACTTCCTGGCCGACCTGGTCGGCCTGCGCGGCGTCGTCAGCGACGGGCGCGACCTGGGCAAACTGACGGACGTGCTGCAGCCCGGCGGCAACGACGTGTACGTGTTCAACGGCCCGCTGGGCGAGGTGCTGGTGCCCGCGCTGAAGAGCGTGGTGGCGAAGGTGGACCTGCAGGCGGGCGAGATGCTGCTGGACGGCGCGCGACTGGACGAGGTGGCCGTTTTCGATGAAGATTAAGGTTTTCACGCTGTTCCCGGAGATGCTCCGGCCGATGCTGTCGGAATCGATCCTGGGCCGCGCCGTTTCGGCGGGGCTGATTTCCGTGGACCTGATCGACATCCGGGACTACACGCTGGACAGGCACCGCCGCACCGACGATTATCCCTTCGGCGGCGGCGCGGGCATGGTGATGTCCGCCCAGCCCATCCTGGACGCCTTCGCGGCGAACCTGCCGGAGGGCTTCCGCGGACGGCGCGTATACCTGTCGCCCCGGGGCCGCCGGCTGGACCAGCGGATCGTGGAGGAGCTGGCGAAGGAGGACGAGCTGGCGCTGCTGTGCGGTCACTACGAGGGCGTGGACCAGCGGGCGCTGGACGCCGTGATCGACGAGGAATTGTCCATCGGCGACTACGTGCTGACCGGCGGCGAGCTGGGCGCGCTGGTGGTGATCGACGCCGTGGCGCGGCTGGTGCCCGGCGTGCTGGGCAGCGAGGAATCCCCGGAGGACGAGAGCTTCACCACCGGGCTGCTGGAATACCCGCAGTACACCCGGCCTGCCGAGTTCCGCGGCGCGAAGGTGCCGGACGTGCTGCTGGGCGGCAGCCACGCGGACATCGCCGCCTGGCGGCGGGAGCAGTCGCTGGCGCTGACGCTGGAGCGCCGGCCGGAGCTGCTGGAGACCGCGCCGCTGACCGACGCCGACCGGGCGCTGCTGGCGCGATTGAAGCGGGCGCGGGAGGTCGAGGCGCGGCTGGACGCGGCGGGCGCCGGATATGAGCGGCTGGAAATGCGGCTGGCGGACCGCTGGCCGAAGGAATGGCTGAACGCCTTCGTGCCGGAGGAGAACCGCAAGGCGGCGAGAAAGCAGTGCGTCAGCGGGCGGCGGCACGTGGGCTTCCTGTGGCAGGCGTTCACGATGGGCTTCATCCCGCAATACGAACAGGGCGACGCCGCGCGGAACGCCTGGCGCGAATCCGCGCCGGAGAAGGCGCTGCTGTACCTGCCGGAGGACGGGCTGCTGTACCGCATCGCGGGCGGGACCGGGCCGGATTTCGGGGCCTTCATCCTCGCGGACGAGGGCCTGACGCGCACCTTCGTGCGGGCGAGCCGGCCCGGGGAAGGCCCGTGGTTCGCCAAAATATCGAAATGATAAGCGAAGTTTAACACAAATTAGCCCTTGTACCGCCGTGCGCGCTGTGATATAATAGTCGAGTTGAATACGGACGGTCCTCTGCCGCGAGTCGGGAACGAACGTCCTGGAGAGGAAAGGAGGAACATCCCATGAATGAGATCATCCGTTCCATCGAGAGCGCCCAGCTCAAGAACGACATCCCCGAGTTCGCGATCGGCGATACCGTGCGCGTACAGGTGAAGGTTGTCGAAGGCTCCCGCGAACGTCTGCAGGCCTTTGAAGGCGTGGTCATCGCCCGCCGCAACGGCTCTGTCCGTGAAACCTTCACCGTTCGCCGCGTTTCCTACGGCATCGGCGTTGAGCGCACGTTCCCGCTGCACAGCCCCCGCGTGGACAGCATCAAGGTCATCCGTCGCGGCAAGTTCCGGGCCACCATCGGGAATCGCATGCTGCGGTTCCCGTTTATTCTTATTGAGGGGGATTCGCCATGAAGCTGAACCGCCTGACCGAGCGCATTTGGATCTACCCGTTCGAAGAGGAGCGGGATCGCCCGAACCTCGGCTACGTCCGGGGCGACCGCCGGAGCCTCGCCGTGGACGCGGGCCACTCCGACGCGCATGTGCGCGAATTCTACGGCGCGCTGGAGGAAGCCGGCCTGCCGCTGCCGGATCTGACGGTGCTGACGCACTGGCACTGGGATCATACCTTTGGCATGCACGCCGTCCACGGGCTGACGCTGGCGAACGCCCGCACCGACCGATATCTGCGCCAGTTCCGTGAGCGCGTTCGCAGCGAGGGCGACGGCGTGTTCCTCGCCCTGCACGAAAGCATCCGCCGGGAGTACGCCGGGAACCGCCCGGTGGTCGTCATTCCGGCGGACATCGCGTTCTCGGGAGAGATCGCGCTCGACCTCGGCGGCTGCTCCGTGCGCCTGTTCCAGTCCGCCGCGCCGCATACGGACGACTCGACGTTCGTGGAGATCCCCGGCGAAAAGGTGCTGTTTTTGGGCGATTCCACCGGGGGCGTCTTCCCCACGTGGGCGCGCGACGCCGCGCTGGCCGCGAAGCTGGCCGGGATGATCGCGGCGACGGACATGGACGCGTACATCCCGGGCCACGGCGACCCCATGACGAAGGAAGCAATCATCGCCGATCTGATGGAAGAAGACTGAAAGGATTGACTATGCCCAACGATCGCATCAACTGGTATCCCGGCCACATGGCCAAATCCCGGCGGCTTCTGGCCGACCAGCTGCGGGCCGTGGACGCGGTGATCGAGCTGTGCGACGCCCGCGCGCCGCTGGCCACCCGCAACCCGGATCTGGAAAAGCTGACCCGCGGCAAGGCGCGCATACTGGTGCTGAACAAGGCCGACCTGGCCGACGACCGGCAGACCGCCCGGTGGCTGGAAACCTTCCGCCGCCGCGGGCTGACGGCGCTGCGGTTCAATTCCAACGGCGGCAAGGTGAAGGACATTCTCGCCCGCATCGAGGAAGCCTCGAAGCCCGCGCTGGAGCGCTACGCCGCCCGGGGCGTGCGCAAGACGATCCGCTTCATGGTCATCGGCATCCCCAACGTGGGCAAGTCCACGTTCATCAACCGGCTGCACGGCTCCGCCATCGCGAAGGCCAGCGACCGGCCCGGCGTCACCCGCGCCAACCAGTGGGTGAAGATCGGCCCGTTTCTGGAGATCCTGGACACCCCCGGCATGCTGCCGCCCCGCATGGACGACCAGGAGGGCGCGCAGCTGCTGGCCTACCTGGGCTCCATCCGGGATGAGATCATGGACACCGAGGCGCTGGCCGGCGGGCTGATGGCGCTGCTGTACCGGCTGGACCCGGCGGCGCTCAGCGCCCGGTACAAGCTGCCGGAGGGCTGCGGCGAAGCGCCCCACGAGCTGCTGGAGGCCGCCTGCCGGGGCCGCGGATGGCTGCTGTCCGGCGGGCGGTATGACACCGACCGCGCCGCCGCGCTGGTGCTGGACGAGTTCCGCGGCGGGAAGATCGGCAAAATCACCATCCAGCCCGCACCGGAACGCACGACGGGAGGCGACGGCCATGGCGAATGAAGCGCCGCGCAAAAAGCGCGAAACCGCGGAGGAGAAGCTGCTGCGGCTGACGGAGATCGAGCGCGGGCTGTGGGACGAGGGGTTCTCCATCGCCGGCATCGACGAGGTGGGCCGCGGCCCGCTGGCCGGGCCGGTGGTGACGGCCTGCGTGTCCATCCCCCGGGACCGGCTGGTTCCCGGCGTGGACGATTCCAAGAAGCTGTCGGAGAAGCGGCGCGAGGCGCTGTACCCGCTGCTGCTGGAAGCGGCGGATTATGCGGAAACCTGCTTTCTCGGGCCGGAGGTCATCGACGAGATCAACATCCTAAACGCCACGAAGCGGGCCATGGAGACCTGCGCGGCGAACTTCCGCGGCGTGTTCCTGATCGACGCGGTGCAGGGATTGAAGCTGCCCGGCGAGGCCCGGCCGCTGATCCACGGCGACGCGCTGAGCTACATGATCGGCGCGGCGTCCATCGTGGCGAAGGTGGCGCGGGACCGCTACATGGTGGAGCAGGACGCGAAATACCCGATGTACGGCTTCGCCCGCAACAAGGGCTACGGCACCGCCGAGCACATCGCGGCGCTGAGGCAATACGGCCCGTGCCCGCTGCACCGGCGCAGCTTCATCGGGGGCATACTGGGCCATGAATAAGCGCGGCTTCGGCGCGGCGGGCGAGCAGGCCGCGCGGGATTACCTGGCCGGGAAGGGCGCGGTGATCCTGGAGATGAACTGGCGCCGGCCCACCGGGGAGATCGACATCATCGCCCGGATGAAGCGCACGATCCTGTTCGTAGAGGTGAAGCGCCGGTCCGGGCTGCGCTACGGGCGGCCCGCCGAGGCGGTGAACCCCGCCAAGCAGGCGCACATCCTGCGCACGGCGGCGCTGTATTTGCAGGAGAATGACTGGATGGACGCGCCGGTGCGCTTCGACGTGATCGAAGTGCTGCCCGGCGAGATCCGCCACATCGAAAACGCCTTCGACGCCACGGGAATGGAATGAGGAGTTGGGAGTGAGGAGT
>CACWVN010000074.1 GCA_902764285.1 uncultured Eubacteriales bacterium
GGCTGTAATTACGCTCGTACGCGATCCTCGCCTTCGCATCCCGCGAACGCGTCAAATCACAAAAAAAGCCAAAGGGATGCGATCAGCATTCTTCTGGCTTTTGAACAGATCATCGGATTTCGTTTTTTCGATCGGCCGCTTCACGGAGCATGTGGGCGGCATGGGAGAGGCTGCTCTCGCTCTCGGCAGCCCCGCCTACGAGCCGCGCCAGCTCGTGGACGCGGCCGTCCTGATCCAGCGGGCGAACCAGCGTGTCCGTTCGGTCGTCGCCGGCGATCTTTTCCACAAGGAAATGGGCGTCTCCCAGGGCGGCGATCTGCGGCAGGTGCGTAACGCACAGCACCTGTCGGCTGCGGGCAATCATGCACATCTTCTCGCCGACCACCTGCGCCATGCGACCGGAAACGCCGGTGTCGATTTCGTCGAATATCATGGAATCGACTTCTTCGGAATCCATCGAAATGGCTTTCAGCGCCAGCATGACCCGGGAAATCTCGCCGCCCGAGGCGATGCTGGCCAGGGGCCGCAACGGTTCGCCCGGGTTCGGGGAAATCATGAATTCGACCCGATCCATGCCGTTGGCAGAGGGCTTCTCCAACGGTTCGATCCGCACTTCAAAACGGGTCTTGGCCATGCCCAGATCCTTCAACTGACCGCAAATCGCCCCGGACAGCGATTCGGAAGAGGCCCTGCGCAGTTCGGTAAGCTCCACGCAAGCCGCCCGAAGCTCCGCATCCGCCGCGCGATAGCGCTTTTTCAGTTCTATGATGGATTCATCGCTGGTCTTCAGATCGTTCAGCCGCGCCTCCGCCTCGCGCCCGAAGCGGATGACATCGTCCAGCGACGGCCCGTATTTTCGCTCCAGGCGGCTGATCAGATCCAGCCTCCCGGCGATTTTGTCGATCAGATCAGGCTCGAAATCGAGGTCGTCCAGAATGGCCTGCAGTTCGTATCCCACATCCTGGGCGCCGTAGTAGAGCTCCCGCAGGCGGCCGGCCAGCGCGCTGTAGCGATCGTCGATCGAAGCGATGCGATCCATCGACTCGGCCGCGCGCAGCAGCGCCTCCTGGGCGCTGGACCCGCGACCGTCGCCCTGATAGACCAACGCATAGGCATTCCCCACGCCGCAGCGGATCTTCTCCGCGTTCTCGAGGACCGCCAGCTTTTTCTCCAGCTTCTGCTCTTCCCCGGGCTTCAGCTTCGCGGAATTGATTTCCTGGATCTGGAAAGCCAGCATATCCGAAAGGCGTTCCTTCTCGGATACGTCCTTTAGCAGGTTCTTCAGTTCCGAACCGATGCCGGCGCGGTCCGCGTACAGTTTCGCGACCTTCTCCCGCGCGGCGGAAACGGCCGCGCCGCCGAAGCCGTCGAGAAAATCGATGTGCCGCGACGGATTCAAAAGCGCCTGATGCTCGTGCTGGCCGTGGACGTCCATCAGCATCGACGTCAGCTGCTTCAGTGTATTGACGGGAACGACGACATCGGAAATGCGGCAGACGTTCCTGCCGCTTCGGCTCAGCTCGCGCCGCACGGCGATCAGGCCGTCCTCCGCGTCGATGTCCAGATCCTGCAAAAACCGTTTCGCGCGGGCGTTTCCGGAAACGTCAAACAGCGCTTGAACCATGCCCTTTTCCGCGCCGGTGCGAATCATGTCCCGATCCGCCCGACCGCCGAGAGCCAGGTTGACGCTGTCTACAACGATGGATTTTCCCGCGCCTGTTTCGCCCGTAAGCACATTGAACCCCTGCGCAAATTCAAGCTGCAGAGATTCGATGAGCGCGATATTTCGAATTGTCAACTCAACAAGCATGTCTGTCCCAATCAGCCGTTCATGATGCTGTTGAACTTCACCATCAGCGCTTCCGCCGCTTCATTGGAGCGCGTGATGATCAACAGCGTATTATCGCCGGCGATGGTGCCCGCCACTTCGCTCCATTTCATGGAATCGATGGCCTCGCCCGCGGCGTTGGCGCTGGCAGTGAGCGTATTGACGACGATCAGGTTGTTGACCGGCTCCACGTGCACGATGGAATCGGTCAGTATGCGCGCAAAGCGGTCGTTCAAGCCCTTCTCGGCGCGCTCAACCGTCGCATATTTATACCCGCCGTGCTCGGAAAGCACCTTTAAAAGGCGCAGTTCCTTGATATCGCGGGAAACGGTGGCCTGGGTGACCTTTACCCCGCGATTCAGCAGTTCTTCGGCCAATTCCTCCTGGGTTTCGATATCCTTATTCTCGATGATCTCCAGTATCAGATTATGGCGCGCGCTCTTCATGGCGATTAAGCCTCCCGGTCGAACATTATGTAAGGATACGAAACAATCCGGTTCAGTGCGTCCATTCGGACAGCTTGCTGCGCAGAAGCTGGAAATAGTTCCTTTCACGCAGGCGCACAAATCGCGCAGGCCGGTCTGAACGGCGTATCGTTATCTCCGGATTATCCCTGTTCAGAGAGATGGATCTCCTGCCGTCCAGCACCGCCTGTGCCCCGCCTCGATCGTCCAGCAGGCGAACGGTGATGCGTTCATCCGCGGATACGACGACGGGCCGTGCGTTCAGCGTATGCGGGCAAATGGGCGTAAGCAGAAGGCAATCCAACCCCGGCAAAACAACCGGCCCGCCGGCAGACAACGAATAGGCGGTAGAGCCCGTTGCCGTAGCGACAATCAGCCCATCGCCGGAGATGCAGTCCACAAGGGTACCATTTGCTTCGTATTCCAGAGAAATGATGCGAACAAAAGGCATTTCGCGCGCGATGATGATGTCGTTCAGGGCGAAATAGTGCAACCGGTCATACCCTTCGAGCATCAGAGTGGTGCGCGTATCTACGGAAAAATCCCCGGCCAGCAAGCGATCGATCATGCGCTCATCCAAATCGTTGATCTCGATTTCCGTCAAAAAACCGAGGCGTCCTAGGTTGACGCCGAGGATGGGCAAATCAAGGGGGATCGCGCTGTCCAGGCCGGACAGAATCGTTCCGTCGCCTCCCATTACGATGAGCAGTTGGCAGTCATCAAATCCGCCTGTGCGGATATCGGGAATCTTCAGGACTTCGAACAACTCGGGATTTACGACCAGCTGAACGCCCTTTTTCAGCAGCGTATGGATCAGCTTTCGAGCAACCTCGAGGCCCGTTGCCTTTGATGGATTCCACTGAATACCCACGCAGCGAACAGACACCTCAACCACTCCTCATATATATACAATATACCAAAGAGGGCCCGCGTTACAAGCCCTCTTCGAACGATTTAAAAAATTTGTCATAAGCTTTGTCGATTGTGACATCAATTGAGAAACCCCGGGGGTTTTCCGTCTCATTGTCCGATGGTACAAGATCCATCAGGAATTCAATATTCCCCTCCGGGCCCCGGATCGGCGAATAATCCAGCCCGTTTACGCGCCATCCGAGCGCGGGTACAAACCCGGTTATCTCGCGCAGTACCTTCTCGTGCACGCGGCGGTCCCGGACCACGCCCTTTTCCCCCACTTCGTCCTTTTCAGCTTCAAACTGGGGCTTCACCAGCGCGACGAATCTCGGCCGGACACCTTCCAGTATCGAGAGCGCAGCCGGAAGCACGGCTTTCAGCGAGATAAACGAAACATCCGTCGCGCCGAACGACGGTCGCGGGTTAAAATCGCCCGGCTGCAGAAAGCGCGCGTTGGTGCGCTCCATCACGGTCACGCGGTCGTCGCTGCGCAGTTTGTAATCCAGAAGATTATACCCCACATCCACCGCGTAGACCCGCCGCGCACCGGCGCGAAGCATCACATCGGTAAACCCGCCGGTCGAAGCGCCGATATCCGCGCACACGAGGCCGTTCAGGTCGATGCCGAATACGTCCAGCGCCCTTTTTAACTTGTGCGCGCCCCGGCTGACATAAGCGTCCAGATCCCCGCGCACGCGCAACGTCTCCCCTTCGCGCAACATCTCGCTGGCGCGAAGGATCTTGCGGTCGCCGCTCATCACGCGGCCCTCCATGATCAGCGCGCGCGCCAGTTCGACCGATTCCAGATTCAGTTCTTCAAACAGCGCCTCGTCCGCGCGGCGTCGATTCTTCATCTTCCGCTCCTGAACAGTTCCAAATAGCGCTTCTGGATCCGGCGGGCGATCTGCTGCGCGCTCAAGCCGCAGGCCTCCAACTGCTGGGCTACGGTGGCGTGCGGCACGAAACGATCCGGCACGCCCAGCGTCAGCACCGGCACCTCGATGGATTCCTCATTCAGTATATCCAGCAAGCCTTCGCCGAATCCGCCGGAGATCATGTTTTCTTCGATAGTTACGACCAGTTTGGCGGATCGGGCCTGCTCGACCAGCATCTTCCTGTCCATGGGCTTGATAAAGCGCGCATCCACCACGCCGGCCGCGATGTGCTTGCCGGTGAGTTCGATGGTCGCCTGCATGGACAACTGCACCATGCGCCCGACCGCGAAGATCATCACGTCGGCGCCGGAACTGATCAGCTCCCATTCGCCGATTTCAAAATCGCGCTGGCTCTGGATGCCGGGGCCGAGATCCTCTCCGTCCTTGGGGTAGCGAATGGCCATGGGATAATTCACGTCGCGGCTCAGCGCGACCAGCTTCTTCAGATCGCGAATATCCCTTGGCGAAGCGATGATCATATTGGGAATGCTGCGCAGATAGCTCAGATCAAACACACCCTGATGCGTGGCCCCGTCTGCGCCGACCAGGCCGGCCCGGTCGATCAAAAACGTGACCGGCAGCGCGTTTCGGCAGACATCCATCGCGATCTGATCGTAGGCGCGCTGCAGGAACGTGGAATAGATGGCTACGTAGGGCTTCATACCCTGCCAGGCCATGCCGGCCGCCATGGTCACCGCGTGCTCCTCGGCGATGCCCACGTCGAAGAAACGGTCGGGATGCGCGTCCTGAAACACGTCCATTCCCGTTCCGGCGGCCATCGCCGCCGTGACGACGCAGATGCGGATATCGCTCTCCGCCATTCCGACCAGTTGGTCCGCGGCGATTTTGCCGCAGGCGGTCATCGAATCCTGCTTGCTTTCGCCCGATTCGACCAGAAACGGCGCGACGCCGTGGAATACGTCCGGGCGCTCCTCCGCCGGTTCGTATCCCTTGCCTTTCTGAGTGACAATGTGTATCAGCACCGGTTCCGTTTCATTCCTGGATCGCTTCAGCACGCGGATCAGCCGCTTCAGATCATGGCCGTCCACGGGGCCGAGATAGCGGATGCCGAGCGCCTCAAAGAACTGGCCGTCGACAAACAGAGAGCGCAGCCAATCGCGGAATCTCTCCAGGAATCGGAACAGTGGCGCGCCGATCCGCGGTATTCTCTCCAGCCCGTTCCGCACGCCGCGCTTGAACGCGCGGTATCCGTTGCTCTGGCGGAGCCGCGTGAGATACTGGCTCAGCGCGCCGACGTTCGGCGCGATCGACATGGCGTTATCGTTCAGCACAACGATCATGCGCGTCTGCGAAAGGCCCACGTCGTTCAGCGCTTCATAGCACATGCCGCCGGTCAGCGCGCCGTCGCCCACGACTGCGACGATGTTGAAATCATCGCGCATGATATCGCGGGTCCGGGCCACGCCCAGCGCCGCGGAAATGGCTGTGGACGCGTGGCCCGCGGTAAATGAATCGTATTCGCTCTCCTCGATCTGTGGAAACCCGCTGGGACCGCCGCGCGAACGGAGCTTGCTGAACTCGTCGTAGCGGCCGGTAAGCAGCTTATGGGCATAGGATTGATGGCCCACGTCAAAAAACAGCTTGTCCTCGGGCGTATCGAAGACATAATGCATCGCGATGGTCAGCTCGACCACGCCCAGGTTGGATGAAAGATGCCCGCCCCGATCGGAAACCACCTTGATGATCTCCTCGCGCAGCTCGCCCGCCAGCTGCCTAAGCTGGCGGATGTTCAGTTTTTTCAGATCCTGGGGACTGTGTATCTGTTCAAGCAGCATCTGTCGTTTCTCCATCACTCAAATGGTTCGGTTGACCATTTCATCGACAAGCGTTTTGAAGAAGGCGCCGTCGCCGGGAAAACGCCCGACGGCCGACAGCGCCTGGGCGTGCAGCCGCGCCACCAGCGCCCGCGTGCCTTCGATCCCGTAGGCGGATACGCAGGTGAGCTTTCCGCTCTGCGCGTCCTTCCCCAGCGTCTTGCCCATCTTCTCCTCGACGCCCGTCACGTCCAGCAGGTCGTCCGTGGCCTGGAAGAGCAGGCCGAAGGCGCGTCCGTAATCCGTCAGAGCCTGCAGTTCGCCCTCTCCGGCGCGACACAGCCGGGCGGCAGCACGGAGCGGATAGATGAACATGCACGCCGTTTTGCCGTACTGGATGTACTCCAGCGCGTCCGCATCGCCGGTGTGGCCGCGTTCGCAGAACAGGTCCATCACCTGGCCCGCGATCATCCCCGTAACGCCGGCCCCGCGGGCAATCTCGCGCATGGCCAGCATGTAATCGGCCGCCCGATCGGGATGCGCGCAGGCGGCGTCCAGCATCGTTTCAAACGCGCAGTTCAAAAGGCCGTCGCCCGCCAGGATGGCCTGGCCTTCGCCGAATAGCACGTGGTTGGTCGGCCGTCCGCGCCTTAGCGTATCGTTGTCCATGGCGGGAAGATCGTCGTGCACCAGCGAGTAGGTATGGATCATCTCCACCGCGCAGGCGAAATCCAGGGCGTCTTCCGTCCGTCCGCCGAGCATATCCACAGCGGCCAGCAGCATGCTGGGGCGCAGGCGCTTTCCGCCCGCGCTGAGGCTGTATCGCATCGACCGGCTGAGAAGGCCGGGCATCTGTTCGATCTGAAAGCGGCCGTCTTCGACGACGGCGGGAATCTGTTCCAGCCGTTCGTTGACCTTCGCGGCGTATTCCTTCAGCGTATTCACGTTTCATCCTCCTGTGCCATTTCGCGTTCGCCGGTCTCGGTCAAAACGCGTATGCGCCTGTCGCCGTCCTCCAGCAGTTTTCTCAGCGCGTCGCGCAGTTCAATGGCGCGCTCATAGGCCTTGAAGGATTCCTCCAGCGAAATATCGCCCGTTTCAAGCGTTTTCACCAGGTTTTCCAGTTCTTCCATGCCCTGTTCAAAACTGATCTTCTTCATTTACTGTTCTCCGGGCGGATGCCTGCGACATCCGCGTCAATCGTGCCGTCAGAAAAAAGGATATTGATGCGTTCCCCGGCCATCGCGCCGGACGCGCGTTCGATCAAACCGTCCCTGCCGCGCACGAGCGCATAACCGCGGTCCAGTACGGCGGAGGGATTCAGCGCGCGCAGCGACGCGTCCAGCTTTTCCATCCGGTTCGCAGAGCGCCGAAGCAAATCCGTCACAGCCGCATGCGAGCGCTCCGCCAGCTGGTCCAGCGCAGTCCCGCGGGCCTCGAGGATCACTTGTCGCGGTTCGGAAAGCGCGTCGGACGCGCAAAGATGTTCCAACCTGACATACCGGATTTCCTGGCCCTTCCTCAGCGCGCCGGCGAGCCGCCCCAGCATGCCGTCCAGGGATTCGCGCAGCTGGGAAGCCACGGGAACGGCCAGTTCGGCGGCCGCCGAAGGGGTCGGCGCGCGAAGATCAGCGACAAAATCCGATATGGTGAAATCGATCTCATGCCCGACGCAGCTGATGACGGGGATCCGCGACGCAGCGATGGCCCGGGCGACGATCTCCTCGTTGAACGCCCACAGGTCCTCGATGGAGCCTCCGCCACGGCCCACGAGCAGCACGTCGCTTTCGCCGTTTGCGTTCAGCCGTTCGATGGCCCGGACGACTTCCGCCGCGGCGCCTTCGCCCTGCACCGCGCAGGGCGCGACGATAATGCCGACGTTCGGGTTCCTGCGCCGCGCCACATGTATGACGTCCCGCAGCGCCGCGCCCGTTTCGGAAGTCGCCACGCCGATGACGCGCGGCATCGCCGGCACGTCGCGTTTGCGCGCGGGATCGAAAAGCCCTTCGGCCTGCAGCTTCTGTTTCAGTTTTTCGAAGCGCGCGAACAGATCGCCCTGGCCGGATTGGCGCATCGAATTGATATAGAGCTGAAACGCGCCGTCCCGCGCGAAGATAGACGCCGACGCGCGCACCGTAACGCGCATGCCGTCGGCAGGCTCAAAATCCAGCCCCATCGCGTTTTGCCGGAACATGACGCACTGTACGCGCGCGGTTTCATCCTTCAGCGAAAAATAGCGATGGCCGCTGTAATGGTGCTTATACCCGGATATTTCGCCGGTGACCTCCAGATTCCTCAGCAGCGGATCGCCCGCCAGCAGCCGGCGCGCGTACTCGTTCAGTTCGGATACGCTCAGCGCCGAAACTTGATACTGCATCCGCCAACGCTCCTTACGCGGTCAATGGGTTTCCCCGTCTTTCATATCGCGCCAGAGATTCCCCAGCACGCCGTTGATGAACGCGCCGGCCTTGTCGGAGGAATACTGGTTGGCCAGCTCCACGGCTTCGTTGATGACGACGCCTTCCGGCTCTTCGCCGAGCATCAGTTCATAGACGGCGAGCCGCAGTATGGCGAGATCGACGCGCGTCACGCGGTCGAGGGACCAGCCGCGCACGAACCGCGACAGGCGCTCGTCGATTTCATCCACGTGGGCGACGACGCCTTCGAACATCCGGTTCATATAATCGGCTTCGCGCTCGCCGGGCCGGACCTCGAGCAGATTCAGCCGGGTATCCTCTCCGCCGTCGCCGCCCATTTCCCATTCGTAGATCAGCTTCATGGCGTGCGCGCGGGCAATCGGTCTATCCATCTCGTCTACCTGCTTTCAATGATTTATCGTTGTAAATGATCTTCGACGGGTTTCTGCCGACCCGTATAACGTTCCGTTTTGCTATTCAACGCAAGTATTGCGGTGGCACAACATGCGCCGCCGCAATATCAAGCATTTGCACCGGCCGGGCAAAGGCCGGCATTACAAATCGTCTTCGCCGTCCAGCGGGATCTGCGCGGGCTCCTTCTCCGTGAATGCTTCGGCTTCGTCCGCTTCCGGTTCAGACGCAGGAACATCGAAGCGGAGTTCGGGCACGCCGGCATCCTCTTCCGGCGCGACGGTAGGCGTCAGCTCCAGGTGCGGTTTATAATTGAAATCAATCTCCGGCACCGGATCATCCTCCGCAACGGAAGGCGCTTCCGAGCTGGACTCAAAGCGCGTTTCCGGCTCCGCGACCGACGGCGCTTCCGGCTCCGCAGCCGGCTGCACCGAAGGCTGCGCGACGGGCGCGGGCGCTACCGGCGCCGGCGCTTCGCCGCCGCGGCGCCTGCGGCGGGGCGTCTCGTTGGCATTCGTAACGGAATGGATGGTTATCGCCACCGCGCGCACCGCAACGCCGCAGTTCATTTCGACGAATTGACGGATCGCGCGCTGCATATTCATGGTGATGGTGGGCACATGGCATCCGTTGAGGATCGAAGCCGCGACGCCTATGACGATGGCATCGTCCTTGTTGTCGATGGAAATCTTCATTTCCGAAATGCCGTCGATGCTGTTGACCGACTGGCGGACCATCTGTTCAATAGCGGAAACGGCAATCCGGACGCGGCCGGTTTCGCTGGAATCAACGGTAATAAACCCGCGTTCCGAGCGCCGGACGCGGCGCAGGATCAGCCAGATCTGCACGATGACCAGCACGAGATAGACGGCCAGTATCGCGCCGCCGATGATCTTGATATTCGTCGAACCGACCCAATTCTCCATTTTGCCGTACACGTCGACGGCGAAATCAGGCTTGAGCAGATAGACGACGAAGGCAGCGCAGATCAGCAGCGAAAACAGCCAGTGAAAGAACATCAATATGCGCTTTCCTACATTCAGCTTCATAGTATAACTCCATCCCGGGAAAACCCCGGATCAGTCCTGCTTCTCCTCGTCGGGGTCGTCCTCTTCGGCGGAATCGTCCTCTTCGGAAGGATCCTCCTCGGGCTCCTCGGCTTCGGCTTCTTCTTCAGCCTCGTCCTCGATCGCGTCGTCGTCTTCGGAATCGGGGATGTCCTCCTCGGGGATATCCTCTTCGTCCGCCGGCGCGGCGTCAGCTTCTTCCGGTTCGGGCGCGGCGTTGGCGGAAGCGCCGTTCTTCTCCAGCATCTTGCGCTGCTGTTCGTTCAGTTCCGCGTTGGCGCGCTGTTCGCGCTCGAAGCTGATCCCCGTCACGTGCACGTCGACCGAACGCACGTCCAGGCCGCTCATGGTCTCGATGGCCTTCTTGACGTTTTCCTGGATGTTCCGGGCCACGTCCGGCACGGGAGAGCCGTAATCCACCGTGATGGTGATGTCGACCGTAACCATGTTGCCGTCCAGATCTATGCGAACGCCCTTTGTAAGATTGCGGTTGCTCTTGCGCGAAAACATATCAGCCAGACCGGCCGAGGGTGAAATCATGCTGGCTACGCCATCCACTTCGGTGGCGGCCAGGCCGGCGATGGTTGCGACAACTTCGGTGGCAAAGGATACGGTGCCGTCCGGGTTTTCATTCAGCTTGACATCGGAAGGATAATTTTCGCTCATAACGCAGACCTCCTTTTCCGATTCTATTATAACAGATAATACGCGATTGCGCAAACATTTTCCGCTTATTTTACGGGAATGATTTTGACATTCCCGCCGGAAAGGCCGGTTTCCCTCATGACGAG
Source organism: uncultured Eubacteriales bacterium (assembly GCA_902764285.1). Taxonomy (GTDB): domain Bacteria; phylum Bacillota; class Clostridia; order Christensenellales; family Aristaeellaceae; genus UBA2862. Next base: position 10,601 of record CACWVN010000074.1, read on the forward strand.
CTCCAAAATGACGGCGGCTTCGCTCTGCGAAACGGCATCGGTGCGCAGCAGCACGTTGGCCGAATCGTCGCTCACGGTGACGAGCGCGTCCCTGAATCCGCGGGATTGCAGGATCCCCTCCAGGGTCGTCTCCTGCTCCGTATGGCGCATCAGATCCAGAAGCTGCCTCTGCGCCAGCAATACCGTCTCGTCGTCCGCATGGCCGCCGTGGATAATATCGTTCAGCTGCGCGACGTGCCTGGCGCGGAGCTGCTCGCGCTCCGTCCTGTATCGCGTCACGGGATCGTCCTGCCCGTTTTCGACCGCGGCGGAAACCGCCGTCTCCGCCTGTACCGGCGGGTTTTCGCGGCTGCGCCGGCCGCCGTACCACGCCGCGGCGGTCAGCAGCGCCACGGCCAGAGCGCACAACGCGATCCACTTCCGATCCATATCTACGTTCCCCCTTCGAAAGCCCCGTTTCTGCCGATAATCGCAATCCGCGATACCTCAAACCCCGACAGCGCGCAGGCGGCCCGCTGCACCTGCAGATAGGTGTTGATATCGGTCAGCCCGTCCGCGACGATAACCATGCCGCCCGATTCGCCGTCCGGGCCTTCGTTGACCATCACGGTCACGCGCCCCGTTCCGCTGATCTTCGACAGGATGTTTTCCATGCGCTGTTCCAGGCTGGACTGCCCGGTCGGAGCCGAGCGCTCGCCGCGCACGAGAATCAGCGCCAGCACGGCGAAAACCGCAACCGCCGAATAAAGCCCGATTCGCCGCGCGCCGCGTAGCTTTTCAATAATCCACGATGTCATGTCCTACCCCGGAAAAGCTATCCGATCACGCGCGCGACACAGCGCAGCGCGCAGACCGCGACGGCCAGAGCGCACAACGCCCGAAAGCCCAGCGCCTCGCTGTCTTTCCGAACCACCAGCTCCATCATGGCCGCCAGCGCGCAGACCGCGGTCAGTTCGGCGGCGGCGCTGCGCAGCGTCTGCAATATATTCATTCTACGCTCCCGCTGCAAACATATTCGCTCCGGCCGCCAGCATCGTTCCCAGCGTCAGCATCGCCAGCACGACTCCGGCGGCGCAGAGCGACAGAAGCATTTCGGCGGCGTCTGAAAACTGGGACGCCATCGCCGAAACGCCGCGTTCCGCCGCAGGCTCGATGATCGCGGCCGCCAGCTTCATGGACAGCACCGTCGAAGCCGCCTTCAGCAGCGGGTTCGCGCAGGCGCAAATCAACAGAAATCCGCCGGTCACGCCCACCGCGCCCCGGATCAGGCCCGCGCTTCCGACGATGGAATCCACTGCCCCGGACAGCTCGCCGCCTATGATCGGCACTGCGTTTCCGACCACGTACCGCGCGGAACGCCGCGCGACGGTATCCTGCGCCGCCGCCAGGTAACCCTGGGCGGTGAGAAAGCACACGAAGGCGGCGATCAGCAGCCCGATCATCCAGCCGATGACGCTTTTCAGGAACGCAAAAAAACGGTTCAGGCGAATGTGCGCCGAGAGATTTCCGGCAGCGGCGACCGCCGCCGCCACGCCGCACAGAGAAACGCCCGCGCCGCCCAGCGCCTTTTCGACCGCCGCGGCGTACAGCTGCGCCGCCGGGGACAGCATGCCCGAAACGCTGCCGGTCGCGCACGATACCGAAGCCAGAACCGGCGCGACGGCGCGAACCGCTTCGCCGGCCTTCTCCAGCAGCGCCCCGGTCGCTTCCCGGGCCGAAGCGAAAGCGATCAACAGCACCCTCGCGCAGGCCAGTCTGCAGAGCAGGCCGGCGCCTCCGGCCAAATC
>CACWVN010000075.1 GCA_902764285.1 uncultured Eubacteriales bacterium
GTTCTTCCGCGACGCGGCGGATCGCGCGCAGTTCCGGCAGAGGATCGCCGGGCGCGCGGTGGAGGTCTGCGATTCCGTGGGCCTGGGCATCGAGCTTTCCCCGTCCGGCGCCAGCAAGGCGCGGGGATTGCGGGAACTGTGCGCCCACCTGGACATCCCCGTCGAGCGGTCGATGGCCGTGGGCGACGGCGACAACGATCTGGGCGTGCTGCGCGCCGCAGGGCTGGCCGTGGCCATGGGCAACGCCATTCCGGAGGTCCGCGCTGCGGCGGATGCCGTGACCGATGACTGCGACCACGACGGCGCGGCGAAGGCCATAGAGAAATACATGGGCGTGTGAACGGTCCGGTCCGCGTTTCACGACAAAAAACCTGCGCCGGGGAAACCGGCGCAGGTTTTTTGTTTTGCCGCGGGATTATACCAGATTCCGGATCAGCTGCATCAGCCCTCCAATGGCGTACAGCGCCGCCTTCTTCCACAGCGGCAGCGGGGGAATGTCCAGCCCGTCGGGCGTTTCGCCGCTGCCGTCGGCGTGCACGATGCGGCAGTCGGCGTGCAGCGCCTCCAGGTGCCCGCGCAGCTTCGCGTTGACCTCCGGGCTGTTGATCACCAGCATCAGTTCCGTGTCCACATAGGTGCTGCGCAGATCCAGGTTATAGGAGCCGATCACGGCGATATCCCGGTCGATGGCGATGGATTTGCCGTGGTAGGAATCGCCGCCGGCGTATTCCAGCACCGCCATGCCGGTGGACAGGACTTCCTTTTTGTGGAACAGGTAATCGCCGCTGGCCACCACGTTCGCGCCGTTTTCCACGGCGTTCACCATCAGCGTGACCGGCACCTTCGCCGCGATGGCGGACAGCCTTTGGCGCATCCAGCCGTTCAGCGCGGCGTAAGGGGAATGGATGACGATGCCCTCCTGTGCCGTTTCCATCAGCGCGCACAGCTGGGCAAAGGCCTCGGGCCGCTTGGCGTAGATGCCGGTGGGGTTGGAGATCAGCCACACGCCCCGGGTCGCGTCGGTCATGGCGGCGTAATCCGCGGGCGCGAACAGATCGGGCTTTTCTTCCTTCAGCGCGGCGAGGCGCTCGCGCAGCATCGCGTAGACGGCGTCCCGCTGGGCGTCGCCGCAGCCCTTGCCGAAGGCGGCGGTCCGGGGATGGGCCCACATGCCCTCGAAATAGCCCTTCACCTGGTACAGCGAGCTGTCCGCGCTGCCGTCGGAATTGTACACCAGCGCCTCCCGGTCCAGGCTCTGCTTCGCCCAGTCGTATTCGCCGATGAAGTGGTCGAACATGTTCCGCCCGCCGAGGATGTATCCCAGCCCGTCCACGATCACATATTTGTCGTGCATGCGGCCCATGTGCCTCCAGGGCGTGAGCTGCGTCAGCAGGTTGTAGAACCGGATCTCGATGTTCGGATGGGCCTCCAGCGCGCGGAACAGCGGGCTGGTCAGCATGTAGATGCGCCCGGCGACGCCGTCGGCCAGCAGCCGCACCCGCACGCCCGCGTCGGCGCGCTCCAGCGCCGCGGCCATCATGTCCCGGGTGCTCTCGCCGTCGCGGCAGTCGTAGCTGGCGATGATGATTTCCCGCTGCGCCATGTGGATCAGCCGGATGCGCTCGTCCAGCGCCTGGGCGCGGGTTTCCAGGATCATCGCCCGGTCGCCGCTGTCGGCGCCGGCCCTCATTTCCGCCGCCCGCGCGGCGAAGGTCGACTCGTCGCCGATCTCCGGGCAGCGCATGAACGGCGCATACGCCGCTGTGACGCTGATTAAGACGATGGCGGCGACCAGCAGCAGAAGCCCGCGGATCGCGCGGCGAACCCAGCTCTTTTTCTTTTGTCTGCGCATATTGCCCATTCTTCTTTTCGGTTTTATTCCCTGATGTCCAGCGATGAAAACAGCGTTTCCAGCTCCTCCGCCGTCAGATCGCGCCACTGGCCGGGCTGCAGTCTGCCCAGCCGCAGGTTCATGATGCGCACGCGGCGCAGGTGGGTGACGTTCGCGCCCAGCGCCTCGCACATGCGGCGGATCTGCCGGTTCAGCCCCTGCACGAGGATGATGTTGAAGCTGCGCTCGCCGGTGCGGCGCACCTTGCAGGGCAGCGTCACGGTGTCCAGGATCGGCACGCCGGCCGTCATCCGCCGGACAAATTCCGGCGTCACAGGCCGGTCGATGGTCACTTCGTATTCCTTCTCATGGCCGCCCGCCGCGCGCAGCAGCCGGTTCACGATCCCGCCGTCGCTGGTCAGCAGCAGAAGCCCTTCGCTGTCTTTGTCCAGCCGGCCCACGGGGAAGATGCGCGCCGGGTGTCCGATGTAATCCACCACGTTCATCGGCTCCCGCGGGTCGGCGGTGCACACGATGCCCTTCGGCTTGTTCAGCAGGATATAGACCTTCTCGCCCTCGCCGGAGAGCGGCTGTCCGTCCACCGTTACGATCATACCCGGCAGCACGCGGTCGCCCAGCGCCCCGGGCTGCCCGTTGATGCGCACCCGGCCCTCGGCGATCAGCCGGTCGGCCTCCCGCCGGGAGCAGTAGCCGCTGTCGGCCATATATTTGTTCAGCCGTCTGCCCGGCTGGCGTTCATCCATGCGCTTCACCGCCCGTTTCGAAGTATCCGGGGATATTCTATCACAGATCGCGGGGGAAATAAAGGGGTACCTCTTCCGCGTGGCGGAAGAGGTACCCCTGGGAGTAGGGAGTAGGGAGTAGGGGACGGGGAGCGGGCCCCGCCGCCGTGCCGGTCAGTCGCTCAGCTGCTGGGCGCGCTGGGCGATCTTCACCAGCGCGAAGAACTCCTCGCGGTAATCGTCGCTGAGCGGCGCCTGCTTCAGCAGATCCAGCACGCTGGCATAATCGATGTCGCCCTTGTATTCGCTGTCGGTCAGGATCATGCCGAATTCGGCCACGGCGCTGGCGAACAGGAAATCTCCGGAGGGCGCGTCGGTCATGTCGGCTTCGCCCACGGCGCGGGTTTCCAGAACGCTCTCGCTGCCGCCGGGCTGCTTGTAGCGGGTGGACAGCGTCAGCCATTCGTCGCCCTCGCCGGCTTCGGTCAGCTGGCTCTGCTGGTATTTCAGGTTCGACTCCGCGCCGTCCGCGCCGGCGGGCACCAGTTCGTACATCACGGTCACGGTCGCGCCCGCGCCCACTTCGCCGGCATCCTTGGTGTCGTCTTCGAAATCCCGGTCCTCCAGCGCGCGATTTTCATAACCGATCTGCCGCCACGCGGAAACCTTCGCCGGGTTGAACTCGATCTGGAACTTCACGTCGTCGGCCACGGCGAACAGCGTCTGGGTCATCTCCTCGCACAGCACCTTGCGCGCTTCCAGGATGGAATCGATATAGTAATAGTTGCCGTTGCCGTCGTCGGCCAGGGTTTCCATCTTGGTGTCCTTGTAATTGCCGCTGCCGAAACCCAGCACCGACAGGTACACGCCGGTCTCCTTCTTCCGGGAGACGAAGTCGTGCAGGTCGCTCTCACTGGTGATGCCCACGTTCAGATCGCCGTCGGAGCACATGATCACCCGGTTGTTGCCGTGGGGGCGCAGGTGGCGCACCGCCACTTCATAGGCCTGCTCCAGGCCGCGCTGGCCGTCGGTATACCCCGCGGCCTCCAGCGACTCGATGGCGGAGAGCAGCCTGGCCTTGTCCTTCACGGGACTCGCGCCTTCGATCAGTATGCGCTCGCCGTCGGAATAGGTGCAGATCGAAACGGTGTCGTTTTCCGACAGCTCGTCCACCAGCATCGCCAGCGCCTGCTTGACCAGATCCAGCTTGTCCCGGCTGCCCATCGAACCGGATACGTCCACCAGGAACACCAGGTTGCTGCCCTCGTCCGCGGCTTCGGGCGCGTCGGCGGCGCGCACGCCCAGCAGCAGCAACTTGTGCGCCGGGTTCCACGGGCAGTCGGCGATCTGCGCGGTCACGCCGAACTTGTCGCTGCCCTCGGGGCCGGCATAGTCATAGCGGAAGTAGTTCAGCATTTCTTCCACGCGCACCGCGCCGGAGGGAATGTCGTCCGGCGTCCAGCCGTCGTTCAGCATCCGCCGCAGGTTGCAGTAAGAGGCGGTGTCCACGTCGGCCGAGAACGTGCTCAGCGGGCTGGAGGCCACGTCGCGGAAACCGTTTTCCCGGATGGCGGCGTATTCCTCGGTGTTGAAGTCGGGGTAGGCCATCGCGTAGCCCGCGTTCACCGCGAGCTTTGCGCTGGCCGCGGGCATCCCATAGGCTTCGTCGGCCGCGTCTTCCATTTCATAGGCCATGTAGTCGTCCTCCATCGGCATCGACGTCGGGGCCGGCGCGACCGGCATTTCGCGGGTCGTCGTCATCATCCCGACCAGTCCCAGCAGCGAGCAGCCGGACAGCGAAAGCGTCGCCAGCGCCAGTACGGCGATCAGAGCAATCCATTTTTTCATTTTTCTTCCCTCCCGTGTTTTTGTTTTCGAAGGTTGGACGGCGAAAAATCCGGCCGGGTTCCACAATCTGGAAAACCTTTTTGGGAAAGCTGACGCGGGATAAACGGGCCGGAAGAGGTCCGCATCCCGGCATCCGGCGGCACAAACCGGCAGACGGCGCGATTTTTTTTAAAATTTAGTGCATTTTGTATAGAAAATACTTGCATGGGGTTGAAAACTATGATATAATGTGAAGGGTTTTGGATGAAGGGCAAAAAATGAGCATAAAGGCGGCTGTTCCCGACGCGAGCGTCCGTCGTTTTTTCCCTTCTTCACACAGGATACGGAAAGGTGGTTTACCGGCATGAGTGTTGGAAAGCTTCAAGCAAGTAAGAATGGAAAATCCAAGACACTTGCGGATTCCGGCAAGCGTCAGGCGGCATACCTGTTTATGGTGCTGCCCGGCGTGCTGTTCCTGCTGGCGTTTGCATATCTGCCGATGCCCGGCATCATCCTGGCGTTCAAGAAGTACCAGATGGCGGTTCCCACCGCGTCTTCCTTCTTCAAGAACGTCTTTTTGAACAGCCTGGTCACCTCTGAATGGAACGGGCTGAACAACTTCACCTACCTGCTGAAGGACGCGCCGATGCTGATCCGCAACACCGTGGGCTACAACCTGCTGTTCATGGTGGTGGGCGTGGTGCTGCAGGTGGGCCTGGCGGTGCTGATCAACGAAGTGCGCAACCGCAAGACCGCCAAGGTCTATCACACCATCCTGTTCATGCCCTATTTCATCAGCTGGATCGTGGTCATGTACGCGCTGTACGCCATGATCGCCGCCAACGGCTTCTTCAACCAGATCAACGCCATGCTGGGCAAGAACGCCGTGAAGTTCTATTCGGTGAAGAAGTACTGGCCCTGGATCTTCCTGTGCGCCAATATCTGGAAGTACACCGGCCAGGGATCCATCATCTACCTGGCCACGCTGACGGGCTTTGACGAGCAGCTGTACGAGGCCGGCGCCATCGACGGCGCCAGCAAGTGGCAGCAGTTCAAGTACATCACGCTGCCCCAGCTGATGCCCGTCATCGTCATGCTGCAGATCCTGGCCGTGGGCCGCATCTTCAACGGCGATTTCGACATGTTCTATTCGCTGCCCAACGGCTCCGGCACGCTGCGGCAGGTGACCAGCACCATCGACACCTACGTTTACGACATGCTGAAGAAGGGCAACCTGCGCAACTCCTTCGGCTACGCCGGCGCGGGCGCGTTCTTCCAGTCCGTGGTGGGCTTCGCGCTGATCCTGATCACCAACGGCATCGTCCGCAAGCATCACCCCGAAATGGCGCTGTTCTGAGGAAAGGAGGAAGCGAATATGACTGCTGTCGACGTCAAGAAGCTCAAGAAGGCGGAAAAGGAATCCGCCCGACACAGCGCGGCCCGCAACCAGATTTCCCGGGGCGCCAACTTCTGGTTCAACATTCTGTTGATCGTGGCCTGCATACTGATCATCTTCCCGCTGTGGATCATCATCATCTCCTCCATCACCAGCGAGAGCGCGCTGACCACCTACGGCTATCGCCTGTGGCCGCTGGAGTTCTCTACCAACGCCTACACCTACCTGTTCAAGGACGGCTCCGTCATCCTGACGGCCTACCGGAACACGCTGATCGCCACGGTCGCGGGCACGGTCATCACCATCATCACCGTCGGCCTGTACGCCTACGCGCTCAGCCGCCCGGACTTCAAGTATAAAAAGTTCTTCACGTTCTTCAGCTTCTTCACGATGCTGTTCAGCGGCGGCATGGTCAGTTACTACAACATGGCCCGCAGCGTGCTGGGCCTGAAGGACACGGTCTGGGCGCTGTTCCTGCCCATGTCGTTCTCGGCCTACTGGGTCATCATCATGCGCACGTTCTACAAGTCCTCGGTGCCGGAGGCCATCATCGAATCCGCGCGCATCGACGGCTGCGGCGAATGGCGCACGCTGCTGCAGATCGTGGCCCCGCTGGCGCTGCCCGGCTTCGCCACCGTCGCGCTGTTCAGCGCCATCGGCGTGTGGAACGATTTCCGCAACTGCCTGCTGCTGAACGACAGCGCCCAGTATTTCAACCTGCAATACACCATCTACCAGACGATGAACAACCTGCGCTTCCTGAAGGAGAACGCCTCCAGAATGGGCGGCGTGAACGTGGCCAACCTGCCGGCCGAGACCTTCCGTATGGCCATGGCGGTGGTCACGGTGGGCCCGATCATACTGGCCTACCCCTTCTTCCAGAAGTACTTCGTCAAGGGCTTGACGGTCGGCGCCGTGAAGGGCTGATCGGGTGAGGTAATGAGGAGTGAGGAGTACGGAAACCCTTACTTCCTGCTCCCAACTTCCTAAACACGATTTCAAGGGCGTACGCAGCTCTCGAAATATAAAAACCAAGGAGGGAATACACATGCGTAAACTGGTAACTCTGCTTCTGGCGCTGGCGATGGTTCTGTCGCTGGTCACCGCAGCTGTGGCTGAGGAACCCTACACCCTGGACATCTACTGGGTCGGCAACGGCGATAACGAAGCCGTCCGCGCGGGTGTCGAGGCCGCTGTCAATGCCTACATCGAGCCGCTGATCGGCGCGAATGTCAGCTATCACATCATCGCCTGGGGCGACTGGAACGACAAGGCCATCAACGCCCTGCAGTCCGGCCAGAAGATGGACCTCATCTTCACCGCTGACTGGGAAGGCTACGGCGTTGAAGTCGCTGGCGGCCTGCTGACTCCCCTGGACGACCTGCTCGAGGAGTATGGCCAGGGCATCAAGGAAACCCTGCCCCAGACCTTCCTGGACGGCGTCAAGGTTGGCGGCGTGCTGTATGGCATCCCCACCAACAAGGAGCTGTGCGTGCCGGAAGGCGTCATCATCAACAAGACCGCTGCTGAGGAGATCGGCTGGGACGTCACCGCTGACGATCCTTCCATCACCTGCCTGGCGGACCTGGAGCCCTGGCTGCAGAAGTATAAGGAGCTCCATCCCGACAAGTATCCCTATCTGATGGACGGTCAGGCCGGCCGCTGGCCCGACGAGCCCTGGTGCCCCGACTGGGCCGGCATGGGCACGAACTCCGTCGCCATGAAGATGGCTGCCGGCGAAGACGGCACCTTCGACGAGACCGTTTACAGCATCTTCGAGACCCCCGAGCAGGAAGAGCACATCCGTCTGATGTATGACTGGGGCCAGAAGGGCTTCATCGATCCCGACGCCGCTCTGACCAGCTTCGACTACAACGGCACCTTCGGCCGCGGCGACTTCCTGGCCTTCGCGCAGCCCCTGAAGGGCAACGGCATCAAGGCCGCCGAGATGTATGCCGCCAACGCCACCGCCGAGTTCGAGTGCGTTGAAATCACCATGCAGCCCAAGTACGTCGTCACCACCCATGCTGGAGGCTCCATGTTCGCCATCCCGGTGACCTCCCAGAACCCCGAGAAGGCCATGCAGTACCTCAACCTGATGCACAGCGACGCCACCCTGGTCAACCTGATGCTGTTCGGCGCCGAGGGCGTGAACTACACCAAGGTCAACGACCAGCAGGTTGAGCTGACCGACCAGAACTGGTACGGCGTGCATGGCGGCGCCTGGACCGTGGGCAATACCAAGCTCCAGTACGTGCTGACCAGCGAAGATCCCGAGAAGAACGCCCTGCTGCAGTCCTATGCGGACGACGCCGTGGCCACCGCTTCCCTGGGCTTCCGCTTCGTGAAGGACAACGTGGCCGACCAGATCGCGGCGGTTGACGCTGTCGTGTCCGAGCTGGCCCAGCCCATGATGTGCGGCCAGGTGGATCCCGACGATCCCGACCTGGGCATCGAGGCTCTGAAGGCCGCCCTGAATGAGGCCGGCATGCCCGACATCATCGCTGAGGTTGAGGCCCAGTACGCCGAGTGGAAGGCCGCTCAGGAATAATCCCGAGTCCATTCCATAGCTGCTGAAACAGCCGCCCCGCGCTTCTGCGCGGGGCGGTTTCTTTCGCTCGGCCGTCCCGGCGGAGCAAACCCCTTTAAACATTTACACGCCTGTGCTAAAATAATGTCATCAACACCGAAAAGCGAGGAATCAACCATGGCGAGCGTAACCCTTCGCAAGACCCGGGAGACCCGCGTGCGCGGCGGCCACCCGTGGATCTACGCTTCGGAAATCGAAAAGGTCGAGGGCGATTTTGAAAACGGCGACGTCGTCGACGTGCTGGACTTCCGCGGCAAGTTCATCGGCCGCGGCTTCTACAACCCGCTGAGCCAGATCTCCCTGCGCGTGCTGACCCGCAACGACGAGCCCTGCGACCGGGATTTCTTCGCCCGGCGCATCCGGGACGCCTGGGAATACCGCAAGCTGCTGTGCGACCCGATGAGTTGCCGGCTGATCTACTCCGAATCGGATTTCCTGCCCGGGCTGGTGGTGGACAAGTTCGGCGACGTGCTGGTGCTGCAATCGCTGTCGCTGGGCATCGACCGCATCAAGGACATGCTGTGCGACCTGCTGATGGAGATCGTCCAGCCCGCCGGCATCTACGAGCGCAGCGACGTGCCCGTGCGGCGGCTGGAGGGCATGGAGCAGACCACGGGCCTGCTGCGGGGCGAGGTGCCTGACCGGGTGGAGATGGTCGAAAACGGCATCCGGTTCCTCGTGGATGTGAGGAACGGCCAGAAGACCGGCTTCTTCCTGGACCAGAAACAGAACCGCGCCGCCATGGCGCCCTTCTGCAAGGGCGCGCGGGTGCTGGACTGCTTCTGCCACAACGGCAGCTTTTCGCTGCACGCGGCGAAGTACGGCGCGGCGCATGTGCTGGGCGTGGACATCTCCGAGGAGGCGCTGGACGTCGCCCGGGAGAACGCGCGGCTGAACGGCTTTGATAACGTGGAATTCCGCGCTGCGAACTGCTTCGACCTGCTGCGGGAACAGACCGACGCCGGCGAGCAGTACGACCTGGTGATCCTCGACCCGCCGGCCTTTACCAAGAACAAGGCCGCGGTGCAGAGCGCGATCCGCGGCTATAAGGAGATCAACCTGCGCGGGCTGAAGCTGGTGCGGCCCGGCGGGTTCCTGGTCACCTGCTCCTGCAGCCAGCACATCCTGCCGGAGATGTTCCAGGACATCCTCAACCAGGCCGCCCGCGACGCGAAGAAGCGCATCCGGCTGGTGGAATACCGCACCCAGGGCTACGACCACCCGATCCTGCCCCAGTCGGTGGAGACGAAATACCTGAAATGCATGTTCATCCAGGTGATGGAATAGGGGCGAAGGGAACGTCCGCGCCGCCCGCGAGAGTAACCCAGAATATCAAACCGCCCGCTGCACTGGGAGTGGAGTACAACTGCCCGCCGGCGCGAAACCGGCCGTCTTTTGCTTCTCACTGAACGCCCGGGCGGTAATGCAAGATTTCCCGCGCCATTGATTTCGGCGCGGGAAATCTTTATACTATCGAACTCTGGAGGGCGACACGTCAGCCGCCCCTGCACGGACGTCGGGAACGCTGGTTTTGAGACAGTCCCTTTGCCCGCAAAACGGCCTCAGCCCTGCTGTCCGCCCATCTTCTCCTGCTTCACCTTGTGGTCGATCACGTGGCGGGAGGCCAGCTCTTTGTGGATGGCCTCCAGCGAAATGCCCATCTGGATCATCAGCACCATCACGTGATAGGTCAAATCGGCGATCTCGTAGATCGTCTCGGCCCTGTCGTCAGCCTTGCCGGCGATGATGACCTCGGTGGATTCCTCGCCAACCTTTTTCAGGATCTTGTCGATGCCCTTCTCGAACAGGTAGGTGGTGTAGCTGCCTTCCTTTTTTTCGGTCTTGCGGCCGCGGATCAGCTCCATCAGCCCTTCGAGGGTGAATGCATGGTTGTTCTCGCTCTCGAACACCGGGTTCGTGAAGCACGAATCCGTGCCCAGGTGGCAGGCCGGACCGTCCTTGTTCACTTCCACCACCAGCGCATCCCGGTCGCAGTCGGCGGTGATGGACACGATGTGCTGGTAGTTCCCGCTGGTCTCGCCCTTCAGCCACAACTCCTGCCGCGAACGGCTCCAGAAGCACGTCAGCTCCTTCTCCATCGAGATCTCCAGGCTCTCCCGGTTCATGTAGGCCAGCGTCAGCACCTTTTTCGTCTCCGCGTCCACCACGATGGCGGGGATCAGGCCCTTTTCGTCAAATTTCAGCGTGTTGATGTCGATCATGGCTCATAACCTCACTATGATGTCGTTGTCCCTCAGCGCGCGCTTCAGGTCGTGGATTTCCACTTCGCCGAAGTGGAAGATCGAGGCCGCCAGCCCCGCGTCCACCTTCGGCAGCGCCTTGAACAGCGCGATGAAATCTTCGATGCGACCGGCGCCGCCGGACGCGATCACCGGCACCGATACGGCGTCGCACACCGCGGCCAGCATCTCCAGGTCAAAGCCCTGCTTCACGCCGTCGGTGTCGATGCTGTTCAGCACCACCTCGCCCGCGCCGCTGTCCACGCAGCGCCGGATCCAGGAGACCGCCTCCATGCCGGTGTCCTCGCGCCCGCCCTTGGCGAACACCCGGAATTCCCCGTCTACGCGCTTCACGTCGGCGGAGATCACCACGCACTGACTGCCGTAGCGCCGGGCCGCCGCGGGGATGAGGTCCGGATTGCGGATGGCGCCGGAGTTCACGGACACCTTGTCGGCGCCGCATTTCAGCACGCGGTCGAAGTCGTCCACCGTGTTGATGCCGCCGCCCACCGTCAGCGGGATGAACACCTTCGAGGCTACTTCCCGCAGGATGTCGGTGAACAGCGCCCGGCCCTCGGCGGAGGCGGTGATGTCGTAGAACACCAGCTCGTCCGCGCCGCAGCGGCTGTAGTACTCCGCCAGCTTCACCGGGCTGGACACGTCCGCCAGGCCCAGAAAGTTCACGCCCTTCACCACGCGGCCGTCCTTCACGTCCAGACAGGGGATGATGCGCTTGGTAATCATCGCGTCGCCTCCTCGATGGCCTGCTTCAGGTCGATGGCTCCGGTGTAATACGCCTTGCCGATGATCGCGCCGTACAGCCCGAGCGCCGCCAGCGCCCGCACGTCGTCCATGGACGAAACGCCGCCGGAGGCCACGATGTCCATGTCGTATTTCGCCTGCAGGTCGGCGTACAGCGCCCGGTTCGCGCCCATCATGGCGCCGTCCCGGGAGATATCGGTGCAGATCAGCGTCCGCACGCCCATGGCCTGGTACTTTTCGCAGAATGCCGCCAGCGACAGCCCGGACAGTTCCAGCCAGCCGCGGATGGCCACCTGGCCATCCTTCACGTCCGCGCCCAGCGCCACTGCCGGGCCGTACTTTTCGATGGCGGCGCGGGCGAAGGCCTCGTCGGCGATGGCCGCCGTGCCCAGGATGACCCGCTTCACGCCGACGGACAGGTAGCGGTCGACGACCTCCATCGAACGGATGCCGCCGCCAATCTCCACGGACAGCGCGGTGTTCTCCACCACGCGGCGCACGGTCTCCAGGTTCGGCGTGCCGCCGTCCCGCGCGCCCTCCAGGTCCACCATGTGTACCCAGACGGCTCCTGCGGCCTCAAAGGCCCGGGCGGTGTTCAGCGGATCGGCGTCATAGACGGTCATTTGGTCGTAATTGCCCTTGTACAGCCGCACGGCCTGGCCGCCGACCAGGTCGATGGCGGGAAAGATGATCATGCGTCCTCACCGTCCCAT
>CACWVN010000076.1 GCA_902764285.1 uncultured Eubacteriales bacterium
CGACCACATCGACATGGAAGTGAACCTGATCACGCCCATCGCGTGCGAGGAAGGCCTGCGCTTCGCTATCCGTGAAGGCGGCCGCACCGTGGGTTCCGGCGTTGTGACCAAGATCATCGCCGACTGATCCGCAAAGCGATTCACCCGGCATCCTGCGACATGGAAACATGCGCGGGATGCCGTAATTTTTTTACCAAAATGCAGTTTACACGCGCGCACCGCGGTGATATAATGCCTCAGGCTTCCTGGAGAAGCGACGAGAAAGAGAGGGAAACAACATGAAGAAGTTTGCAGTTATCCTGATGGTGCTGTGCCTGGCGCTGTCCATGGCCGCGATGGCCGAGGAAACCGGCATCGCGATCGAGAACGAGCCCGCCTATGAGGGCCAGTACGTCACCATCGGCGAAACCGGCCTGTGCTTCTATCTGCCCAACGACTGGACGGCCACCGAAGCGCCCGAAGGCGTGGTGGGCGAAGTGTACGTCAGCCCCGACGGCCAGACCGTTCTGACCGTGACCACCGGCGAAGGCAGCCTGAACGAAGTGCTGGAGCAGTACAAGCAGGCCGTGCAGGACGGCAGCTTCAAGGAGTCCAACGTTGTGAACATCAACGGCCTCGACTGGGTGATGAGCACCACTGCCGACAACCTGCAGAACTACGCCCAGTGCCAGATGGACGAGGCGACCATCCTGTCGTTCGTGTTCGTCGTGGCGGACGCCAGCATGGACGTCGGCGAAACCGAGCTCCAGATGCTCGGTTCCCTGGCTGCCGCGGAATAACACGGCTGCGGCTGAGAAGCGCTCCGGCTTTCATTCGAAGGCCGGGGCGCTTTTCCGTGCCCGCGCGCGGTTTTTGGTCGGTTTTGGCTTGCGAAAAAGCACCGCGCATGTTATGATAATGACATGTTATTCACAGAATTATCAGGGGGTGGAGCCGCATGGACCGGACGGGCTGGGACAAGACCTTCGCCGCGCGCTTCAAGCGCCGCGAGGACGAACTGAAATGGCTGTACTGCGAGCTGTATCACGGCGATATGCAGGCCTACGAGTACTTCGTGGACATGCTGCGCCGCGCCTATGAACAGCGCCCGGACGCGCTGAAGGCGCTGGACGACGAGCGCGAACGCGACCCCCAGTGGTATCGCGGGCACGATCTGGTGGGCATGCTGATGTACGTGAAGGCCTTCGCCGGCACGCTGAAGGGCGTGCGCCGGAAGCTGGACTACATCCAGGAGTGCGGCGTGAACTACCTGCACCTGATGCCGCTGCTGGAGAGCCCCGAGGGCCGCAGCGACGGCGGCTATGCCGTCAGCGATTTCAGAAAGGTGCAGCCGGAGCTGGGCACCATGAAGGACCTGGCCGCCCTGGCGGCGGACTGCCACGGGCGCGGCATCGCCGTGTGCCTGGATTTCGTGATGAACCACACCAGCGAGGACCACGATTGGGCGAAGAAGGCCCGCGCCGGAGATCCGGAGTGCCAGGCCCGGTATTTCTTCTACGACAGCTGGGATATCCCCAACCTGTACGAGCAGACGGTGCCCCAGGTGTTCCCCACCACGGCGCCCGGCAATTTCTCCTGGTGCCCCGAGGCGAACAAGGTGGTCATGACCACGTTCTACCCCTACCAGTGGGATCTGAACTATGCCAACCCCATGGTGTTCAACGACATGACGGAGAACATGCTGTACCTGTGCAACCAGGGCGTGGACGTGATCCGTCTGGACGCGGTGCCCTACATCTGGAAGACGCTGGGCACGAACTGCCGCAACCTGCCCCAGGTGCACACGCTGGTGCGCATCATGCGCATGGCCTGCGAGATCGCCTGCCCCGGCACGCTTCTGCTGGGCGAGGTAGTGATGGAGCCCAGCAAGGTGGCGCCCTATTTCGGCACCGTGGACAAGCCGGAATGCCACCTGCTGTACAACGTGACCACCATGGCCAGCACCTGGCACACCGTGGCCGTGAAGGACGTGAAGCTGCTGCGGCACCAGCTGGGCCAGGTGTTCGCGCTGCCGAAGCAGTACACGTTCCTGAACTACCTGCGCTGCCACGACGACATCGGCTGGGGCCTGGATTACGACTTCCTGGGCTGGCAGGGCCAGGGCGAGGTACCCCACAAGAAGTTCCTGAACGACTATTTCACCGGCAGGCTGCCCGGCAGCCCGTCCCGGGGCGAGCTGTACAACGACGACCCGCGCCTGGGCGACGCCCGGCTGTGCGGCACCACGGCCTCGCTGTGCGGGCTGCAGTCCGCGCTGGAATCCGGCGACGCCGCGGCCGTGGACGCCGCGCTGCGCTGGGACGCCATGCTGCACGCCTTCATGTTCACGCTCAGCGGCGTGCCCGTGCTGTACAGCGGCGATGAGATCGCCCAGCTGAACGACGACAATTACCACGCCGACCCGCTGAAATGGGACGACAGCCGCTGGCTGCACCGGGGCGACATGGACTGGGCGAAGGCGAAGAAGCGCGCGAAGGCCAATACGCCCGAGGGCCGCGCCTTTGCCGCCGTGCGCCGGCTGGAGGCGCTGCGCCGGGAGCACGGCGTGTTCGACGCGAAGGCGGATATCTGGCTGCTGAACACCAACAGCGACCAGGTGCTGGGCATCGGCCGCTGGCTGAACGGCCAGAAGCTGCTGGCGCTGTTCAACTTCTCCGACGAGGACCAGGTCATCCGCCTGGGCGAGCCGGAGCGCTACACCGACCTGTGGACCGGCGAACCCCGCAACGCGGATGAGATCGCGCTGGCCCCGGGCGACTTCGCATGGCTGCTGCGGACCGGGAGATACTGATAAAGGAGGCATCCGAATGGCCGTCAAACCCCTGGGCGTCGGCGTGGTCGGCTCCGGCATGATCAGCGAAATCTACCTGCAGAACATGACCCGGCGCTTCGGGATCCTGCGCGTGGCGGGCATCTGCTCCGCCCACATGGAAAACGCGGCGCGGCGCGGTCGGGAATACGGCGTGCCCGCCCGGGAATACGCCGACCTGCTCTCCGACCCGGCCGTGGACATGATCGTGAACCTGACGCCCGCGCCCGCCCACGAGGCCATCATCCGCCGGGCGCTGGAGGCCGGCAAGCACGTCTACACCGAAAAGACGATGACCACCGACCATCGCACCGCCTTTGCGCTGCGGGACCTGGCGGCGCGAAAGGGCCTGTGGCTGGGCTCCGCGCCGGACACGTTCCTTGGCGCGGCGCTGCAGACGGCGCGGCAGGCCCTCGACGGCGGGCTGATCGGCGAGGTCACGTCCTTCGCCGTCGCCTGCAACCGGGACAACGCGTTCCTGACGCCCTTCTTCACGTTTTTGAACCTGCCCGGCGGCGGCGTGGGCTACGATTACGGCGTGTATCACCTCACGGCGCTGTGCGCGCTGCTGGGCCCGGCGGCGCAGGTGGCGGCGTCGGTCCGCGCGCCGTACCCGACCCACACCGACATCAACCCGGGATCGGCCACCTTCGGCCGGGAGATCGCCACGCCCAACGAGAGCCAGGTCGCCGCGATCCTGAAGCTGAAGAGCGGCGTGGCGGGCACGGTTTCCTTCAACTGCGACAGCGTGATCCAGGACCAGAGCTTCTTCGCGATCTACGGCACGAAGGGCATACTGTATCTGCCCGATCCCAACGGCTTCGGCGGCGAGGTGCGGCTGCTGCCCAACTGGGCCTATGACGCGCCGGCGGCGACGGCGCGGGCGCTGGAAAACCCCTTCGGCTTCGCCGACAACAGCCGCGGCGTGGGCCCGGCGGAGATGGCCTGGTCGATCCGCGCCGGGCGGCCCTGCCGCGCCAATGCCGACATGGCCTGCCACGTGCTGGAGATCCTGGACGGCATCATCGAGAGCGGAAAGAACGACGCCTTCGTGGACATCGCGTCCACCTTTGAGCGGCCCGCGCCGCTGGCCCCGCCGGCGGACGGCGAGGAGAGCAGCATCGTGTGACGGAGGTTTTATGAAACACAGGATATTGCGGCTGCTGGCGCTGGCCGCGGCCCTGCCGCTGGCGCTGGCCGGATGCGGCCCGGCATCGGACCCGGGCGTCACCCGGGAGCCGTATACGCCGGAGCCCGCCCCGACCGCCGAGCCGGCGGCCCCGATTGCCGAGCCGGCGGCTCCGTCCGACGACTGGTGGGCGGGCGCCGGTGCGCTGACGGCGGGCGACGTGTACGCCCGGGCGACCTCCGGCGACGGCGCCGTGCGGCTGCTGGCCGTGAACGTGGGCAAGGGCGACGCGCTGATCCTGCGGGTGGGCGATTACGTCTGCCTGATCGACGCGGGCAGGGCTTGGAGCCTGGGCCGGGTGATGAAAGCGCTGGCCGCGATGGGCGTGAGCGAGGCGGACGGCCATTACCGGCTGGACGCGGCGTTCCTGACCCACACCGACGGCGACCACGCCGGCGGGCTGGCGGGGCTGGCCCGCGGGTTCGGGGCGCATCCGGAGCTGCGGGTGGACAACTGGTACGCCCCGGCCATGTACACCGGCGTGAAGGCGGAAAAGCACCCCGCCGCCGTCGCCGCCGGGGCGCGCGGGCAGGCGGTGAACTGGCTGGAGCGGGGCGATGTCATTCCCCTGGGCGACACCGGCGCGGTGCTGCGGGTGCTGGCCCCGGCGCACCTGTTCACCGACAAGGACGACAACAATTCGCTGGTGATGATGCTGGAGAGCCCGCAGGGGAGGATCCTGTTCACCGGCGACATGGAGCTGCCGGAGGAGGCGGACCTGCTGGCCTTCGGCGACGACCTGAAGTGCGACGTATTGAAGGTGCCCAACCACGGCGACGACGACACCACCGGCGAGACCTTTGCCCGGGCGGCGGGCGCGCAGCTGGCGGTGATCTCCACCGACAGCGCCGAGAAGGCCTCGACGCCCGATCCCGGCGTGGTGGCGCGGCTGAAGGCCGCGGGCAGCCGCGTGGTCGTGACGCAGGAGGCGGAAATGGGCCTGCTGGTCACGCTGGCGGGCGGCGAAGCGACCGTGGAGGACGTGGGGATCGAACGGCCGGAGGTCTCCGGGCTGTCCATCGCCGAGGTGGACGCCGGGGACGACCGGATCGTGCTGCGGAACGATTCCGACGCGCCCGTCGGCCTGATGGGCTTCGCGCTGGTCTCGGACCCGGGGAACGAGATGTACGTGTTCGGGGACGGGCGCATCGATCCCGGCGCGACGCTGACGGTGGGCACGAGGTCCACCGAAGGGGAATACGACGTCCTCTGGGACGACAAAAAGGTCATCCACAGGAAAAAGACCGACACCGTCCGCCTGTACGACGAATACAGCCGGCTGGTGGACGAGACGGACAACGGGCTGTGACGAAAGGAGACGCGGGACATGGATCGGGAGTTTGAACGGGAGGACCTGGAGAAAAACAAGGCGCTGGCGGCGGCGGGCTACCTGGTGTTCTTCGTGCCGCTGATCTGGGCGCGGGGATCGAAGCTGGGCCGGTACTGCGCCAACCAGGGGCTGTGGATCATGATCGCCCACGTGCTGGTGGCGCTGCTGTTCGGGGCCACGCTGGGCGCGATCCCGCTGATCGGCTGGCTGTTCCGGCTGGCCGGGCGGCTGGTGAACCTGGCGCTGCTGGCGATCTCGGTGCTGTGCGCCGCCCAGCTGATGACCAACGGCCGCGCCATCGAAATGCCCTTCGTGGGCCAGCTGAAGCTGATCCCGTAGAATTGGGCGGAACCCTTCACACGGGCTGTGCCGGTGAGGCGCGCAGCGCCGGGACGGAGGGGTTTCTTCCCGTCGCCCGCACACAGGCAAAACCGAATATCCGCTGAAATGTGGCCGTCTGTTGACATGCAGACGGCCTTTGCGTGATGGTTTTTCGACATTTCACACAGCCAAAAATTTTTGTGGTAATATGATAGATGGTATTATATCGGCATCCATGCCCATGGCGCGGAGCCGGCAACATAGAGGTGAGCGGAATGGCGCTGCTGCGAATCGGCAATTTTGATTTCAGGTTCGGCCCGAAGCGGGCGGCGAATCTGACGAATTACGAAGACGAAGAGCCCTACATGCCCGGCGGCGGCCGCGTCGATCCGGACGACGGTTATGAAGGCGGGCAATACGACGGCGGCTATGAGGACGACGGCTACGGCGACGACCTGTATGAGGACGACGGCGGCTACGGCTATGACGACGGACGCGGCGCCGATTATTACGACGAGGATTATTACGACGGGTACGGCGAGTACGGCGAAGGATATCCCGACGAATACGGCGACGAATACGGCGATGAATATGGCGAAGAGCCCTATTATGACGACGGAGCCGGATACGACGACGGCCCGGTTTATCCCCAGGGCTGGACGGGCGAGGCGCTGCGCTTTGCCGACGAGCACGACTGGGTGACCTGGCTGCTGCTGGTGCTGCTGCCGCCGGCGGGGATCTGGCTGCTGTGGCGCAGGCAGCGCTACAGCCGGAACGTCACCATCGCGCTCACGGCGCTGTCGGCGCTGTGGATGGCGCTGGCGCTGGTGCTGCTGATCTTCAAGCCCTTCCGCAGCCGCGGCGACGCGGTCATCACGCCGCAGCCGGTGGGCGCGGCCACCCAGGGCATGACCGACCAGCCCGAGGAGCCTGCGGCGGAGAACGCCGCCGAGATCGTGCCCGAGGAGGAGGTCGACGAGGCGACCGCCGTGTACATCCTGGAGGGCCAGCCCTATTATCACAAGCAGGACGACTGCGTGAACATCCCGGCGGACAGCCAGCTGACCCGCGTGAACGAAAACACCGCCATCGAGCGCAGCCTGATGGCCTGTCCCTACTGCCTGGGCAGCCTGTACAGCGACGGCCAGTGGGATCTGGTGTTCGTCAACGGCGACACCGAGGACCGGAGCAATATCCGCGTGTACTGCTCCCGCTACAACACGCATTTCCACACCGATCCCGCCTGCAGCGATCTGGGCAGCGACGGCCACGAGGTTTCCCTGAAGGACGCGCTGTTGATGAGCAAGACCACCTGCGAGATCTGCTGCCCCACCTCCGCCATGCTGGTGTACTGCACCCTCGACGGCACGTATTACCACGTGAAATCCGATTGCTCCGGCATGAAGAACGCCAGCCGCGTCACCTATGCCGAGGCGCGCGTGACCGGCAAGAAGCGCTGCCCGAAGTGCATCGGCGGCAAGGACGAAACCGAAGTCGCCGCCGATAACAACGCCGAAAACGCCAATTCCTTCGGCACCGGCGCGACCTATTACGTGTGGGCCACGCCCAAGGGCCAGTATTATCACATCCAGGAGCATTGTTCCGGCATGCAGAACGCCCAGCGCGTGCCCCTGGCGGATATGATCCGCGGCGGCCGGCCCGCCTGCCCGGTGTGCGCGCCGAACGCCGAAACGGTGGTGTACGGCCAGCAGGGCAACCCCTATTACCACTCGACCAACACCTGTTCCGGCATGACCCAGCCCGTGCAGGGCATCCTGGTGAACGCGCTGGCCGCCGGGCTCCAGCGCTGCCCGGTCTGCTGGAAGGAGGCGTCTTAAGGGCCCTGCCCGGCAAAACGGGCCGTTTACGGGGCGTTTGAGGCGCTTCAGGGCCCGCAAAACCCCAAGTTTTCACACAACCAACCTTGACACGCCATAATTCTTTCCGTATAATTAAAAGGCTGTTACCCAGGCATTGTTCGCGGCAGAGCCGTTTGCCCGGCCGGGGCGTTCGGATCGCGCCGCGAATGTGACATATTATTTTGTAAGGAGTGTTCCAACATGTCTGTCCGTACCTATCAGCCCAAGAAGCGTCAGAGGAGCAAGGTGCACGGCTTCCGTGCCCGCATGAAGACCCGCGCAGGCCGCAACGTCCTGAAGGCCCGCCGCGCCCGCGGCCGCAAGGTCCTGTCCGCGTAACGGGGGAAACGATGGAAGGGACGCGTTCGGGCGGTCCGGGATCTGAAAG
This sequence comes from uncultured Eubacteriales bacterium, assembly GCA_902764285.1. Taxonomy (GTDB): domain Bacteria; phylum Bacillota; class Clostridia; order Christensenellales; family Aristaeellaceae; genus UBA2862. The sequence continues at coordinate 7,897 of CACWVN010000076.1, forward strand.
CTTCGGCCGCCGGTACCGGTTGGGCGGCAACCGCAATTACCGCTACGTGTACCGCCGGGGCAAGTCATACCCTTCCCACAACATGGTGCTGATCCACCTGAAGGGCCGGGATCTGAAAATCGGGTTTTCGGTCTCCGGCAAGGTGGGCAACGCCGTCACGCGCAACCGCATCCGGCGGATATTGCGCGAAGACGCGCGCAGGATGCGCGCGGAGATGAAATGCGGCAAATATATCTTCGTCGCCCGACCGGCGATCGTGGATGCGCCGCACGCGGCCCTCACTCGGGAAATGCGCAGGCTGCTTTCCCGGGCGAAGCTGCTGAAGGAGGAACCCTGAAGGCGGCGCCTTTATGGGTTTGATGAGAGAGGATATGCGATGCGTGTTCTGCGTGAATTGCCAAAGCGCTTTCTGCTGGGGCTGATCCATTTCTACCGCGCGTGCATATCGCCCCTGTTTCCCGCCTGCTGCCGGTTTACGCCGACGTGCTCGCAGTACGCGCTGGAGGCCGTTCAAAAGTATGGCGCTCTCAAAGGGGGGTATCTGGCGCTGCGCCGGATACTGCGCTGCCATCCGCTCCACAAGGGCGGATACGATCCCGTTCCATGACCATGGCGATGCTCCGCAGCCAACCTGATGTGCGGCGGGGCATTTTAATGATTTGATCCGAACGGAGGGCCGCCGCGCCTTCCCGACCGGCATTCGCCGCGGCCGTGGACTGCATTTCTCATTTTTTCGGAGGGCCCGGAATGACTGCATTTTTCATCAACCTGCTGAACTGGATCAACGGCGTGGTGGGCAATTATGGCTGGTCCATCGTGCTGTTCACGCTGCTGATCCGCATGGTGCTGCTGCCGCTGGACATCAAGAGCAAGAAGAGCATGCGCGCCATGAACAAGATCCAGCCCAAGGTCCAGGCGCTTCAGAAGAAGTACGCCAACGACAAGGAAAAGCTGAACCAGAAGACCATGGAGCTCTACCGCAAGGAGCACGTCAGCCCCACCGCGGGCTGCCTGCCCATGCTGATCTCCCTGCCCATCCTGTGGATCATGTTCTCCGCCATGCGCACCGTGGGCAACGAGCAGACCATCAAGATGCTGCTGACCATGAAGGAGACCGGCCAGCTGCCCAACCTGCAGAGCTGGCTGTGGATCAAGAACGTGTTCCAGCCCGATTCCTTCGGCGCCACGATCCTGCCGGCCGTGAACAGCACGCTGTCCATGATCCGGCCGGTGGGCAGCTCCGCTATCCTGACCGAGGAGAACATCAACACCGTGCTGGAATACCTGAAATCCAGCGATTATTCCCACCTGGCGGCGCAGCTGGCCCCTGCCAGCGCGTTCAACATGGTGCAGATCAACCTGCTGCTGTTCCATCCCACGCTGCTGCTGCCCAATTCCTTTGCCAACCTGATCACCTACGCCAACGGCCTGTTCATACTGCCGCTGCTGGCCGGCGGCAGCCAGCTGCTGATGACTTCGCTGATGAACGGCAAGAAGACCAAGGAGCAGAAGGAAATGGAGGCCGCCCAGCAGGGCCAGAACCAGAGCAATCCCTTCAACAGCCCCATCATGAAGTGGTTTTTCCCCATCTTTTCGGTGTGGATCTGCGGCTCGTCCAACGCCGCGTTCTCCATCTACTGGATGGCCGCCAACGCGATCCAGATCGTGCAGCAGCTGGCCGTGAACTGGTACTTTGACCGCCAGGACGCCAGGGAAGCCGCGGCATTGAACCCCGCCGACACTGAAAACAGATAAGGAGGCAACGCGCCTTGAAATCCATTGAAGCCACCGGCAAGACGGTGAAAGACGCCATCCGGAACGGCCTGGCAGAGCTGGGCTGCGATTCCGACGATGTGGATATCCAGGTTATTGAAATGGGCAGCCCCGGGCTGTTCGGCATGTTCGGCAAGCACGCCAAGGTGCGCCTGACCGTGAAGGGCGAAGACCCGGCGATGGACATCGAAATGCCGGTGCTGTCGCTGGACGCGGCCGGCGGCCGCAAGCCCCGCGCCGAGAAGCGCAAGCCCGAAAAGAAGGCCGAAAAGACCGAGAAGATCGACAAGCCCGAGCCCGAAGCGGCGCCCGAAGCCGAGGCCGCGGACGCGGATGACGCCCCCAGGGCCGAAAAGAAGCCCCGCCGGCGCCGCAGCCGCAGGGGCGGCGCGAACCGCGCCGAGGGCGAGACCGCCGAAATCGCCGAAGAGGCGGAAGTCCAGCCCGCGCCGATCATCGAGCGCGAACCCTTCGCCGCCACGCCCGAGGACCAGCAGTCCGAGGAAGCCCGGCACGCCAGGGATTTCCTGAACGGCCTGACCGAGCGCATGGGCGTGCCGGTGTCCATCGAACTGATGGAGACCGAGGAACAGCTGCGGATGCAGATGGCCGGCGACAACATGAGCCTGCTGATCGGCCGCCGCGGCGAGACGCTGGACGCCCTGCAGTACCTGACCAGTCTGAACGTGAACCGCGGCCGCGAGGAATACCTGCGCGTGTCCATCGACACCGAGGGCTATCGCGCCAAGCGCGAAGAGGCGCTGCGCAAGCTGGCCGTGCGCATGGCGGGCCGCGCCAAGAAGAGCGGCCGCCGCGTGGCGCTGGAGCCCATGAACCCCTACGAGCGGCGCATCCTGCACTCCGCGCTGCAGAACGACCCGGAGGTCACCACCCATTCCGAGGGCGAAGAGCCCTATCGCCGGGTCATCATTACGCTGAAGTGACGCGAATCCCTGGGTAAACCGGGGCATCCTGCCGGCTCTTTTCCGGAGCGGCGGCGTTGAAGCCCCTGACCTGCCCGGGATGGATCCGAGCGCCTGAAACCGGACCTGACGCATATGCCGCCAGGTCCGGTTTCGCCGTTCCGGGCCTTCTTCTGCGTTTCCGCGCCCCTTGACAAACGCCGGCAGGGGGATATAATACACCTTGAAGGGATACCCCTTGGGGGTATGCGGCGGCGCTCCCGCGGCGGACGCCGCGCGACCAATCCGACAGAACGAGGAGGAAATGACCGTGAAAAAGACCGTGAAGATCGAGGGCATGATGTGCCAGATGTGCGTCAAGCACGTGAAGACCGCGCTGGCGGCGCTGGACCCGGAGGTGGAGGTTTCGCTGGAGGACAAGTGCGCGCGGATCGACGTGAACGTGCCGGATCAGAGCATCGCCGCCGCCGTGAAGGAGGCGGGCTACGAGGTCGTCGCGTAAGCCCTGCGGACCAGGCGATAAAATTCCCTGCGCCGGAAGTGATTCCGGGGCAGGGAATTGTGCGCTTAGGGGAAGATCGGACGCCGCGATCCCTCACTTTCTCGGGGTAATCTTCAGATGCGAAAGGAAATCGGAGATGTTTTGCACGTTCTGCATCAGCTCCGCCATGCACAGCGCGAAGGCGCCCGCCGCGCCGTAGAGGACCAGCGATGCGAGGAAGGTGCTGAACTGGAACTTCGTTTCCACGTTGCCGCGATAATCGATCTGCGGCACCCGCGCGGTCAGTATGGACACGATGACGCCGCTGATCCACAGGATTATGGCGAGGGCGTTCAGGAACGTCGCGGCGCGGCTGGTGGAGCTTTGCGCGGGCCGGGCCTCGTATTCGCAGGGCTCGGGCGCGCTCGGCGCGGCCGCCGCGGGAACCGGGGTGGCCGCGGGCTTCGCGGCGGATTCGGGCTCGGGCGCGCCGTCCGTCGTCAGGCGCTTCTTTTCTTCCACGACCTTCAGGATTTCCGCGTATTCCTCGTCGGTGACATCGACGGCCTTTTTCCCGGTCATCCGGTAGTATTTCGCTACGCCGTCGACCATATCGAAATCCGTCAGACCCATCCGTCGCGCCGCGACCGGATCGATGGAAAGGTATTCCTTGTCCGCGGTGAACAGCCCCAGCGAGATCAGCAGATCTTCTTTTTCCTGCTGCTTCCGCCGGGCTTCCTCTTCGTGGACGCGCTGGATCTCTCCGCGCGTTTTGTCCAGAAATTCAACGACCGAGGGATTCATGGGCATAACCTCCTTTTGTCTGTCGGCGCCGCGCCGGTGCGTCCGGGCGGCGCGGGAATGCTGCGCACTGCCTCTACGGCATAGATTGTATCACATCCGCTCGG
>CACWVN010000077.1 GCA_902764285.1 uncultured Eubacteriales bacterium
TCCGCGGGCGCAGCTGGCGCTTCCGCGGGCGCGGCTAACGCTTGAGCTTCCACCGGCGCGGGCGCGGGTGCCTCCGGCGCAGGCGCGGGTGCCTCTGGCGCAGGCGCAGGCGCAGGCGCGGGTGCCTCCGGCGCAGGCGCAGGCGCGGGCGCTTCCACGGCGGGCGCTTCCACCTCGGCGGCCAGCGCAGGCAGCATGAACCCGTTGTTCACGCAAAGCATCGCCAGCGCCAGGATCATCGCCAGTATTTTCTTTGTCTTCATCGCATTTCCCCCATTACAGCTTCGATGCAGTCGTTCAAGCAAAACTATCCCAAAACGCGGAACTACACCAGCGGACGGCGCACCTCGCCTTCCGCTCGCATCCTTAAGAATCGCATTTATTTACAAAAGATGAAAACTGCTTTACCACAGCACCATCTTATTGTGCAAAATCACCATCCCATTGGCAGTCATATTATACCACAGTCCCCACCCCTTGTCTACGTCTGAAGCGCCGGAAATACGCGGTTTTTGGGCCTTTTTTTCTCTTTTTCCCCGCTGAAATCCGCGAAAAAAACGGCGTCTCCGCCATGCGCGGAATGTGTCCGCGCGCAACGGAAACGCCGTATCCCGGTTCCGGGATCAGCGGGCCATGCGGATCTCCATCCAGATGCTCTCGTAGAGCTCCTTGACGTCGGAGGTGTCGTGGAAAAATTCGCAGCGGGCGATCATTTCATCGGTGGGGTTCATGGCGGTGCTGGCCAGCTCCTCCTCGGAGAGACCTTCCACCACCTGCCGGATCGGGGAGCTGTAATAAATGTATTCCATGTTCATCCGGGCGATCTCGGGATCGCACATGAAGTTGATGAAATACTCGGCGGCTTCCTTGTGCTCGCTGCCCTTGGGGATGCACATGCTGTCCACCCAGATGTTGCTGCCCTCGTCGGGGATCACGTAGGCCAGCTTGTCGTTCTTTTCCATGGCGTACAGCGCGTCGCCGGAATAGATGACGGCCAGGGCAGCCTCGCCGGCGACCATCTTGTCCTTGGTCTCGTCCACGAAATTGCCGGAGACCAGGCCGTCCTGCTTCTGCTGCACCAGCAGGTCGCAGGCCTCGCGCAGTTCCTGGGGATCGCGGGTGTTCATGGAATAGCCCAGCGTCTTCAATCCCAGGCCGATGGTATCGCGCATGGAATTCATCATGAAGATGCTGCCCTTGTACCGCTCGTCGAACAGCGCGCGCCAGCTGGTGATGGGCTCGTCCACCATGTCGGTGTTGTACAGGATGCCCAGCGTGCCCCACATATAGGGCACGGAATAGATGTTGCCCGGATCATAGCTGGGATCGCGCAGGCTTTCCACCACGTTGGCCAGGTTGGGGATGTTGTCCAGATTCAGCTCCTCCAGCTGGTCCTCCTTAATCAGACGCTCGACGATGTATTCGGAGGGGAAGACCACGTCGTACACGCCCGCGCCGGCCTCCAGCTTGGCCATCATATCCTCGTTCTGGGTGAACGTGAGATACGTGACCCGCATGCCGGTCTGTTCCTCGAACATCGTCAGCACTTCGGGGTTGATGTAGTCGCCCCAGTTGAACACGATCAGTTCCGTGCCGGCGAAGGGCTTGTCGGCCTCGGCGAGGGCGAACGCGGAAAGGGCGCCGGCCAGCAGCGCAACGATCAGGACGATGGCAATCTTCTTCATGAGCATTTCCTCCGTTTTGAATTCGGCTATGATCGACGGCGCGGGGCCGCGAATCGCGTTACATGTTCTCCAGACCGCTGCGCCGGTTCACCAGCAGCAGCAGCGCCATGATGGCCACGAACATCAATGTGGACAGGGCGTACATCGTGGGCTCCACGCCGCGGCGGGCGGCGGAATACACGATCATCGCCAGGTTCTGGTCGGTGTTGGACGTGAAATACGAAATCACGAAATCGTCCAGCGACATCGTAAACGCCAGCAGCGCGCCGGTGACGATGCCGGGGCTGATCTCCGGCACGATGACCTTGCCCAGCGCCTTCATCGGGCTGCAGCCCAGGTCCAGCGCCGCCTCGTACAGATTCGGGTTCATCTGCCGCAGCTTCGGCATCACCGAAAACAGCACGTAGGGCGTGTCGAAGGCGATGTGGGCCATGATCATCGTCCACTTGCTCAGCGGCACCTTCGCGAACACGAACATCAGCATCAGCGAAACGCCGGTGACGATGTCGGGCGTGGTCATGGGCAGGTAGGACAGGTTCACCAGCACGTTGGCCATGCCGGTGTTCATGGCGTGCATGCCGATGGCCCCCAGCGTGCCGATGACGGTGGAGACCGCCGTGGCCACCACGGCCACCTCCAGCGTGACGCGCAGCGCGGCCATGATCTGCTTCGACTGGAACAGCTTCGCGTACCAATCGAAGGTGAAGCCCGTCCATTCCGCGCGGGAGACGGATTTATTGAAGCTGAGCGCGATCATCACCACGATGGGGATGTACAGGAACGCCAGCACCAGCGCCAGATACGTGCCCTTCAGGGCCTTGGAAGCGCGCTTGTTCCTCACCACAGGCCACCCCCTTGATTGTCGGGGTCAACCTTGCGCAAAAAGCCGATGGACAGTATGATCAGCACCAGCATCACCAGCGAAATGGAGCTGCCCACGTTGCGGTTGTTCATGGAGATGAAGTAATCCTCGATCATATCGCCGACCAGGTAGACCATGCCGCTGGACATCAGCCGCGAGATGGAGAACGTGGTCACCGCGGGCATGAACACCATCGTGATGCCGGAGACCACGCCGGGGATGGACATGGGCAGCACCACGCGGCTGACCACCCGGATGGGGCTGCAGCCCAGATCCTCCGCCGCCTCGATGACGGAATAATCCATCTTCTTCAGCACCGTGTAGATGGGCAGCACCATGAACGGCAGGTAGTTGTACACCATGCCCAGCAGCACCGCGCCCTCGGTGCCGATCAGCTTAAAGCCCGGCAGGCCGATGGACCGCAGCAGCGTGTTCAGCACGCCGTTGTCCTCCAGCAGCGTCATCATGGCATAGGTGCGCAGCAGGAAGTTCATCCACATGGGCACCAGGATCAGCACCACCAGGCTCTGGGCGCGGGAAAAATCCCGGCTGGCCAGGAAATAGGCCGTGGGATAGCCGATCAGCAGGCAAAGCGCCGTGCAGTACACCGCCAGCCGCAGGCTGTCCCACAGCACCAGCAGGTACATCGGCTGGGCGATCTTGGTAAAATTCGCCGTGGTAAAGGCGCCGGCGGCGTCGGTGAACGCGTAGTAGCACACAAACAGCAGCGGCACCACCGTGAACAGCACCATCCACAGCGCGTAGGGCGAGGCGTACCAGGAACGTTTCATCGGTTACGCCTCCTTGTCGCCGGTCTCGCTCACGGGCTCGGCGTCGGCGGTCTTCGCCTTGTGCATGATGTGAATGTTGTAGGGCACGATGGTCATGCCCACGCGGGTGCCCACCGGCTGCATGGTGGTGGAATGGACCTTCCACAGCATGCCCTGGCCTTCGCCGCCGATCTCGTCGCGGATCATCATTTCATAGTGCACGCCCTTGAAGATCACGCTTTCCACCGTGCCGGAGAGCATGCCCACGTCCTCGCCCACGATCATGATGTCCTCGGGGCGGATGACCACGTCCACCGGCTCGTTGGTATCGAAGCCCTCGTCCACGCACTGGAATTCGGTGTCGCGGAACTTCACCAGGTCGTCCTGCAGCATGACGCCGTCCACGATGTTGCTCTCGCCGATGAAATCGGCCACGAAGGCGTTCTTCGGCTCGTCGTAGATGCCCTTGGGATCGCCGATCTGCTGGATGCGGCCGCCGTTCATCACGGCGATGGTATCCGACATCGTCAGCGCTTCCTCCTGGTCGTGGGTGACGTAGATGAACGTGATGCCCAGCTGCTGCTGCATGGCCTTCAGCTCCAGCTGCATCTCCTTGCGCAGCTTCAGATCCAGCGCGCCCAGCGGCTCGTCCAGCAGCAGCACCTCCGGCTCGTTCACCAGCGCGCGCGCGATGGCGATGCGCTGCTGCTGGCCGCCGGACAGCGCGTTGGTGGAGCGCTTCTCATAGCCCTCCATCTTCACCAGCTTCAGCATGCGGTTCACGCGCCGGGCGATCTCTTCCTTCTTCTCCTTCTTGGTCTGCACGCCCAGCTGCTCCGGCGTCTTCAGGTTCAGGCCGAAGGCGATGTTGTCGTAGACGTTCAGGTGGTTGAACAGCGCGTATTTCTGGAACACGGTGTTGATGCGCCGCTTGTAGGGCGGGATGCCGGTCATGTCCTTCCCCTCGAACAGCACTTCGCCCGAGGACGGCATTTCGAACCCGCCGATGATGCGCAGCAGCGTGGTCTTGCCGCAGCCGGAGGGCCCCAGCAGCGTGATGAATTCGCACTTGCGGATGTACAGGTCCACGTCGTGCAGCACCTGGGTGTCGCCGAAATTCTTGCAGACGCCCTTCAGTTCGATCAGGCGCATATCCTGGATCATAGCGCATCGCTCCCGTCAAAATACAGCTGGGTTTGAACCGTTTGCGGCGGCGTGTACGCCGCAAGCGGAAGGAATTGGATCGAAGGGAAATCCCATTTCCCGGAGAGAAAACTTCAACCTTGCGGATTTTGCGGCCGGAGATTTCCGTGAAATCTCAAGCAAAATCCGGAGGAGGTGGCCCTGGCGGGGGAGCCCGCTCCCCCGTTCAACGCTAAAACGACGGCGGCGCGGACACCCACAGCACGCGGCACGCGCCCTTGCCAGCGTTCACCAGCTTGTGCGGCGCGACGGGCCGGAAATAGAAGCATTCGTCCTTGCGCACGCGCTCGGTACGGTCGCCCAGCACGATGCGGATCACGCCGGACAGCACGTATCCGAACTCCTCGCCCTCGTGGGGATCGTCCTCGGCGGTCTCGCCGCCCGGCGCCATCTCCACCAGGATCGGCTCCATCTGGTTCTTCTGCGCCGAAGGGATCAGCCAGCGGATCATGCCCTTCAGCCCCTCCGGATCCTCCTTGACGAAGATGTCGTCGCCGCCGAACACCACTTTTTCGTCCCGCTCGCGGAAGAAGGTGGGCAGGTCGCTGCCCAGGGTCTCCAGCAGGTCGGAAAGCGTGTCCAGCGAAGGGGAAGTCAAATCCCGCTCCAGCAGCGAAATAAAGCTCTTGGAGAGTTCGCAGCGGTCGGCCAGCTCCGCCTGGGTCAATCCGCGCTGCAGCCGCAGCCGGCGAATCTTGTCTCCAATCTTCATTTTATCCGCCCCTTTTCGCGCCGGAAGTTTAAGATTACTGAACTTTTGGTCGAATTATATTAAACCACCTTTCACGGCCCGTGTCAATACGTTCTCCTGCCGTTTCCCCGTTAAAAATATATGATTAAATTATGCGACCAAAAGTTTAGTGCTGGTGAACCCCCGGGCAAAGCAGCGCCCCGGGCCGCAGCGCGGGTCCGGGGCGGAAAAAGGCGCCTTCAAACGGGGGCCGGCAGATCAGTGCGCCCAGTTATAGGCGGCGTTGATCGCCTTCTGGTGGCTGCTGTTCAGCTTGCCGGAGGCATGCGTCAGACTGCCGGACATGTGCAGGCAGAACTGGCCGTTATAGCCGTTGTTGGTGATGGTCTGGTCGCCGTGGGGCATGGTGTTGATGGCGCAGGCCACGTACTTGCCGCCCGCGATCAGGACCACGGCGTGGGAATCCCAGCTCCACTTGCCGCCCGCGATCTTCAGCAGCTTGCGGGTATCCGCGGCGGTGGCGGGTTCCACGTCGGCATGGTTGTGGCCGCCCATGCGCTTGATCTTCACCTTGATGCCCGTCTTGGTATCGTAGATATAGCCGTAGCAGCCCTTCTTCAACACGCGGTTGCCGCCGTTGAACCAATCCATCTTCACGACTCTCGACTTGGCCGAGGTCTTTTTCGCTCCGCCGGAAACCTTGCTGCGGGAGAGGCAGCCGGCCTTCACATAGCCGGTGTACGAACCGCTGGCGTTCTGCACCCGGTAATAACTGCCGCTCTTGCCCACCACGTACACCACGGTGTTTGCGGACACGGCCTTCTTGGCGGAGGATGCGGACGCGCTCTTGTAGATGTAGGTGCTCTTGCTGATGTAAGCCTTGTAGCGGGTGGTGCTGTTCAGGAACTTCACCGGCATATAGCCCGTATGCCCGCCCAGCGACACCTTCGCCCACGATCCGGACACGGCCTTGACCGTCACTTTCGTGCCTTTTTTCATCTTCACGCTGGCGCTGGAGGTGGAAGCCGTCCGGTAGACGCGGGCGGAGGAAGAATTGACCCTCGCGCTCACGGCGAACGCCATCGACGGGCAGAGCAGAACCGCCAGCAGCGCGACGACCAGCGTCGCAGAGATCATCTTTTGTATCTTGTGTAACATAATTATTGCGCCTTTCGCTGAAAATTTTTAACAACTAAAGGCATTATATTACAAAACTATTTCAAATAAAAGCGATCCACTTAAAATATACCCGCTTTGACACAGAACTGTCCGCTTTCGGCACATTCCCCGCATGATTGCCCGCGCCGCGAGACGTTCCGGACACCTCGCGGGACCCGGCGGCGCGTTCGCCCCGGAACGCCGCCCTGCCGGACCGGCGCCGGCGCGCTCTGCCCGGCGATGCAATCGTGACTTTTTTTCAAAATCCGCCCGCGGGGTTTGACGCGATGTTCATAAACATGTATAATATAGGGTAAGAGATTGTTTTTGCGACATATCGGGCGGCGGCACGGCCATCGCCGATTGGAGAGGAGCTTAGCAACATGGCGAAAAGCAGCAGAAAATCACCCTCCGTACTGAATTGGATGGGCACGCTGATCCTGTACGCCATTCCCGGCGTCAACCTGATCTTCCTGATCCTGTCGGCAATCTTTGCCAAGTCCACGGCCAAGCGCAGCTTCGCCATCGCCGGCATCCTGCTGCTGGTGCTATTTGTGGTGCTGACGATCGCCGCCTTTGCGGTGTTCCCGGATTATTTCAACAACCTGTCGGATATCATGCGCCGCAGCGTCGCGGCCTCTGTGGCCACGCCCGCCGGCTGATCCGTTATCCGCACGCGAAAGGCCCCTGCCGTTCAGGCAGGGGCCTTTCTTTGCCGCCAATATGTATCCACCCGGTCAGCCGCCGGGCTGTTTTTTTATTTATCCCGGCTGCCGCCGCGTCCCAGCGGGAACTGGCCGATGCGCAGCCCCGCGGCGCCGTAGGGCACCAGTTCGATCACCTGGGCCTCCGATTCACGGATCGCGGGCACCATCGGCACGCTGGCGGCGCTGCCGCCGTCCATCGGCCATTCCACCGGCGCGGCCTTGGCCAGCACCTTCACCGGCGCTTCGCCCTTGCCGAAGGCGGCGGGCTCGGCCTTGCCGAAGACGGCCTTCATCGGCTCGTCCCGCACCAGCGCCCAGTTCCATTCGCCCTCGGCCTCCGCCTCCAGGCTGCCGTCGTCCGCCTGCCGCCATTCCCCGCCGGGCCGGAAGGCCATCAGCAGCGGGCCCATTTCCACGGCGCCGGACTGGTGATACCAGCGGGTCACCCGCGGCACGGTGGGCATCTCCAGCCGCACCACGTCGCCCGAGCGCCATTTGCGGCGGACGCACGTGATCTCATTGGCGCGCACCTGCATGATCTCGCCGTCGGGCAGGAAGACCATCGGCTGCCGCGCCCAGAAGGGGATGCGCAGGTACAGCGGAAATTCGCAGGGCTGCTTGACGGAGACCCGGATCTCCACCGACTGTCCGAAGGGATAGCCGCCGGAAACCCTCAGCCGCACCGGAACGCCGCCCATCGACGCGCGCACCATGCAGGGCGCGTAGCTGACGGCCTGCAGGCCGCCGTCGGCGGTGGCGTACCACAGCGAAGATACGAACTTCGGCCAGGCCTGGTGGGCGGCGATTTCGCCGTCCGCGGCCGGTCGGAACAGATTGGCGTCGTCGCCGCTGTTGTACCATTTGCGCGCTTCCCGGGACACCTTCACCTGGTTCACCTGCTGCGTCTTCTGGCTGGCGGTCATATCGGCGTTAAAGGCCGCCGGCAGCGCATTGTAGGCGATCTTTTCCAGCACGTCGGGGTAATCGGGGTTGAAATCGCCCAGCCCGATCAGCGCCTCCATCGTGGTCATCAGCTCCGCGATCGCGCGCAGCTCCGTGCCCTGGGCGGGGCTGGCCCCGTTCAGGTGCTCGTCGCAGATGAACACGCCGCTGGCCACGCCGTGGTGCTTCATCAGCTTGGCCCAGCCGAATTTGAAGCCGCCCTGCTCCTTGAACCCGGATTTGAACAGGTTGATCACGCCCGGCGCCTTCAGGCCCATGGCGATGTTCGCGCCGTGGGAGAGGTGGTACTGGGTGCGGAAATAGGGCCGCTTTTCGCCGATCAGCGGCTCGTTCTTCTCCTCCTCCAGCGCCTCCTGCAGCCGCGGCCATTTCAGCGACTTGCTCATGGGCACGGTGTTGGCGAAGGTGTGGAAATAATTGGGCCAGTCCAGCGTCTGCCCGCGCAGCCGCCGGCACAGCTCCAACAGGTGCTTCTGCCCGGTGATGTTGTAAAGCCACAGCGCGGCGTCCATGTTCTCGCCGCCCCGGGCCACCGCCCAGTCCTGCAGCGGATGTTCGTTCAGGTGCAGCATCTGGTACTTGAAGAACCGGTCCATCAGCACCAGCACGCGCCGGTCGCCGGTGGCGGTGAAATACTGCCGCAGCGCGCGCAGCGCCAGCATCAGCGGCCAGTAATCCCCGTTGCCCTCGGGCCCGAACCAGCCGTCCTCGCGCTGGCTGGCCAGGATCCATTCGACGTACCGCATCGCCTTGGCCTTCAGCGCCTCGTCGTCCAGCGTCCAGGCCAGGGCCACCAGCCCATCCAGATACCAGGGCGCGCGGTCCAGCGGGCCTTCCGCCTTCCCGCCCAGCCACGGGCTGTCCGCGCCCAGATCGGCGCAGCGCTCGTCCAGCCCGGCGGTAAAGCCCTCCGCCTGGGTGCGCAGCTGGTCCAGCAGCCAGTCCTCGGGCCGGATGCTGCCCAGCGGCAGCGGGGAAAGCGCATTGGGCGTCAACGGAGCCCGGTTGAAGATGGGTTTCATGACTTCACCTCGTAAACATCGGAGAATTGTAAACGGCCTTCTCCCGGCCGATCCTGGCTTCTACTCGAAAATATGATACTCGCACTCGATCCGGCCGTTGTAGTAGCGGCGGCGGCGCGTAGCGCGGCGGCCGTATTCCCGCTCGAAGCCGGTATCGGCGCTGAACGCGCACAGTTTCCATCCGGGGCTGCGCTTCTGCAGCGCGCCCAGCTGCCGGGCCACGGCGTGGGCGGCGCGGACGTTGTCCAGCCGCTCGCCGTAGGGCGGGTTGGCGATGATCACGCCAGGTTCCCCCGCCGGCATCAGGTCGCGCATGTCCTTCACTTCCAGCCGGATCCGGCCCGCCAGCCCCGCCTGCTTCACGTGGCGCCGGGCCAGCTCGATGGCCTCTGGGTCGATATCGCTGCCGGCCACGTTCAGCGCGCGCTGGCTGCCGGACTCGAAGCGCTTGCGGGCCTCGGCGCGCAGGGCTTCAAATTCCCCGTGCGGCGCGCAGGGCCAGCTCTCCATGGCGAATTTCCGCGTCAGCCCCGGCGCGCGGTCCAGCGCGATGAACGCCGCTTCGATCAGGATCGTGCCCGTGCCGCAGCAGGGGTCCACCAGCGGCTGCCAGGGGTGCCAGCCGCTCTGCAGCACCAGCGCCGCGGCCAGCGTCTCCCGCAGGGGCGCCTCGCCGTTCCAGGTGCGGTAGCCGCGCTTGGACAGCGGCTCGCCGGAGGCGTCCACCGACACCGTCACCCGGTCGTTCCGAATGGACACATCCACCTGGAACACCGCGCCGGTCTCGGAGAACCAGTCGGTGCCGTAGGCGGATTTCAGCCGCTCCACCATCGCGCGCTTGGCGATCTTCTGCACGTCGGACGGGCTCATCAGCTGGGACTTGACGCACTTCGCGCGGATGGGAAAGGCCGCGTCCGCGGGCAGAAGCTTCTCCCACCCGATGGCCTTCACGCCCTGGAACAGCTCTTCATAGCTGCGGGCCTCAAACTGGCCCATCACCAGCAGGATGCGGTCGCAGGTGCGCAGCCACAGGCTGGCGCGAAAGGCGTCGGCAAAGCCGCCCTCGAACATCGCGCCGCCCACGTCCATCACGCGCACGTTCTGCATGCCCAGGTGCTTCAAATCGCGCCCGGTCATGCCCTCCATGCCGAAGGCCGCGCTGGCGATCCATTTCATCGGTGCGTCCATTCCGGTGCGTTTCCTCCACAAATGACAGGAATATGTCCTATTCTTCCAGAGTCTATTATAGATGAAAAATACCGCCGCCGCAATAAGTTTGGGCGCCTCCCAAACATTTAACGGGGCGGTCATTTGATGCGCAAAAGGCCCCCGGCGGCGGGCATCTTGTACTCCTCACTTTCCAACTCCTCACTTCTTCACTCCTCATTCACCTAAACACAACCGGGCCGCCCGCGGATTGCGGGCGACCCGGAGGGTCGTTTGTATCATTCGGCGCCTTTGAGGAATTCCAGCACCCCGTGCCACCAGGGAAACAACACGTCGTCGCCGGAGCGGTAGATCTCGTGCTTCGATCCCTTCACCAGCGTCCGCCGGCCGTCCTTCAGCCGCGCGACGAACGCCTCCTGGGCGTCGGGCAGCACGCTGCCGTCCACTTCGGCGGTGTACACCCGCACGGGCGCGGCGATGCGCTCCACCGCGCCGGGCGCCAGGATCTTCGCCGTCACGTTCAGCGCCTCCCGCGTCCAGCCGTAGGTGGGCCCGTTGTTTTGGAACAGCGGCTTTTCGGCCTTCAGCGCGTCGTACCAGTCGAACCGCTCCCGGCCCGTGGCGCAGGAGGTTTCAAAGTCCTCCGGCCCGGAATAGGGTTTGGAGACGAACATGCGCTTTTTGCCCAGGCCCAGCGCCTTCGCGCCGCCGCAGAGCAGCTTGCCCGCAGCCAGCGGCAGCCCGCCGCGGTCGGGGGCGATCATCGGCGCGCACAGCGCCGCCCGGGCGAACGTATCCGGGTGCTTCTCCAGATACAGCGCCGATACGGCGCCGCCCATGGAATGGGCGAACAGCACCCACGGCCTGGGCATGCCCGCCAGCACCTGGGCGACCACCTGCTCCAGGTCCTCCACGTAGTCCTCGAAGCGGTCGGCGTGGGTCAGCGACAGATCGTCGATGCCCGGCCAGCGCCAGGACCGGCCGTGGCCCCGCTGGTCGTAGGCGACGACGCTGAACCCGCTTTCCAGCAGCGAATGGATGATCTCCGAAAACTTGTCGGCGTTCTCGGTGAACCCGTGCAAGATCACCGCCGTGCCCTGGAAGGAGCCGGCGTCAAAGCGCGACGTGAACAGGGGCCGGTCGCCCGCGCCGCGGATGATCCGGTCCGTTCGCCGCGCGGCGATGGCGGGCAGCACGGCCTCTTTCATCGTGCGCGCGTAGTCCGCCGACAGCGCCAGCCCGTCGGGGTTGAAGCGTTCGTCCCGCATGCCGATCACCCGCCCTTACTTCTTCAGGATCTTCGCATAAACCTTCTTTTCGTTGTACAGCATGAACAGCACGCCGCCCAGCACGCACACCGCGGCTGCGGCCACGGCGGTGATGCGGTAGCCCAGGCCGGTCTCCTGGCCGATGGTGGCGAAGGCCGTCACCAGCAGCATGGCGATGCTCTGGCCCAGCTTGAACGCTGCGGTTTTCGCCGGTCTCCAGCGCGTCGCATTCGGAAATATCCGCGACGACCGCCTGGGGCAGGATGCCGAAGATGGCCATGGCCGGCGCCGCCACCACGCACAGGATGTAGCCCTGCACCGCCGGCGGGAAGGGCAGCCGGTCGCCGAACAGCGCGGTGTACAGGAAGCTGACCGTGAATACGCAGAAGGCGAACAGGATCAGCTTGCGCTTGCCGAACTTCGGCGTCAGCTTGTTGATGGGGATGTAGAACAGCACCGACAGCGCCGTCATCAGCACGAAGTACACGGTGCTCATGCCCTCGTCCAGCTTCAAGAGCGAAGTGACGAAGAACGGCAGCGCCGTCTGGAACATCGTGATGCCCAGGAAGTAGGCGATGTCCGAAGCCACGAACACGCGGAAATCCTTGTTGCGGAAGGTGTTCGCCAGCGATTTCAGCGCCGTGGACTCGCTGGGCGCGGCCTGCACGTAATCCTTTTCGCGGATGGTGAACACCGGCACGAACATGCACGCCATGCCGATCAGCGACATGCCGGTGAACGTGACGCGGATGGCCGTCACGCGCTCCAGGCCCGCATTTTGCAGCATGCCCCAGATCACCGGCGCCAGGTAGGCCATGGCCATGCCGGCGATGTAGGTGAACGAGATGGACGTGGAGATGGCCATGCGCGTCTTCTGGTCGGCGCCCAGCTCGGGGATCAGCGCGTTGTAGGGCGTGCAGTACATCGTCATGAACAGGTAGAACAGCATCAGCATCAGGAACAGGAAGCCCGCGTTGATCCAGCTGTTGCCGTTCACCGGCGACCAGAACGTGAAGATGCAGCTGAGCGCGAAGGGAACGGCCGCCACGCGCATGAACGGAATGCGCCGGCCGTCCTTCGATTTGCAGCGGTCGGACAGCGAGGCGATCAGCGGATCGGTGACGGCGTCGAAGATGCGCCCGAAGGCGGTGATCGCGCCCAGGATCGTCAATACGCCCAGGATCGCCAGCCCCTGCGGGATGAAGATCGGCTGGCCCGCCTGCTGGGTGGCCAGGTCGGGCTGGTAGTAGTTCACCAGCCAGCTGGAAATCAGCGCCGCGAGCACCGACCAGCCGAACTGGCCGACGGCGAAGCACCAGACCTTTCCGGTGGACAGTTTTTTGGTTCCCTGCATGTTTTCTCCCCCTCAGCGCGGCGTGGCCGCGTTTTTTGTTTGGATAACCCCTCAGGCCGGCAAGGCCGGCCAGCTCCCCTTGAAAGGGGCGCCGGGCCCTCGGGCAAAGCCCGCGTTCCAAAAACGCGGCGGACGGCCGACGGCCGCCCGCCCCGCGCAACGCGTCGATACTGCCCGCCGGAATTATACCTCGCGCAGCGAGCAGATGTATTCCACCTTGCTGCTCTCGTCGTTCACGTGGTCGGCCTTCATGTGCAGCTTCAGCGTTTCCCCGGTGGCCGGCAGCCGCACCTCGAAGCTGAAATCGAAGGACAGACTGTCCCGCAGGCTCTCGGAGATCGTCTTGCGGATCGCGTCGATGGCGTCGCCCTGCACCCAGCTGTAGAAGGACTTATCGTTCATGGCCTTCTCGAAGGTCTTGGCGCTCATGCCCAGCTTGCCCTCCAGGCCGTGCACCACCACGTAGTGCCGCCATTCGCCGTGCTTCCTGCGCATGAAGATGATGCTGTCGGTGGAGAACCGGGACAGCAGCCGCATCTGGTTGCGCAGCTTGGTCAGCTCGGTGACGTCCACGGCGACGCTCATGAAGCACATTTCGCCGTACAGATCGGTGACGAGCGTCTGGTTGATCACATAGATCCATCCGCCGCCCTTGCGCTTCAGCCGGTAGGGCACGGATTCCGGTTCGTTGCCTCTCAGCATGTCCTGCGCGCGCCGCTGCAGCCGCTCGTGATCGTCCGGGTGCACCATGTTGATGTAGCAGTTGTCGAACCGATCCACGATCTCGGCGCGAGTAAAGCCGGTCATCTCTTCAAAGCCGCTGCTGATGTACAGGAACCGGAAGCCGCCTTCCACCGACACGCGGTGATAGCCGCCGGGCAGGTCGGCGTTGATGAACTGCATCTCCGTCACGTCCTGCAGCGCGCCGTAGTACAGCATGCCGGTCTCGTTCTGTTCCATGAAATACAGCTTCATCGAGAACCAGTGCAGCGCGCCGTTGGGCTTGAACACGCGCACCATATCCTCGGCGCCGTTCAGCCGGTCCCGGGCGGCGTTATCCAGCAGCCGCTTCATCTTCTCCCGGTCGTCGGGATAAAAGAAATTCATGATGTCGCGGCGGCGCTGCTCCAGCTCGTTCACGTCGATGCCCACCATCGTGTAGAACTGCTGGTTGTAGCGGATGATGTCCAGGCTCGCGCCGTCCCAGCGGTAGATGGCCACCGGGCCCAGGATGTTGTTCAGCATGGCGTCGGAGAACACGTTTTCATCCAGCAGCTCGCGGGTGTGGATCTGCTCGTTGGATTTGTACACGAAGCCGCCCAGGTCGATGTGCCGCTCGTCGGAGATCAGCGCCTCGAACTCCTCCACCGGCATGGGGCGGTGGAAATAATAGCCCTGCATGTAGCGGCAGCCCAGGTCGGACAGGAAGTTGATCTGCTCCTGGGTTTCCACGCCCTCGACGATGATGGGGATCGTCATGGTCTTGGCCATGTTCACGATGGATTCCAGTATGCTGATGCCCTTGCGGGATTCCTGGTCCTTGATGTGCAAAAACTGGGCGTCCAGCTTGATGATGTCCACGTTCAGGCTGCGCAGCATGTTCAGCGATGCCGAAGTCGTCCATCAGCACCAGGAAGCCGGTTTCCCTCAGCCGGCGCACGGTCTCCCTCACGCGGGCGGTGTCGTCCACGTAGGCGGATTCGGTGATTTCAATTTTGATGTAATCGGTGATCAGATCGTATTTGCGGATCAGCGAAGCGAAGAATTCCGGCACGTCGATGGTGAAGATGTCGATCTGCGAAACGTTCACGGAGATCGGCACGGCCTTGTGGCCGGCGTCCAGCCACCGGCGCAGCCAGCGGCACACCTCTTCCCAGATGTACTTATCCAGGTTGGTGACCATGCCGTATTTTTCCAGCACCGGCACGAACACCGCGGGCGGCACCATGCGCCCGTCCGGCAGCCGCCAGCGGGCCAGCGATTCC
>CACWVN010000078.1 GCA_902764285.1 uncultured Eubacteriales bacterium
GCGAGGCGTATAAAGCGATAGAGAAATCAAACTGAAAAGGAGGCAATGGTTTGTCCAGAAGAAACAGGGAACCCAAACTGAAGATCATACCGCTGGGCGGCCTGGGAGAAATCGGAAAGAACCTGACGGTGCTGGAATACCAGAGCGACATCATCGTGATCGATCTCGGTTCCGTCTTTCCGCGCGAGGATATGCCCGGCGTGGATCTTGTCATCCCCGATACCAGCTATTTGGAGCATAATAAAGAAAAGATTCGCGGCTATTTTATCACCCACGGCCACGAAGACCACATCGGCGCGGTACCCTATGTGCTGCGCACCCTGCCCGCGCCCGTTTACGGCACGAAGCTGACGCTCGCGCTGTGCGAGCATAAGCTGAAGGAACACCGGCTGCAGAACGTGGCCCCGCTGAACGTGGTGGAGCCCGGCGACGTCGTCCGGGCGGGCTGCTTTTCGGTGGAGTTTATCCACGTGAACCACTCCATCGCGGGCTCCTGTGCGCTCGCGATCCAGACGCCCGTGGGCACCATCGTGCACACCGGCGACTTCAAGGTGGACTATACGCCGCTGGACGGCGCGCCCATCGACCTGGGCCGGCTGGCCGAGCTGGGCCGACAGGGCGTGCTGGCGCTGCTGGCCGATTCCACCAACGCCGAACGCCAGGGCTTCACCATGTCGGAAAAGAAGGTGGCCGCCACCTTCAACGAACAGTTTCCCAAGGCGTCGGGCCGGCTGATCATCGCGATGTTCGCCAGCAACGTGCACCGCATCCAGGCCGTGGTGGATTCCTGCGTGCGCTATCATCGGAAGATATGCCTGATGGGCCGCAGCATGCTGAACGTGTCCAAGGTGGCCATGCAGCTGGGGTATCTGAAGATCCCCGAAGGCACGCTGATCTCCGCGGAGGAGATCGACCGCTATCCCGACGACCAGATCACCGTCGTCACCACCGGCAGCCAGGGCGAGCCGATGAGCGGCCTCTCCCGCATGGCTTTCGCCGAGCACCGCAAGCTGGAGATCCGCGAGAGCGACACGGTCATCATCTCGGCCACGCCTATCCCTGGCAACGAAAAATCCGTCTCCCGCGTCATCAACCAGCTGATCCGCATCGGCGCGAATGTGATCTACGAATCCCTGGCCGAGGTGCACGTCTCCGGACACGCGCGTCAGGAGGAATTAAAGCTGATCCACACGCTGGTGCACCCGAAGTATTTCATCCCCGTGCACGGCGAATACCGCCACCTGTACCACCATGCCAACCTGGCCAAGGCCCTGGGCATGCCGGAGGACAACGTGCTGATGGTTGAGATTGGCGACGTGATCGAGCTGGAAAGCGATTCCATCGACGTCACCGGCGTGGTGCCCAGCGGATCGGTGCTGATCGACGGCCTGGGCATCGGCGACGTGGGCGCGGTGGTGCTGCGCGACCGCAAGCACCTGTCCGAGGACGGCCTGCTGATCGTCGTCATGGGCGTGGATCACGACCTGGGCGCCGTGGTCTCCGGCCCCGACATCATCAGCCGCGGCTTCGTGTACGTGCGCGAATCTGACGAGCTGGTGGAGGGCGCCCGCGCCGCCGCCATGCGCGCCATCGACGCATTCGGCCCCATCGATTCCACCGACTGGAACCGGCTGAAGAACGACGTGCGCGAATCCGTGCAGCGCTACATCTTCGATACCATCAAGCGCAACCCGATGATCCTGCCGATCATCGTGGACATCTGAAAAGAGAGTTGAGTGTTTAGAGTTAAGAGTTTGGATTGGATTGCCCGGGCGGATGAACGCCAATCAATCTGAACTCTGAACTCTCCACTCTGAACTCTACACTATAGACTCTCCACTCTGAACTCTGGGCGCAGGTTCTGCGTCCAATATTGGAGGTAAGTGATGAATCCTTACGACCAGGCCCATGCGCTGGCGCGCGCCCTGAAGGAGAGCGAGGAATACCGCGAATACGCCCGACTGAAGGAAACGGCCTACGACGACGGCACCAACAAGGCGCTGCTGGACGAATACAAGAAGCTGCAGTACCGCCTGCAGGCGAAGGCCGCGGCGGGGGAGACCATGCCCGAGGAGGACTTTCAGCGCCTGCAGCAGATCGGCACGCTGCTGCAGTTCAACCCCGATGTCAGCGCCTTCCTGATGGCGGAATTCCGGTTCCAGCGCATGCTGTCGGATATATTCAAGATACTCGCGGACGTGGCGGGCGTGGATTTGGACATGCTGAGCCAGAACTGAAGCCGCCGCAGATCCCTTCCCTGGAGGTTTACATGGCACAGAAAAGGAAAAGACGCGCCGCGTCCCGGCGCGCGCCGGTCATCAAATCGGAAAAATACAGCATCAAGGCCCTGCACGAGGATCGCGAATACGGCCTGTACTGGTATGCCTGGATTTGGAAGATCCTGCGGCCGGTGCTGATCTTTATCTGCAGCGCCCTGATGGTGATCGGCATGGTTTCCGTGGGCTATAACCGCGTGTACGACCATTATCTGGCGCCCGTGGCCGCGGATACGTCGGAGACCGTCAGCTTCAAGATCGAAAAGGGCGAATCCGTTTCCGTGATCGCGAAGCGCCTGGAGGAGGCGCACCTGCTGCGCAACCACAGCGTTTTCAAGTACATGGTGCAGTTCCAGGGGCTGACGAACATGCTCAGCTACGGCACGTTCAACCTTTCCCCGGGCATGAACGTCAACCAGATCATCGCCGAACTGACCTCCGGCAGCCAGACCAACGAGCGCACCATCACCATCGTGCCCGGCTGGACGTGCGAAAACATCGCCGATTACCTGGTCAGCATAGGCGCGCTGGAGAGCCGGGATGAATTCCTGAAGCTGTGCAACGACGTGGACCTGTTCGTCGGCAATTCCTATGCCCTGCGGGACGCCCAGAGCGCCGGATCGCTGGTCGGCAGGAAGTACGCGCTGGAGGGCTATCTGGCGCCGGACACCTATCGGATCTTTATTTCAGCTTCCCCCGAGAGCATCCTGCGCACGCTGCTGAACCAGCACAACAAGGTCGTCGACAGCGTGTTCTACTCGGACCAAACCGAATATTATTCCGACGCGGAGGGCAATTTCCACGAGGTGGAGACCTATGATAACCCGCTGACGATGGAACAGACGATCACGCTGGCCTCCATGATCGAAAAGGAAGCCGCCAGCCGCGCCGATTATGCGAAGGTCTCCGCGGTATTCCATAACCGGCTGAAGGCGGGCTGGAAGCTGGAGAGCGACCCGACCGTCACGTATCTCAGCGGCGTGCACAAGCTGGCGCTGACCGACGAGGAGACCGCCCAGCAGAACGCCTACAACACCTATTTCGTGCCCGCGTTGCCCGCCGGCCCAATCTGCAATCCCTCGGTGGCCGCGCTGGAAGCCGCCAAGTCGCCGGACATGGAATATATCCGGGAGGGCTATATGTATTTCTGCGCGATGGAGCCCACCTCCGGAAAGCTGGCTTTCTCCAAGACGAAGGAGGAGCACCTCGCCAATGTGACCCGCTATCGCCCGCTGTGGGAGGAATACGACCGCAGCCAGGCGGAATCCGGGGACGCGCAGTAACCGCTTGCGCATATCGGTTTCCGACGCCTGATCTGATCGGGCGTCACGTTTCGACGGGATCCGCATAGGATATAGGGCAGACCTCGAAAAAGGGGGAAAGCCCTATGTTTTTGCCCGAAATGCTGCTTTGGCTGGCGGAAAACGGCTGGCTGATGCTGCTTCATCTCAGCGCGCGCCAGTCCTTTCCCAAACCGCTGGACGCCGATCGGGAAGCGGAGATGATCCGCCGCATGCACGAAGGCGACCGCGCCGCCGCCGGGGCGCTGGTGGAGCACAACCTGAGACTCGTGGCGCACATCGCCCGAAAGTACGCCCGGCCCGGCGTAGACCAGGACGACCTCATCTCGGTCGGCTCTCTGGGGCTGATCAAGGCGGTTTCCACGTTCCGCCCGGAGGCGGGCCGACTGACGCCCTATGCCGCGCGGTGCATCGAAAACGAGATCCGGATGGTGTTTCGCGCCGAGCGCAAGTACAAGGACGTGGTGCTGATGGGCGACAGCCTCGGCCCCGATCAGGACGGCGCCGAGATGCAGCTGAGCGATCTGCTGGGCACGGAGCCGGACCTGGTCCCGCGGGAGGCGGAGACGGCCATCGAGGCCCGGCGGGCGCTGCGGCTGATGGGGAAGGTGCTCGACGAGCGGGAACGCGAGGTCGTGCGCCTTCGGTGCGGGCTTTCGGACGACGACCCAAAGCCCCAGCACGAAGTGGCGCGGCGGCTGGGCATTTCGCGCAGCTACGTTTCCCGCATCGAAAAAAAGGCGCTGGAAAAGCTGCGGCGGGCGCTGGAGGGCGAGGAACCGTAGCCTTTGCAAAACCGCCGATCTGTGTTATAATAAATACATAAGCGGCAGGAAGGGGAACCCGGGCATGAAACACAATGACGACGCCTACGCGGCGATGCTGCTGACCATGGCGCTTTCCCCGAACAAGGAGGAATACGCGCGCCCGTACAGCGTCCAGGAATTTCGGCGCTTTGAGGAGGCGGCGCGCGCTTCGCGCTATCGCGGCATCGGCCGGCTGCTGGACGTGGATATCAGCGGCCTGATGATGTATCTGGGCATTTCCGAGGAAGAGGGCTATCGCGCCTTCACGCTGCTGCACAGGAACATCCAGCTTTCCTATGCCCTCGAGGGCTACATGATGGAAGGGCTGGATATCGTCACCCAGTACGACGACGAATATCCCCGCCGGCTGGAACGGAAGCTGGGTCCCTCCGCGCCGCCGTGCTTCTACCGCTGCGGCGATGCCGAGATCCTGAACCGCCCCTGCGTCGCCATCATGGGCATCAGCGGCGTCAAGACCACGCCGGAGGTCCGCGAGGCGATCGAACAGCTGGTCCGCGGCGCGGTGGAGCGCGGATACGTCGTGGCCACGGGCGGCGAACTGGGCGTGTCCCGCGTGGCCCAGGGGATCGTCGCCCAGAGCGGCGGAACGCTGCTGGACATTCTGGGCGGCGGCATGCACGACCACTTGAAGGACGACGCCATCGCCGCGCTCGTGGGTCAGGGCCGCTGCGCGGTGCTCTCGCTGGAACACCCCGACGCCATGTTCACCGTCAGCCATGCCATCGCCCGCAACAAGCTGCTGTTCGCGCTGGCCGACGCGGCGTTCATATTCAGCACCGACGGCCATCGCGGCGAGGTGGACGCGCTGCAGAACCGCACCTGCGACTGGATCTACGCCTGGGAGGGCTATCCCGGCAACGGGCCGCTGATCTCCCGCGGCGCGAGGCCGATCAAAAACCTGCAGGGCATCGACCTGCAGGAGATGAGCCGCCACTGGAACAGCTCCCGCGCGGAGCAGATCAACCTTTTCGATATGTTTTGATGCACGTTATAAAACAGCCGCCGGCGCTGGATCTGCGCCGGCGGCTGTCGCTCTATCTGACCAGCCCGAACCGCATCAGCATCTGAAGGAGCGCTCCCGAGCGATCTTCATCCAGCGGGACCAGCGGAAGGCGCAGCTCGTTCTCCGCGCGCCCCATCATGCTCAGCGCCGCCTTTACGGGGATCGGGTTGACTTCGAAAAACAGCATCCGCAGCAGCGGCAGGTATTCCAGCTGCAATTCCCGGCAGCGATCCGGGTCGCCCCGCAGCCAGGCGGCCGCCATTTCATGCATCGCGGCGGGAATGAGATTCGCCGCCACGGAGATGACGCCCCGCGCGCCCAGCGCCATGGCCGGAAGCACCTGGTCGTCGTTGCCGCTGTACAGCGCCAGGCCGCCGCCGCAAACCGCGGCCATGTCCGTCAGCTGCGACAGGCTTCCCGAGGCCTCCTTCACCGCGCACAGGTTCGGGTGCTTCGCCAGCTCTGCCACGACCTCCGGCGGCAGATTCATGCCCGTGCGGCCGGGGACGTTGTACATGATGATCGGCAGGCGGACGCTGTCGGCGATGGCGGTGTAATGCGCGATGAGGCCAGTACGGCTGGTTCTGTTGTAATAGGGCGTCACCACCAGCAGCGCGTCCGCGCCGATTCGCTGCGCCTCCATGCAGTGGCGGATGGCCGTGCGCGTGTCGTTGCTGCCGGCGCCGGCGATCAACGGGACGCGCCCCGCGATGCGCGCGGCGGCACATTCCAGTATCGCCCGGCGCTCCGGCTCGCTGACGCACGCCGGTTCGCCCGTGGTGCCCAGCAGCACCAGCGCGTCGACGCCTTCTTCGATCTGCCAGTCGATCAGAGCCTGCAATGCGTCGAAATCCACCTTGCCGCCGCGAAACGGCGTCACCAGCGCCGTTGCGCAGCCATAAAAAAGCTTGCCGTGCATATCATCCCTCCCGTTCCTGGTTCATCCTATTGCCGGGGACGGGGGACGTATGCGCGGCAAGTCGCTTTGTTCTGCGGGATGCGCTTATTTTTCCGACGGGTTGATGTCCACGCCGGGATAGCGCATCAGCAGGTCGGTCTGTTTGAAGCCGGTCTTTTCCATCAGTTTCAAGATGTGGGGGATCCGCGCGCGGACGCTGGCTTCGGCGCAGAAAAGATTCGCCCGCTCGAATTCTTCGCAGGCCAGCCCGACCATGCAGGTGCCCACGCCCAGACGCCGCCAGCGCTTCGCGGTCTGCACATAGCCGATGATCCCGACGTAGTTTTCCCGCCAGATCAGTATTTCCCCGGCCATGCCCGTGGGCGATACCGTCAGGATCCGGGTGAATCCGTCGCGGTCGATATAGCTGCGCAGCCATTCGAAATCGTGAACCGTGTTGTACAGTTCGTTGTAGCGCTCCAGGAAGAACTTCTGTTCCATGGGATCGCTCAGGTTGTCCTTCACCACCACGCAGCCGGCGGGCAGCTTGTAATCGCAGGCGAACGGCAGCTGCAGCTGCATCTTTACCAGCCCGTCGTTATCCTTGAAGCCCATGGGCTGCAGCGTGTTCATCGTCTCGTCGTCGTCCGGATCGCAGCGGGTATACAGGCGGCAGAACTTGCCGGATTCCGTGCAGATCTCCCGCCCGCGGGCCACGGCCGCGCCCAGCAGCGCGTCGGGGATGGGATGGCCTTCCAGCTGCAGGCGCACCTGGAAGGGGCGCGCGGGGTAGAGCACCGGGTTGTCGTCGCAGTAGATCGTGCAGGCGCCCAGCTCCTCGCCGCTGCGCTCGTCGATGGCCACGAAGGTGTTTTCCACCGGCTGCCCGTCCACGGGCTCTCGGGAATGTCTCAGCATCATAATCGTAACCTCATCCGGCGGCCGCAAGGGCTGCGCCGGTCGCCGGAACGCGGGCCGCAGCGGCCCATCGGGGTTCTGACGAATCGCGTGTGTATCGTCCGGGCGTCCATTGCCGGGCGGCGCTGTTTCGCGCGCCCAGACGCCGGTCGGCGGGCCGGGCCCGCCGGGAATCATTATACCAGAATGGCCGGAAAAGCGCAATCCCGGAAGAACTGCGTCCTCCGGGATTGACGGCGTTTATTCCCATTCCACGGCGCCGCAGGCGCCGCCGCTGATATCGTAGAGCACGCGGCTGATGCCGGGCACTTCCGCCAGTATCTGCTCGGCGACGCGATCCAGCAGATCGTAGGGGAGCTTTCCGACGGTGAAGCTGTCGCCGTGTTCCATCACGGCCCGCAGCGCGCACACGCGCCCGAAGCTCGCCGCGCCGGATCTCAGCGTCAGCGCCCGCGCGTCGGGCAGCACCGCGAAGAACTGCGAAAGGCGCTTCTCCTGGCCCTCTTCGATGACGGCTTCGCGGAGAATCGCGTCCGCGTGTCTCAGCTGCATCAGCTTTTCGCGCGTCACTTCGCCGCCGCAGCGCACGGCCAGCCCGGGCGCGGGGAAGGGCTGCCTGGCCGCCAGCGCGGCGGGAAGGCCCAGCGTCTCCGCCAGCGAGCGGATCTCGTCCTTGAACAGCATGCGCACGGGCTCCAGCAGCGTGCCGGAATCGAATTGCCGGGCGTAGGCGGCGTCGGATGTCCCGCTGGCCAGCAGGTCGCTGTAGATGGTGCCTTTGACGAGAAATTCCGCGTCCGGATGCGCCTGGGTGATTTCAGAGAACACGTTGATGAATTCGTTGTGGACGGCGCGGTGCTTGTCCACGGGATCGGCTATGCCGCGCAGCCGGTCGATAAACCGGGAACGGGCGTCGACGCAGATCAGGGGCATGTTCAGCACGTTTTCATAGGTGTTCCTGACGCGCTCCGCCTCGTTTTCGCGCAGCAGCCCGGTATCCACGAACACGCAGCGCAGCCGGTCGCCGATCGCGCGGCGCATCAGCGCGGCGCAGGCGGCGGAGTCCACGCCGCCGGAGACGGCCATCAGCGCGCTGGCATGGCCGACGCGCTCCTGGACGTATCGGATTTCCTCTTCGATAAAGTTATCGATGGTCCATTTCGGCGTGCATCCGCATATCCTTTCCGCGAAATTGGAAAGGATCGCCGCGCCGTCGGGATCGTTGGATTCGGCGTAAAACTGCAGGCCGTAGAGATTGCGGCTGAAATCCGCGAACGCGGGGATCAGCCCGGAGGTCGTGCTGGCGATGGCCTTGTACCCCTCCGGCAGCGCGAATCCGTCGATGCGGGCCAGGTAACGGTCGCTGACGGTCAATCCCTCGAACAGGTCGCAGGGTGAAAACGTGATCTGCGCCGCGGTTCCCTGCAGCAGTATCCCTTCCGACTCGGCGCCTTCGGCTTCGGCCATCATGCGCGCCGCGCCGCCCATGGACAGCACCGGAATGCCCAGAGACAGCACCGCCCGGGGGAAGATGTCCAAACGCGGGGCGTCGTCTCCGCCCACGACCAGTATGCCCCGGGGCGCTTTGCGGCGGAACAGGTCGATATCGGCGTTGCGGGAGATGATTTCCGTGTAATACTGCTGGTTGCGAAGCTTTCGCGCCATGGTGACGGCCTGCGGGCCGCCCAGGTCAAGCACCAGTATAAAATCGTTTTCCATGCTCGTCCTCCGTCTTGCCGCGCCGGATCAGCGCGCGGGGTTATAGGGCTTGGGCGGTCTCCGATCGACGATGTCGATCTTTCGCATGACCTGCTGGGTGATATCGATGCCCAGCGTGCGCGTCAGCTGCAGGCCGTACATCATCACGTCCGCGAACTCTTCGGCGATCATGTCGCGCCGTTCGGGGTCGCGCCCGTCCATCAGCGCCTGCACGTCTTCGGGGTTCAGCCACTGGAAGTGCTCCAGCAGCTCGCTCATTTCAACGGTCATGGCCATGGCGATGTGCTGGGGGTTCTGAACGCCTTCCACGCCCCAGCCCTTGCGCAGGCACAGCTGGTGCACCTGTTCCTTCAGTTCGGCCAGCGTCGTGTTCCGGTCGTCCATGCCATCGCCCCTGATCTTTTGAATTGACTCTATTATATCATACCTGACAAGTATATGCAAATTCGCTCGAATTATCATCGGCGGCGGCTATTTTTCAAAAAGGTTACATAATCCCTACAATACTGGCACAGAATGGCGCTTTGGGGTGATTCCTCAACTAAAATTAACCTGCGGGATGTATAATTCCGTTGAATATATATGCGCTTTTGCGGCGCTGCGGCGCGCCGGAAACCGCATTTTCGGAGGGAATCATGGCAGACACCTACAACGCAAAATCGATACAGGTACTGGAAGGCCTCGAGGCCGTGCGCATGCGCCCCGGCATGTACATCGGCTCCACCGGCCCGCGCGGCCTGCACCACATGATTTGGGAGATCGTGGACAACGCCATCGACGAGGCGTCCAACGGCTACGCGACGGAGATCACCGTCACGCTGCGCAAGGACGGCAGCTGCATGGTGACCGACAACGGCCGCGGCGTGCCGGTGGACATCCACCCGAAGCTGGGCGTGTCCGCGGTGGAGGTCGTCTATACCCAGCTGCACGCCGGCGGCAAGTTCAACGACAAGAACTACGCCTATTCCGGCGGCCTGCACGGCGTGGGCGCGTCCGTGGTCAACGCGCTGTCCGAATGGATGACGGTGGACGTGTACAAGGACTACTGCCACTACTTCCAGCGCTACGAATCGGTGCTGGACAGAAAGACCGGCAAGATCATCTCGGGCAAGCCCGTGGCGCCGCTGGAGAAGATCGGCAACACCCGCAAGCGCGGCACGCAGGTCTGCTTCATGCCCGACCGCCGCGTGTTTGACGACGTGCACTTCCAGTCCGATGTGGTGCGCCGCCGCGTGCGCGAGCTGGCGTATCTCAACAAGGGCGTGAAGTTCATCTTCACCGACGAGCGCGTCAAGGATCCGGACAAGCGCGTCTTCGAATACTGCTACGAGGGCGGTGTCGCCGATTTCGTGCAGTACCTGAACGCCGACAAGACCACCATCACCGATCCCATCGTGTTCGAACAGGTCCGCGACGGCACGCTGGTGCGCGTGGCGATCCAGTACACCGATTCCTACACCGAAAACGTGTTCTCCTTCGTCAACAACGTGCCCACCACCGAGGGCGGCTACCACGAAACCGGGTTCAAGGCCGCCGTCACCAAGGCGTTCAACGACTATGCCCGCCGCGTGGGCATCCTGAAGGAAAAGGACAACAACCTGGCCGGCGACGATTTCCGCGAGGGCATGACCGCCGTGGTGTACGCGGGCGTGAAGAACCCGCAGTTCGAGGGCCAGACCAAGGGACGGCTGGGCAATACCGAGGTGCGGCCGATCTTCGAGGCCGTGTGCCAGGAGCAGCTGTCCATCTACCTGGACGATCTGAAGAACCAGGATTTCGCCCAGGCGATCATCGGCAAGGCCATGAAGGCCGCCAAGGCCCGCGAGGCCGCCCGCAAGGCCAAGGAGAACATCCGCGCCATGGGCCAGTTGGAGGCCGCACCGCTGGTGGGCAAGCTGTCCAGCTGCACCGGCAGGAAGGCCGAGCAGAACGAGCTGTTCATCGTCGAAGGCGATTCCGCCGGCGGCAGCGCCAAACAGGGCCGCGACCGCCGCTTCCAGGCGATCCTGCCGCTGCGGGGCAAGCCGCTGAACGTGGAAAAGAAGCGGCTGGACCAGGTGCTGCAGAACGAGGAATTCCGCAGCATCATCACCGCGCTGGGCACCGGCATCGAGAGCGAGTTCGACATCTCCCGGCTCAAGTACAACAAGGTCATCATCCTCTCCGACGCCGACCAGGACGGCGCGCACATCCGCGCGATCCTCCTGACGTTCTTCTACCGCTACATGCGCCAGCTGATCACCGAGGGCCACGTCTACATCGGCATGCCGCCGCTGTACAAGGTGGCCAAGGGCGACAAGGTCATATACTGCTACGACGACAGCGCCCTGCCCGACGCCATCAGAAAGATCGGCAGGGGATACACGCTGCAGCGCTACAAGGGCCTGGGTGAGATGAACCCCGAACAGCTGTGGGAGACCACGATGAACCCCGACGGCCGGAAGCTGATGCAGGTGTCCATCGAGGATTTCACCGAGGTCGAGCGCCGCGTCACCATCCTGATGGGCGACAAGGTGGAACCCCGGCGCGAGTACATCAGCCAGTACGCCAACTTCAACAAGGTCGATAACTTCGAGCCCGTGAATGAGGG
>CACWVN010000079.1 GCA_902764285.1 uncultured Eubacteriales bacterium
AATCTGCGATGAAGCCGTTGTCTTTTGTGTTGTTTTTATGCCTGCTCTTCTCCACTGCGCTGGCCGAGCCGGCAGAGATCCAGCCGGCGGCAGCCGAAAACCCCTTCATGCAGGCGGCCATCGACGAGGCGCTGGAGGGCATCGCCCAGCATCACGGCGGCCCGTTCGGGGCCGTGATCGTGAAGGACGGAGAGATTATCGGCCAGGGGCATAACCGGGTCCTGGTCGACAACGACCCGACCTGCCACGGCGAGGTATCGGCCATCCGCGACGCTTGCGCGAAGGCGGGCACCTACGATTTGACCGGGTGCGAGCTGTACACCACCGGAGAACCGTGTCCCATGTGCCTGTACGCCTGCCTGTGGGCCAATATCGACCGGGTCTATTACGGCTGCACCATTGCGGATAACGCGATGATCGGCTTCCGCGATGAAAAATTCGACGCGCTTTCGGGCGGCAGGGAGCAGCTGGCGGACTATCTCGTCTGCATCGACCGGGACGCCTGCCTGGATCTTTTCAGGACTTACGTGGAGATGGAGCACACGCTCTACTGAGCCGTATCGGGTGCGTCGACGTCAATCGGTGGACGGAAGAAGGGGTTATCATGAAGGAGATCAAACTCGAAGCAGTCGTGGGGAACATACCCCAGGCAACGGCTTTTGTCAGCGAGGAGCTGGATAAAATCGGCTGTCCGATGAAGGCGCGGGCGCAGATCGATATCGCCATCGACGAACTGTTCGGGAACATCGCCCACTACGCCTATCCCGGCGGGACCGGCGATGCGGTCGTGCAGTTTGAATTTGATGCGCCCTCCCGCACGGCGGCCGTTACCTTCATGGACAGCGGCGTTCCATACGATCCGCTGAAGAAGGAAGACCCCGATGTAACGCTGCCCGCTGAACAGCGCAAGATCGGCGGGCTGGGTATTTTCCTGGTGAAAAAAACGATGGATGAAATGCGCTATGAGCGCAGGGATGGCAGGAACGTCCTGACCATCAAAAAAAGGATATGACGCGGAGGGAATAACATGGTTTCGGATAAGTTCATGGTTAACAGTGACGCCGGGCGCATGGCGGCGGCGCGTTACGCGACGGAGAATTTCGCCTGGCAGATGAAGCTGGACAAGCATAGCGCGCTGCGGCTGGACCTGCTGGTGGAGGAGACGCTGGGCATGGTCAAGGCCATGGTGGAGGATTTCTACGGTCAGCTGTGGTTTGTCGGTGACGCAAGCCGCTGCGAGATCCATCTGGAAGCGACGACCGACATGGACGCAGACAAGAAGCAGGAGCTGCTTTCCGTATCGAAAACCGGCAAAAACGCGCTGACCAAGGGTTTCATGGCGATGCTGGGCGAGTTTATCTCCGGCGCGATGCACGGCTTTGGCAACATGATGGACACCTATGGCCGCGATACCATGCATTACGGCATCGTGCACTCGCCGGGCGTCAACATGGTCTCTCCGGACGGCCTCGTGCCGATCTGGACGCTGCAGTCCTACCGGGCCGATCTGGACAGGGAGCGCAGCGCGGACGGAGTTGCCGAGGCCGCGTGGGACGAGCTTGAAAAATCCATCGTCGCCAGGCTTGCGGACGACGTGATCGTCGGCGTCAAGGGCGACCGGATCGAGCTGGTGATCATCAAGGATTTCGGCAGATAAATCCGGCTGCGGAGGGATAAAACATCATGAGTATCAATCTCGACGAGGCCATGCTCTGTTTCTTCAAGAACGATCTCGGCGGAAACCGCGTTACGAACGCGGCGGGGGAAGTGCTGTACGAAGACGATCGATCGGCCTTTGTCAGCCGTGAAACGACGAACTGGGCCGTCGCCTGTCCGCCGCCCAGGGAAGGGCAGCGGGGCGAATTGTGGGATCTGCTCCGCCGGGAGAACAAGAGCACCTACATGGTGACGACTTCCACGATCACCGTGGATTCCGAAATGCTGCAGATCCACCACATCGTCGATGCCAGCCTGTACATGAATCTGGTGCAGGATGTCACGGATTATTCCCGGACGATGCGTGAGGAAAAGGAGCATGACGGGCTGACGGGCCTGTACAACAAGGGCAAGTTCATGGAATTGAAGCGGACGCTCTTCCAGTCGCTGGACAGGATCGCCGTGTTCAATATGGATGTCAACAACCTGAAGCACATGAACGACACCTACGGCCACGAAGTGGGCGACGGTTTGATCCTGAAGGCCGCTGAAAGCCTGCGCCGGATCCAGGCGCGCAACGTGATGCCGTTTCGCGTGGGCGGTGACGAATTCATCCTCGTCGCCATCCACGTCTCCCGCGAGGAAGCGGAGCAGCTGCGCCGGAAGTGGGAAGACGGGCTCGCCGAACTGAACCGGAAGCCCGATGGCATCAATTGCGTCATCGCCTGCGGCATGGCCTGCGGCGAGAAGGGCTACGATCTGGAAGCGGTGCTGGCCGAGGCCGACCAGCGGATGTACGAGGACAAGAAGGCGAAGAAGGGCGGCGCCCTTCCGCGATAATGCCGAGGGACGGAAAGGAGCGAGTTTATGAAGGGAAAGACGATATTTCTGCTGCTGATCCTGGCGCTGCTGGCGGGAATGCTGCCGGGCTTCGCGGCGGAGCCGGCGGATGTCACCATCAGCGCGGACGGCGTGAAGCTGTCCGGTGACGCTTCCGATTTTGTTCTGCTGAGCGAGGCGGTGCCCGACGCCATTCTAGAGATCCGCTATTATTCCACCTACAATTTTATCGGCGACCGCATCGACGGCTACGAGGAGCCGCTGGCGCTGTTGACGAAGGAAGCGGCCGCCGCGCTGCGGGAAGTCAGCGATGATCTGCTGGCCAAGGGCTATCGCCTGAAGATCTTCGACGCCTACCGCCCGCAGAAGGCCGTGACCCACTTCATGAGGTGGGCGCTGGACATGGATGATACGCGTATGAAGGCGTATTTCTATCCCGAGCTGGACAAAGAGGTGCTGTTCCCGCAGGGCTATATCGCCGAGCATTCCGGCCACAGCCGCGGCAGCACCGTGGATCTGACGCTGTTCGACATGACCACGGAGCGTGAAGTGGACATGGGCGGCACGTTCGATTATTTCGGCGAGCTCTCCCATCCGGATTACAGGGGCATCACCGAAGAGCAGTACGCCAACCGCATGATCCTGCGCGAGGCGATGCTGGCGCACGGCTTCAAGCCGCTCTCCGAGGAATGGTGGCATTTCACGCTGAAGGACGAGCCGTTCCCGGACGTCTATTTCACATTCCCGGTGAACAGCGATTCCGTGGTCCCGCTGGGCGTTCTGGACGCCATTCGCGGGCGCGGCGTGCTGCGCGTGGGGACGGCGGGGGATTACAACCCGATGTCCTTCCTGGATCCGGAAACGGGCGAATACGTCGGGTTTGACGCGGCCCTGGCGGAGGATCTGGCCGCGTCGCTGGGCGTGGAGATCGAATACGTGCCCACCTCCTGGCCGACGCTGATGGAGGATACCCTCGCCGGCAAGTTCGACCTGGCCCTCTGCGGCATCACCATCACCGACGCCCGCAAGGCGCAGGCACTGATGAGCGAGGGCTACCTCGACAACGGCAAGACCATCCTCTGCCGCGCGGAGGACGCGGGGAAGTACACGGACCTGGATTCCATCAACCGGCCGGAGGTCCGCGTGATGGTGAACCCGGGCGGGCTGAACGAGAAATTCGCGCGGGAGAACCTGCCCGACTGCACGCTGATCGTGCACGACGTGAACCAGGAGATCCCCGGCCTGATCGCCGAAGGCGAGGCGGACGTCATGATCACCGAGATCATGGAGGCCGGCTATTACGTGGGCCAGGACGACCGCCTGGCCGCGCCGCTGATCTTCGATCCCTTTACCCGCGGCCAGCTCGGCGCGCTGATGCCCGAGGGCAGCGAAGACCTGCTGGCCTATGTGAACGGTTTCCTGGCGGACGAACGGGAATCCGGCAGGCTGGATGAACTGGCCGAGGCGTATATCTACCGCTATATCGAAGAAGAGGCCCGGGACGCCGCCTGACCGGCGCCGTCCGTTCCGCAGATTCGTTGGCGGATTCGGATAGACATCTAAACAGAATGCAGAAGATCGATGGACGGAGGAAAAGAGAATGAAGAAAACTGCGTTTGCACTGATGTCCCTTTTGATTGCGATGATGCTGATGCTCGCCTGCACGACCGGCTTTGCGCTGGCGGAGGAGGCCGCCGCGCCGGAGACCGCGGAGCCGCAGGCCGCCGAAAGCGCCCCGGAGACGGAAGAAGCGCAGCCGGAAGGCGCTTATGAGGACGCTTTCGCCGAATGGAACCCGGACGCGCCGTCGCTGAAGGCGCTGATCGAGTACGTCGAGGCGGTGACGGACGAATCCTCGCCCGATTACATCCCGCCGGTGGACCGCATCGCGGTGTTCGACATGGACGGCACGCTGATGGGCGAGCTCTATCCGACCTATCTGGAGTATTACCTGCTGGCGCGGCGCATCCTGGCGGATCCGTCCTATCAGCCGGACGAAGAGATGCTGGAGTTCGGACGCATGCTGCGCGACCACGCGCTGGACAAGTCCTTCCCGGACGGCATGGACATGCTGCACGCCGTCCACGCGGCGAAGGCCTATGCCGGCATGACGCTGAACGAGTTCGCCGATTTCGTGACCCGGCAGCTGGTTCGCGAGGTGGACGGCTTCGAGGGCATGACTTACGCGGATTCCTTCTTCCTGCCCATGGTGGAGGTCGTGGAATACCTGCAGGACAACGGCTTCAAGTGCTACGTCTGCTCCGGCAGCGACCGCTTCATCTGCCGCACCTTCATCGAGGGCATGCTGGATATTCCCTATGAAAACATCATCGGCATGGACGTGGCGCTGGAAGCCACGAACCAGGGCGAAGCGGACGGTCTGAATTACGTGTTCACCGGCAACGACGAGGTGGTGCGCACCGACCGTCTGATCATCAAAAATCTGAAGACGAACAAGGTGCTGCAGATCGCCCAGGAGATCGGCCGCCAGCCGGTGCTCTCCTTCGGCAACAGCTCCGGCGACGTCAGCATGCACAACTACACCCTCTTCAACAACCGCTATCGCAGCGCCGCGTTCCAGCTGATCGCCGACGACGGCGAGCGGGACTACGGCAATCCCGACAAGGGCCCCGAGCTGCGCGAGAAGTGGGAGGGCATGGGCTTTACCGTCATCTCCATGCATGACGACTGGCGCACGATCTACGGCGAGGAAGTGGTCAAGACCGGCACCTTCCGCTGGCTGGAGGACCTGGCCGAGGACATCGTTCCCTCTGACGCCGAGGCGGAGGCGGACGAGGGCGTCCAGTACGTCATGTATCTGGGCACCAACGACAAGGATACCGACAAGCCGGTGTTCACCCAGGCCGAGGCCATCGAAAAGGCCCGCGAGATCCTGATCAGCCACTTGAGGCGTTCGGCGGCTGGATCGGCGACGACGGCACGGAATACCAGGAGTACACGCTGGTGATCTACCTGAGCGACACCACGCTGGACAAGGTGCACGCCGCGGCGGACGAGCTGGTAGAGGCGTTCAACCAGAGCTCGGTGCTGATCCAGGCGAATCCCACGCAGACCGAATTCTACAGCGGCGCGAACGCGCAGTAATCCGAAGGCGCGCGATGCGGGGATGTGCGGCATCGCGGATTGACGTGGATCGGGCGATCGCCGCGCAGGCGCCGTCGGCATTCGACGGCGTTTGCCGCGGCCTTCGCCCTGCGCACAAGCCGGATCTCAAAGGTGCGGATATGCGGCGGAGCAGACGAGGAGATACCAATGACAGCAGTTACGGCATTTTTTGAAGCCCATCCCATGCTGTGGGAGACGCTGAAGCTGATCCTGACGGCCGTGGTCACGTTTGTCGTGGTTACGCTGGTGCTGAGACTGGAACGCAAAGCGTCAAAGCGGCTGATCGGGAAGCGGAACACCATCAACGTGCGGTTCGTGGAAAACATCGCGCGCTTCGTCGTGATCTTCCTGGCCGTGCAGTGGGTGGTGATGAGTTCGTCGATCACCCAGTCCTTCGGCAAGGTGTTCTTCCAGGGCACGACGGTCATCGCTGCCATCGCCGGCTTCGCCGCGCAGCCGGTCATCGCCGATATGATCTGCGGGCTGATGCTCAGCGCTACCAAGCCCTTCGATATCGGCGACCGCATCGAGCTGGAGGACGGCACCGGGGGCATCGTGAAGGACATCACCCTGCGCCACGTGATGCTGCAGGATATCGACACCGTCGTGCGGATCATACCCAACAGCAAGCTGAACGGTATGAGGATCACCAACATGAGCTATCGAAGCCGCCTCCGTTCGGTGCTTTTCCGGTTCCACGTCGCCTACGATACCGATGTGGAACGCGCGGCGTCCGTCATCGCCGACGCGGTGCGGGAAAGCCCGTATTCCGTGCCGGCAAAGCCGGGCGAAGGATACGGCCCGGTTTACTTCCTGGAATATCAGGACAGCAGTCTGGTGATGGCGACGACGGTCTATTATGAGCCGACCACCCGCACGGAGATCGTCAAGGACGATATCAACACGCGCGTCAAGCGAGCGCTCGAGGCCGAGGGCATCGAGATCCCGTACAGCTACGTCAACGTGGTCATGAACCAGAAGCAGAAGGGCCGTCCAACGGCCCCGGGTCAGAAGAACGGGCGAAAAGGGGATTGAGCAGGCGATGGATTACAGGGAAAAGGTGACGATGGATTCCTCCGGCTTTGTGCTGCTTTCGGATTTTGTGCCGGGCATTGTGCAGGAGATCCGCTATTATTCCACCTACAATTTCGTGGGCGAGCGCATCGACGGCTATGAAGAGCCGGTTGCGCTGCTGACGAAGCAGGCCGCCCGCGCGCTGAAGGCCGTTGCCAACGAGGTGAACGTGCAGGGCTACCGGCTGAAGATCTTCGACGCCTATCGCCCCGCGAACGCGGTCCGGCACTTCGTGCTCTGGGGCATCGAGGATCTGGACCTGCGCATGAAGCCCTATTTCTATCCCGATCTGGAAAAGCAGGAGCTGTTCAAGCAGGGCTATATCGCCAGCCAGTCTTCCCACAGCCGCGGCAGCGCCGTGGACCTGACGCTGCTGGACATGCGTACCGGCAAGGAGGTGGATATGGGCAGCCCCTTCGACCTGTTCAGCGAGGTTTCCCATCCGGATTCCCGGGCGGTGACCGATGAGCAGTACGAAAACCGGATGTTCCTGCAGAGCGCGATGACGCGCAACGGCTTCCAGCCCATCGACTGCGAATGGTGGCATTTTTCCCTGAAGGACGAGCCCTATCCGAACATCTACTTCGAATTTCCGGTTTCCACCCGCATCTGATCCGGCGAGCCGGGCGGGTGCGATCGGGAACTGCGGATGCATCGCGCGCAAAGCCGGCGGGTTTCCCGCCGGCTTTGCGCGCGCCATGGAAGCGCAACGGCCTTTTGCCTTGTGGACGGCGGCGCGCTGTGATATAATACATGCGGCAATATACCGCGCATACGGCGCAGGGGAGGCATCGACATGGCGCAGGGCAGGGGACCGGGCGGTCCGTTTTCAAGGGGATTTCTGACCGACGAGGAAAAGGCCAATCAGCCCAAGGTGACGCCGGCGCTGTTAAAGCGCGTGTTTTCATATCTCAAGCCTTATTCCCGGCATTTGATACTGGTGCTGGCGTGCATCGCGCTGGCCTCGTTCTTCACGCTGCTGCCGTCCATACTCACCGGCAAGATCATCGACGAGGGCCTGGTGAAGCTGGATCTGCGCGCGCTGGTGAAATACATCGCCCTTTCGCTGGCGGTCACGCTGGGCGCGAACCTGATCCGCGTGGCGGAGAGCTACATCAACACCTGGATCGCCCAGCACATCACCTATGACATGCGCAACCAGATGTACGCCCATCTGCAGAAGATGTCCCAGCGCTTCTTCACCACCAACAACCAGGGCGATATCATCACCCGCATGACCAGCGATATCGACGGCGTGCAGCAGGTGATCGCCAGCACGTTCACCAACATCCTCTCCAACGCCATCACGCTCGTCATCGCCATGGTCGCCATGTTCCGCAAGAACTGGATCCTGGCGCTGATCGGCATCGTCGTGGTGCCGCTGTTCACGCTGCCCACGCGCCGCGCGGGCAAGACGCGCTGGAAATTTGCCAACGAATCGCAGGCCTGCAACGATAAGATCAACGGCATGCTGAACGAAACGCTGTCCGCCAGCGGCCAGCTGCTCAGCAAGCTGTTCGGCAAGGAAAAGCATGAATACGAGCGCTACGAGGAAGCCAATGGGCGGATGATCCGGCTGAACATCCGCGAGAGCATGGCCGGCCGCTGGTTCCTGATGATCCTTTCGACGTTCGCCAGCATCGGCCCGATGCTGATCTACCTGGTCGGCGGGCTGCTGATGATCCGCGGCGGCGCGGATCTGACCATCGGCGATATCACGGTACTGGTGGCGCTGCTGGGCAAGATGTACATGCCGGTGAACAGCCTGCTCAATATCCAGGTGGACTGGATGCGCTCGATGGCGCTGTTCACGCGCATATTCGATTATTTCGATATCCCCGTGGAGATCGAGAACGCCCCGGACGCCGTCACGCCCGCGCGCGCCGAGGGCAACGTGGTGTTCGACCACGTGCGCTTCGGCTACGAGAAGGACCGGCCGGTGCTGAAGGACGTGTGCTTTGAGCTGAAATCCGGCCACAGCATCGCCATCGTCGGGCCGTCCGGCTCCGGCAAGAGCACGATCATCAACCTGATCCCGCGCCTGTACGACGTGGACGACGGCCGCGTGACCTTCGACGGCATCGACGTGCGCAAACTCGATTTGCAATTCCTGCGCGCCCAGGTGGGCGTGGTCAGCCAGGAGACCTACCTGTTCAACGGCACCATCCGTGAAAACCTGCTGTACGCCAAGCCCGACGCCACCGACGCCGAGATGGAAACGGCGCTCAGGAAGGCCAATATCTGGGAATTTGTGCAGAACCAGCCGGAGAAGCTGGACGCCATGGTGGGCAACCGGGGGCTCAAGCTGTCCGGCGGCGAAAAGCAGCGGCTGTCCATCGCGCGGGTGCTGCTGAAGGATCCCACGATCTTCATATTCGACGAGGCCACCTCCGCGCTGGATTCCATTTCCGAACAGAAGATCCAGGAGGCCATCGACCCGATCATCCAGAGCCGCACCAGCATACTGATCGCGCACCGGCTGTCGACCATCCTGGCCGCGGACGAGATCCTGGTGGTGAAGGACGGGCAGATCGTGGAGCGCGGCCAGCACAGGGATCTGGTCGCCCTCGGCGGCGTGTACAGCGAACTGTACGAAACCCAGTTCTCCCGGGCGCTGCTGCCGGAGGAGGACGGCGTTTCCGAGCTGGAGCAGTACATCTGGGGCCAGCAGCCCGCCGACGAGCCGGCGGAATAGACCGGGCTTTTCCGATCGGGAGAGCGCAGGGAAGGCGGGTTGAAGCATGATCGTTCGGCGGCGAATGACGTTTACCGGCTGGGTGCAGGGCGTGGGCTTTCGCTATCGCGCCCGGCACGCCGCGGGACTCTATGGCTGTACCGGCTGGGTCAGGAACGAATGGGACGGATCGGTGGTCATGGAGATCCAGGGCGAACCGGAGCGGATCGACGACGTGATCCGCGCCGTGGAACGCGGCGCCTATATCCGCATCGAACGCATGGAGAGCAAAACCGTTCCCGCGGTCGAGGGCGAGCGCGGCTTCGATACGCGCTGGGAATCCTGAACCCCGGTTATTTGGAGGCGTAATCGTGCGAAGAATCAGAAAACCCTCCCGGAAGGCGATCCTCATCGCGGCGCTCGCGGCGGCGCTGTGCGCGGCGATTGCCGTCGGCGGGCTGGCGTGGTACGGCAAAATGCAGGCGGCGAAGATCCCTGGGCTGACGTTTATGGATACCCTCGCCTATACGACGCGGGACAACCCCGACGCGGTGATCACCGTCGGCGTCATCAAGGACGGAAAGTCCTCCTACACCGTGTACGGCATGAACGGCGCGGAGCTTCCCGCCGAACTGCACACCTATGAGATCGGCTCGCTGACCAAGACGTTCACCGCCGCGATGATCCGCCGGGCCGCCGACGAAGGGAAAATCGACATCGAAGCCCCGATAGACCGCTGCCTGTCCCTGCCGGCCGACGGGGATTATCCCACGATCCGGCAGCTGGCGACGCACACGTCCGGCTATAAGGGCTATTATTTTGAAACGCCGATGATCTCCAGCTTCTTCAGGGGTCGGAACAGCTTCTACGGGATCTCGAAGGACAGCGTGCTGGATCGGGTTGCCCGCCTGCGCGCCGATCCGGGAGAACACGGGTTCCGCTATTCCAACTTTGGATACGCGGTGCTGGGGCTCGCGCTGGAATCCGCGTACGGGGCCGATTATACGGCGCTGTTCAACGATTTCGCCGGG
Source organism: uncultured Eubacteriales bacterium (assembly GCA_902764285.1). Classification (GTDB taxonomy): domain Bacteria; phylum Bacillota; class Clostridia; order Christensenellales; family Aristaeellaceae; genus UBA2862. The sequence continues at coordinate 10,402 of CACWVN010000079.1, forward strand.
GAGCTCGGTCTCGGCGACACCCGGATCTCCGATGATCCCGGCGATCTCGGGCGCCGCTGGGACTGGGCGGCGGACGACGCCTATCTGGCCGCCGGCGCGGCGACTTCCAACATCGCCGACATGCTTCGCTACGCGCAGATGCAGATCGAAGGGCGCGCGCCCTTCGCCGCGTGCCACGAGCGCCTGGAGCAGATCGACGCCGCCTCGGACGCCAATAAAGCCATGGGCATCCGCATGGACGGCATCGGGATGGCCTGGATCCTCGACGAGGAAAACGGCGTCGTCTGGCACAACGGCGGCACCGGACACTATAACTGCTATCTCGGCTTCCGGCCGGAAACGGGCACCGCGGTCATCGTCCTTTCCAATCTCGCCCCGGGCTATCGCATTCCCGCCACCGTCATGGGGATCAAGCTGCTGGCGGAACTGGATGACCGCTGACCGCCGGCGTCAAAAAAAGAAATGTTAAAAGAAAAATAAGCTGTAACGAAACCGCACTTTCTCCGTCTAACCGACGGTTTTCAGGAAATCGGGGTGATGACAGGTGAACAGCGAGGCCTGCGAAAAGCTGTACAACGCGTATTGCATGCGGGTTTTCTCTTACGCCATGACGATGGCCGGCGACCGGCACCTGGCGGAGGAGATCACCCAGGAGACGTTCTTCCGCGCGTTCAAGACGCAGAACAGCTTCCGGGGCGATTCCGACGAGATCACGTGGCTCTGCGCAATCGCCAAGAATCTGTTCAACGACGAAAAACGCCGCCAGGGCCGCGCCGGGGCCATGCCGGAGGACGCCGTTTCCCGGGAAAAGGGCGTCGAGCAGACCGCCGTCGAGCGGGACGCTTCCTTCCGGGTGCACCAGGCGCTGCACGCGATGGAGGAACCCTACCGCGAGGTGTTCGAGCTGCGCGTGTTCGGCGAACTGTCCTTCCAGCAGATCGGTCAGATCTTCGCCAGGACGGAAAACTGGGCCCGCGTCACCTTTCATCGTGCCCGGATGAAGCTGAAGGAAAGGATGGGAGAAGAATGAGCAAGGAATGCGATATCGTTCGCGATCTTCTGCCGCTGTACGCCGACGAGGTGCTCAGCGATGCCAGTCGCGAGATCGTAGACGCGCACCTGGCGGAATGCGCCGAGTGTGCCGATTATCTGAAACAGATTCGCACCAGCGAGGTTGAAAACGAGCTGAAGGACGAAAAGGCGCTGGTCATCCAGCACCAGGCCAGGCGCTTCAAGCGGCGCTCCGCCGCCGTGGGCAGCCTGATCGCGGCGATCTTTATGATCCCGATACTGATCAGCCTGATCGTGAACCTGTCGTCCGGCCGGGCGCTGGACTGGTTCTTCATCGTGGCCGCCGGCATGCTGGTGGCCGGGTCGCTGGTGGTGGTGCCGCTGATGGTGCCCGACAGCAAGGCCTTCTGGACGCTGTGCGCGTTCTACGTCAGCCTGGTGATCCTGCTGGCCGTGTGCGCGCTGTATACCCACGGCGGATGGTTCCCGGTGGCGGCCTCCGCGTCGCTGTTCGGCCTGGCGGTGGTGTTCCTGCCGTTCGCGATCAGGGCGAAGCCGATCCGCAAGTGGGTCGAGGGGCGCAACAAGGCGCTGCTGGTGATCGCGCTGGATGTCATACTGTTCGCGAACATGATGAACATGATCAGCCTGCACAGCAAGAGCGTCATTACAACCATCGGCATGGTGGCGCTGTGCATCGCGGGAATCGGCCTGCTGGCCGCCGGAAGGAATCGAAAGGAGACGGATGAAAAATGAAGAAAACGATGATATTCAAGGTTGCCGCCGCCGCGTGCGTTGTCGCGCTGCTCGTCTGCACGTTCCTGATATTCGGCCATAATTTCCGGCTCGGCACGCACTACGCCGACGCGGAGCAGTACACCGCCGGCGGCGCCACGGTGACCGATCCCGTGAACAACGTGGACATTCACTGGACGGAAGGCCTCGTGACCATCGCCTATCATGCGGACAACACCATCGAAATCTCCGAGACCGCGCCCAAGGCCATTTCCGGCGACGCGCAGCTGCGCTGGTGGCTGGACGGCACCACGCTGCACATCCAGTACGCCAAATCCGGCTATTTTTCGCTGCTCAGCCTGAAAAAGGAACTGACCGTGACGCTGCCCGAGGGGTTTGAACTGGAAGGCTGCTCCGTGGAAGCCACGTCCGCCGATGTGAAGATCCCCTCGCTGCGGGCGAAGAACATGGTCATGAACTTGACTTCCGGCGATTTGGATCTGGCCCGGGCCGGCGCGGAGAGCGTCGCGCTGTCCAGCACCTCCGGCGACCTGTTTGCCGGCCTGGAGGAGGCGAAGACGGTGTCCGTCGACACCACCTCCGGCGAGATCCAGCTGACCCAGACCGCCGCGGCGCAGAGCGTCAGCCTGTCCAGCACCTCCGGCGACATCCGGGCCACGCTGGGCGACGCGGACGAACTGCAGGTGTCCAGCACATCCGGCCGGGTCGCTGTGGAGGCCGGTACGACCAAGACGGCCGATATCGGCACCACCAGCGGCAACATCGCCGTGCGCCTTGCGGCGTTTGACCAGCTGAAGATCGGCTCGACCTCCGGCGACGTCACGGCCGCCCTGCCGTCGAAGCCGGGCTTCAAGGCCGAGATCGACACCACCAGCGGCAGCTTCGACAGCGCCATCGCCCTGAAACGGGACGGCGACCGCTATGCCTGCGGCGACGAGAGCGCGAGCCTGGAGATCGACACCACCTCGGGCGATATCCGCCTGGAAGAGGCGCAGTAAACCTGACCGCGGAAAGCGCGAAGCCCGTCGATGCGGCCGCGCATTTTGAAAGAAAAGAGGTTCTTCACGTTTTCTTGTTGGATTCCCCACGCCTCATCCGGCGATGCGGGCCGCCTGACGGGGGCCTGCCGGCCCGTTCTCGCTGAAAACAGCGCACCTCGCTGTTTTCCGGGCGCTCGAACCTCCTCAATGGGAAGGCCTGGCGCAAAAAGAATTCCCCCTGGGGGGGAAAAGCTGGCAGTCCGCAGGACTGACTGATGAGCGGAAATCCCACGAGCTTCCGTGATGAGCTGAAAAAAAGGCCCGATCAAACGATCGGGCCCTTTTTTGCATCCGGTCAATCCGCGAACAGCGGCGTGGAAAGGTAGCGGTCGCCGGTATCCGGCAGCAGCGCCACGATGGTCTTGCCGGCGTTCTCCGGGCGCTTGGCCAGCTGGATCGCCGCCCAGGCCGCCGCACCGGAGGAGATGCCCACCAGCACGCCTTCCTTGCGGCCGATCAGCTTGCCGGTGGCGAAGGCATCCTCGTTGGCGACGGCGATGATCTCGTCGTAGATGCCGGTATCCAGCACGTCCGGAACGAAGCCCGCGCCGATGCCCTGAATCTTGTGCGGTCCGGCGACGCCGGTGGACAGCACCGCAGAGGAAGCCGGTTCCACGGCCACGATCTTCACGTTCGGATTCTGCGATTTCAGGTATTTGCCCACGCCGGTGACGGTGCCGCCGGTGCCGACGCCCGCGACGAAGATGTCCACCTTGCCGTCGGTATCGGCGTAGATTTCCGGGCCGGTGGTGTCGAAATGCGCCTGCGGGTTGGCCGGGTTGACGAACTGGCCCGGGATGAAGCCGCCCTCGATCTCCTCAGCCAGCTCCTGCGCCTTGGCGATGGCGCCCTTCATGCCCTTCGCGCCCTCGGTGAGCACCAGCTCCGCGCCATAGGCCTTCATCAGCTGGCGGCGCTCCACGGACATGGTCTCCGGCATGACGATGATGATCCGGTATCCCCGGGCCGCCGCTACCGCCGCCAGGCCGATGCCGGTGTTGCCGGAGGTGGGCTCGATGATGGTCGCGCCGGGCTTCAGAGCGCCGGAGGCTTCCGCGTCGTCGATCATCGCCTTCGCGATGCGGTCCTTCACGCTGCCGGCCGGATTGAAGTATTCCAGCTTCGCCAGCACGCGGGCGCCCAGGTTTTCCTCTTTTTCGATGTGCGCCAGCTCCAGCAGCGGCGTCCTTCCGATCAGCTGATCCGCGCTCTTATAGATGTTTGCCATGGTGGTTTCTCCTTTCGGTTTGGGCTTTTTTTATCGAATGGATTCGAATGCCGTCTCCAGCGCGGCGATCAGGTCGTCCGCGTTTTCGATGCCGATGGACAGCCGGATGGTGTTCGGCCGGATGCCCTGCTGCAGCAGTTCCGCCTCCGTCAGCTGGCTGTGGGTGGTGCTGGCCGGGTGGATGACCAGGCTCTTCACATCCGCCACGTTCGCCAGCAGCGAGAAGATCGGCAGGTGGTCGATGAACTTCTGCGCCGTCGCCGCGTCGCCCTGCACCTCGAAGGTGAAAATGCTGCCGCCGCCCTTGGGCAGATACTTGCCGTACAGCGCGTGGCTGGGCTCGGTGGGCAGCGACGGATGGTGCACCGCCTCCACCTGCGGGTGCTTCGACAGGTAATCCACGATCTTCAACGCGTTCTCCGCGTGGCGCTCCACCCGCAGCGACAGCGTTTCCAGCCCCTGCAGGAAGATGAACGCGTGGAAGGGGGACAGGGTCGCGCCGGTATCCCGCAGCAGGATGGCGCGGATGTAGGTGACGAACGCCGCCGGGCCAACGGCATCCGCGAAGGACACGCCGTGGTAGCTGGGGTTCGCGTCGGCGATCCAGGGGTATTTGCCGCCCGACTTCCAGTCGAACCGGCCGCCCTCCACGATCACGCCGCCGATGGCCGTGCCGTGGCCGCCGATGAATTTCGTGGCGCTGTGCACGACGATGTCCGCGCCCCAATCCAGCGGGCGCACCAGGTACGGCGTGGCGAAGGTGTTGTCCACCACCAGCGGGACGCCGTGGCGATGGGCGACGGCGGCAACCGCTTCGATGTCGATCAGGTTGGAATTGGGATTGCCCAGCGTCTCGACGAAAATGGCCTTGGTCTTGTCGGTGATGGCGGCCTCAAAGCTGCCCGCCTCGTCCGGGTCCACGAAGGTCGTCGTGATGCCGGCGGTCAGCGGCAGCGTGTGGGCCAGCAGGTTATAGGTGCCGCCGTAGATCGTCTTGCTGGCCACGATGTGCTCGCCGGCCTTGGCCAGCGCCTGGAATGCATAGGAAATGGCCGCTGCGCCGGAGGCCACCGCCAGTGCGGCGCTTCCGTTCTCCAGCGCGGCGATGCGCCGTTCGAAGATATCGTTGGTGGGGTTGGTCAGCCGCCCGTAGATGTTGCCGGCGTCGCGCAGGCCGAAGCGGTCGGCGGCGTGCTGGCTGTCGTGGAAAACGAAGGACGTGGAAGCGTAGATCGGCACCGCGCGGGCGTCGGTGGCGGGGTCGGCGGCCTCCTGTCCGATGTGCAGCTGCTTGGTTTCAAACGCCCATTCGGCGGAATTGCGGATATCAGACATAATTCAAACCTCCCCATTTATTCTTTGTCCGTCATGTATTCTGAATCGCTCCTCGACACATTCGATTGACGTTCAGACACGTGGACAGGAGGTATAGACAGCGCCGCTTGCTCATCGCGGTCATCTCCTTTCAATCCGTCGATGTGAACAGGATACACGTTTCAGGACGGTTTGTCAAATACGCTATTTATATAGTAGGTTATAGAAAAAGACTATAACATCCGTCCGACCACGTATTCGAGCAAATAAGGAAATGGCGCAGTCGCATCCTGAAAACCGTATCGCCACTTCGCGCGCGGCCTGTTCGTGCCCGCTGAACGGCCTGTGAACTGGATACGTTAAATTATCATTTTGGCTTGTACCGATAATATACGGGTGTTAAAATGGTTTGGAATTAAACCAACAGGAGGGACGGTATGCGACCGACCATCGATATTTTCCTGTCCGGCGCGCAGTACCGGAAATGCCTGAAAGTGGCGCTCGCGCCCGTTCAGCGGCGCTGGAAGCTGATGCGGCTGGAGATAGAGATCCTGTTCTATCTGATGGACGCCACCGAGGAGAACAACCGCCTGCGCGACATCGTGCGCCTGGAGGGGTTCAACAAGGGGCAGGTCTCCGGGGCGGTCAGCCGTCTGGAAGAGCTGGGCGTGGTCGCCCGCCGCACGGACGCGGTCGACAGCCGTTACCAGCATATCGACATCCTGGCCGGCCACGACGCGCTGCTTGCGGACATCGAACGGGCGTATCAGGGAATCTCGGACGTCGTCTACCGCGGCGTACGGGAGGATGAGATCGCGGCCTTCCGCAGGGTCGCCGACAAGATATCCAACAACATCGCGGGCATGCTTTAGCGGGGACCGCGGACAGGCAGCCTTTTCGTAACGGGGGAGATATTCCATGCAAAACAGCTTCGCGGGCGCGCGGCGCACGGCGATTGCATTCCTGAAATGGACGGTTCTGGCGGCGCTGACGGGCATCGTATGCGGTTTCGTGGGCGTGGC
>CACWVN010000080.1:0-16184 GCA_902764285.1 uncultured Eubacteriales bacterium
GGCGGCCAGCGCCAGCAGCGCGAACGCCGCCGCGGCCAGCGCGCGGCTGCCGCGCAGCGCCAGGCGCAGATACCGGCAGATCGCGCAGGCTTCGTGCCCGGCGCATTCGTGGTCGTCGGCGTGGACGCACGCGCAGCACAAAAGCGCCAGTTCCATCAGCAGAACCAGCGCGAACAGCCATGCCAGCCTTCTGCGGCGCGTATCGGCCATGATGATCGCTCCTTTGCCTGTATTGTAGTCTCGCGCGGCGGGGCTGTCAATGCGGGCGGGTGGATTATTCATAAAATGTTTTCCTTTGTCGGCGCTTTTTTACGCGGGCGTCACATCTCGCGCGATTTCCCGGGTTAATTTTTGGATTCGTCCCGGCGCGCGGATTCCGGGGAAGCGACGGCGAAACGCGCCGAAGTATGTATAATCCGCGAATAAACGCGCATATTTATGCAATCAAAATCCTAACCTGAGCGGCCCGCGAAGGGCGCCCTCTGCGACAATTCATCCGGCGGTTCCGGTCGAATTCTGTGGAAAATGCCGAAAGCGCGAAGAACGTCCGCGGGCGGTGCGATGGCGCTCTGCATTTTCTTGCGAAGCGGATGAATGTTCGGGTATTTCCGGGATACAAATGCGAACGATTAACTATTTGGTCTATGATGGCCAAAAACCCGAACGTTCGGGAAAATGAAGAGGTTAAATATTCGGGATTTATATTGACTTGTCGCGGCGGCGCGGCTATACTGGTACCGTTGAAACACGCAAAGGAGGCGCGCCGTGACGGCCGTCCGGCGGGCAATCCCAAACGGGGTTGTCCCATATTTTTTCAAAGGGTATGGAGGATAACGGAGAATATGAAAAAAGCAGCCATCATCATGGGCAGCGACAGCGACCTGCCGGCGCTGCAGGGCGCCATCGACACGCTGAAGGCGCTGGAGATCCCCTTCGCCGTGCGCGTGATCTCCGCGCACCGCACGCCCGAGGCCGCGGCGCAGTTCGCCCGGTCCGCGAAGGACGAGGGCTACGGCGTGATCATCGCGGCGGCGGGCAAGGCCGCGCACCTGGCCGGCGCCATGGCGGCGAACACGATCCTGCCGGTGGTGGGCATACCGATGAAGTCGTCCACGCTGGACGGGCTGGACGCGCTGCTGTCCACGGTGCAGATGCCCTCGGGCATGCCGGTGGCCACGGTGGCCATCGACGGCGCGGCGAACGCGGCGCTGCTGGCGGCGCAGATCATCGCCCTGTCCGACGAGGCGCTCTCCGCCCGGCTGGCCGCGTACCGCGCGGCGCAGACTGCGAAGGTGCTGGAAAAGGACGCGCGCATCTCCGCGGAATACAGCCACCTGTAACAGATAAAACTACCGATCGATAACGAGGAGGAAACCCATCATGGAAAAGCTGCAGCAGCTCTACGAGGGCAAAGCCAAGAAGGTCTACGCTACCGCCGACGAAAACCTGTACATCGTCTCCTACAAGGACGACGCCACTGCCTTCAACGGCCTGAAGAAGGGCACCATCGCCGGCAAGGGCGTGATCAACAACCGGATGAGCAACATGCTGATGCAGATGCTGGAGCAGCACGGCGTGCCCACCCATTTCGTGCGGGAGCTTTCCGACCGCGAGACGCTGGTGAAGAAGGTCTCCATCGTGCCGCTGGAGGTCATCATCCGCAACATCTCCGCCGGCAGCTTCGCCAAGCGCTACGGCGTGGAGGAGGGCATCGTGTTCGACGCCCCGACCATCGAATTTTCCTATAAAAACGACGACCTGGGCGACCCGCTGCTGAACCGCTACCACGCGCTGGCGCTGAAGCTGGCGACGCCGGAGGAGATCGACACCATCGAGCGCTACGCCTTCAAGGTAAACGAGGTGCTGAAGGCGTACTTCCTGGACCTGAACATCACGCTGGTGGATTTCAAGCTGGAGTTCGGCCGCCTGCCGGACGGCACCATCGTGCTGGCCGACGAGATCAGCCCCGACACCTGCCGCTTCTGGGATAAGGACACCGGCGAAAAGCTGGACAAGGACCGCTTCCGCCGCGACCTGGGCGGCGTCGAGGACGCGTACCAGGAGGTCATGCGCCGCCTGACGGGGAAACAAGGAAACAGACCGACCAATCGACGGGAATAAGGAGACTTTATGAGCAATCTACATGAGGAATGCGGCATCTTCGGCATCTACAACCGGGAAATCACCGACGTGGCGGCGGACTGCTACTACGCGCTGTTCGCGCTGCAGCACCGCGGCCAGGAGAGCGCCGGCATCACCGTGAACGAGCGCGGCCGCCTGCGCACCCACAAGGACGCCGGCCTGGTGAACGACGTGTTCACGCCCGACGTGATGAATTACCTGGGCCAGGGCAACATGGCCGTCGGCCACGTGCGCTACGGCACCGCGGGCATCAACCCCCGGCAAAACGCCCAGCCCATCGTGGTCAACCACGTCAAGGGCCTGATGTCGCTGACCCACAACGGCAGTCTGACCAACGCCGCCGAGCTGCGGGAGGAGCTGGAGCTGAACGGCTCCATCTTCCACATGACCAGCGATTCCGAGATCATCGCCCACTGCATCGTCCGCGAACGGCTGCAGTGCGGCTCCATCGAAGAGGCCGTCGTGCGGGCGATGGGCCGCCTGGAGGGCGCGTATTCCATCGTGGTCATGTCCTCCAAGAAGCTGATCGCCGCCCGCGATCCCCACGGCTTCCACCCGATCTGCATCGGCGAGCGCGCGGACGGCAGCATTGTGTTCGCCTCCGAGACCTGCGCCCTCGACGCCATCGGCGCCACGTTCCTGCGGGACGTGCTGCCCGGCGAGGTCGTGATCGTGGACAAGAAGGGCCTGCGCGCCGACGCCACCCACGTGGGCAAGTGCCCGAAGACGCTGTGCGTGTTCGAGCACATCTATTTCGCCCGCCCGGATTCCGTGGTGGATGGCAGCAGCGTGCATAACGCGCGCCAGCGCGCCGGCAGCTTCCTGGCGCTGGAGCATCCCTGCAACGCCGACGTGGTCGTGGGCGTGCCGGACAGCGGCCTGGACGCCGCCATCGGCTACGCCAAGACCTCCGGCATTCCCTACGGCATCGGCTTCATCAAGAACAAATACATCGGCCGCACGTTCATCCAGCCCACCCAGTCCGACCGCGAAAACCTGGTGCGCATCAAGCTGAACCCCGTTTCCGCCACCGTGAAGGGCAAGCGCGTGGTGCTGGTGGACGACAGCATCGTGCGCGGCACCACCTGCGCCCGTATCGTGCAGCTGCTGCGCGACGCCGGGGCCACCGAGGTGCACATGCGCTCCAGCGCGCCGCCATTCCTGTATCCCTGCTATTTCGGCACCGACGTGGACAGCCAGGAAAACCTGATCGCCTACAAGCACACCATCGAAGAGATCCGCGAGATCATCGGCGTGGATTCGCTGGGCTACCTCTCCTGCGAAAACGCCCACAAGCTGGCGGAGAACGGCGGCGGCGTCTGCACGGCCTGCTTCGACGGCAACTATCCCTGCGACCCGCCCAAGGTGCCGGACAAGACCCGGTTCGAGCGCGGCGTGGACGAATGACGAGTGAAAAGTGAGGAGTGAGGAGTGCGGAATATAGATGGCCGATACACAGGCGATCCACTTTCCACTCTGTACTCTTGACCGGAGGTTTTATCATGTCAAACAGCATTTCCAAATCCGACAGCTACGCCGCCGCGGGCGTGGACATCACCGCCGGCTACCGGGCCGTGGAGCTGATGAAAAAGCACATCGCCCGTACGAACATCCCTGGCGTGGTATCCGGCATCGGCGGCTTCGGCGGCCTGTTTGAGCTGGATCTGACCGGGCTGACCCGCCCGGTGCTGGTCAGCGGCACGGACGGCGTGGGCACGAAACTGAAGCTGGCGTTCCTGATGGACAAGCACGACACCGTGGGCATCGACTGCGTGGCCATGTGCGTCAACGACATCGTGTGCTGCGGCGCGAAGCCCCTCACGTTCCTGGACTACATCGCCTGCGGCAAAAACGTGCCCGAGAAGATCGCCCAGATCGTCTCCGGCGTGGCCGAGGGCTGCGTGCAGGCCGGCTGCGCGCTGGTGGGCGGCGAGACCGCCGAGATGCCCGGCTTCTATCCGGAAAACGAATACGACCTGGCGGGCTTCTCCATGGGCGTGGTCGACCGGTCGAAGATCTTCGAGCCGGAATCCGTCCGCGCCGGCGACGCGCTGATCGGGCTGCCGTCCTCGGGCGTCCATTCCAACGGCTTTTCGCTGGTGCGCAAGGTGTTCGACGTGGAAAACGGCGGCCTGGACTTCTACTGCGATGACCTGGGCACCACGCTGGGCGAGGCGCTGCTGACGCCCACGCGCATCTATGTGAAGCCCGTATTGAAGCTGGCGGAGACCGTGAACGTGAAAGCCGTCAGCCACATCACCGGCGGCGGGTTCTATGAAAACATCCCTCGCAGCCTGCCGGCGGGCCTGACCGCCTGCATCGAGCTGGCGTCCATCGGCGCGGTGCCGCTGTTCGAGCGCATCGCCGACGCGGGCCACATCCCCATGCGCGATATGTACAATACCTTCAACATGGGCATCGGCATGTGCCTGACGGTGCCGGCCGACCAGGCCGACGAGGCCGTGCGCGTGCTGAAGGAATGCGGCGAGGACGCGCGGATCATCGGCGAGGTCGTGCCCGGAGAGGAACGGGTGACGCTGGTATGAAGACGCGCATCGCGGTGCTGGTCTCCGGCGGCGGCACGAATCTGCAGGCGCTGATCGACGCGCAGCAGAGGGGCGATATCCCCGACGGCGAGATCGCGCTGGTGGTCTCCAACAACGCCGGCGCCTACGCGCTGGAGCGGGCGAAGCGTGCGGGCATCGAGACCGCCGTCTGCCTGCGGGAAAAGGGCGAGAGCCGCGCGGACTTTGAGGCGAAGGTGCTGAAGGCCCTGGAGTCGCGCGCCATCGACATGATCGTGCTGGCCGGGTTCATGGCCATCCTCTCCGCCGATTTCGTCCGCCGCTACCCGGATCGGATCATCAACGTGCATCCGGCGCTGATCCCTTCCTTCTGCGGCGAGGGTTTCTACGGCCTGCGCGTGCACCGGGCGGCGCTGGATTACGGCGTGAAGGTGACCGGCGCGACCGTGCACTACGTGAACGAGATCCCCGACGGCGGGCGCATCATCGCCCAGAAGGCCGTCGAGATCCTGCCGGGGGATACCCCCGAGGTTTTGCAGCGCCGGGTGATGGAGCAGGCGGAATGGATCCTGCTGCCCCGGGCGACGGAAATGGTAGCGAAAAAGATCGCCGGTAGATGAGAGTTTAGAGTTGAGAGTTAAGATTGGTTGGCTTTGATGAAACATGTTTCCAAAGGAGGATTCGACATGAATACAGCATCCCAGGCCGTGGGGGCCACCACCTATCCGGGCCGCGGCATCGTCATGGGCAGGAGCGCCGACGGCAGGCGCGCCGTGATGGCCTATTTCATCATGGGCCGCAGCGTGAACAGCCGCAACCGCGTGTTCGCGGCGGAGCCGGACGGCATCCGCACCGAGGCCTTCGACCCGTCGAAGATGGTCGATCCCAGCCTGATCATCTACCATCCGGTGCGCGATTTCGGCAATCGCACCATCGTCACCAACGGCGACCAGACCGATACGATCCGCGATTTCCTGGCGAAGGGTGATACGTTCGAAAACGCGCTCAGGACCCGGGAATTCGAGCCGGACGCCCCGAATTTCACGCCCCGCGTGAGCGCCATGGCGACGTTCGCGGACGGCGGTTTCCGCCTGGACATGGCCATCCTGCGCGCCGGCGACGCCGCGGGCAGCTGCTGCCACCGCGTCTTTTGGGAGTATGAGAAGGTGGAGCCGGGCAAGGGTTATTTCCTGCACACCTACCTGTCTGACGGCAATCCCATCCCGTCCTTCACCGGCGATCCGGAGACCGTGGCGCTGGGCGACGAGGACGCCGAAGCGCTGGCCGCGGCGCTCTGGGCCGGGCTGAACGCCGACAACCGCGTGTCCCTGTGGGTGCAGACCCGCGATCTCACCACCGGCGAAACCGATACCGCCATCGTCAACGCGAACCATTAACGGAGGAGAAACACCATGGCGCATGAAATCCAGCTGAAGTACGGCTGCAACCCCAACCAGAAGCCTTCCCGCATCTACATGGAGGGCGGCGAACTGCCCCTCGAGGTCGTGAACGGCCGGCCCGGCTACATCAATTTCCTGGACGCGCTGAACAGCTGGCAGCTGGTCAGCGAACTGAAAAAGGCCACCGGGCTGCCCGCCGCGGCGTCCTTCAAGCACGTCAGCCCCGCCGGCGCGGCGCTGGGCCTGCCGCTTACCGACGTGCTGCGGCAGATCTACTTCGTGCCCGCGGACATGGAGCTCAGCGCGCTGGCCTGCGCCTATGCCCGGGCCCGCGGCGCGGACCGCATGTCCTCTTTCGGCGATTTCGTCGCGCTGTCCGACGTCTGCGACGCCGCCACTGCGCGGCTGCTCCGCCACGAGGTCTCCGACGGCATCATCGCTCCCGGCTATACCCAGGAGGCGCTGGCCATCCTGAAGGAAAAGCGCAAGGGCAATTACAACGTCATCCGCATCGACCCGGCCTACGTGCCCGCGGAGACCGAGCGCAAGATGTGCTTCGGCATCACCTTTGAACAGGGCCGCCAGGCGCTGGAGATCAACGAAGAAATGATCTCCAACGTGGTGACCGCCAACAAAACCCTGACGGCGGAGCAGAAGCGCGACCTGCTGGTCTCGCTGATCACGCTGAAATACACCCAGTCCAATTCCGTGTGCTACGTGAAGGACGGCCAGGCCATCGGCGTGGGCGCCGGCCAGCAGAGCCGCATCCACTGCACGCGGCTGGCGGGCGGCAAGGCCGACAACTGGCACCTCAGGCAGCACGAAAAGGTCCTGGGCCTGCCCTTCCGCGAGGACCTCGGCCGGCCCGACCGGGACAACGCCATCGACGTCTACATCTCCGAGGACTGGCAGGACGTGCTGGACGACGGCCGCTGGCAGCGGCTGTTCACCCGGCGGCCCGATCCGCTGACCCGCGAGGAAAAGCGCGCGTACCTGGACACTGTTACCGGCGTGGCCCTGGGCAGCGACGCGTTCTTCCCGTTCGGCGACAACATCGAGCGCGCCCATCGCAGCGGCGTCACCTGCATCGCCCAGCCCGGCGGTTCCATCCGCGACGACCTGGTGATCGAAAAGTGCGACGAGTACGGCATCGCCATGGCGTTCACGGGGATCCGGCTGTTCCACCACTAATTGAGTTTGGAGGGGGAGCGAGCTCCCCCTCCAAACGGTGTCGCGCTTCAATCCGCAGGATTGAACTGTCGGCAGTCTGCCCCTGCGCAGACCGACAAACCATCAGGTTTGTCGCCTTGCACCCCCACCGGATTATGCTTGAAGCCCAAGGGCTTCCGGCTGCAAAATCCGCAAGGAGAGAATCCCTCGGGGATTCCTCCGCCTCCGCCGGCAAAGCCGCCGGGGACGATGGAAAATCGGGGCGCTTCCGCCGCTCCATCCTTGATGTCGGTGGTTTCCCGATCATGTAGGGGCGGTGATGCGCCGCCCGCCCAAACCTTGCCATGAATATACCAAACAACATTCTCAAAAAGCTGTTCGAAAACGTCTACTTCATCACGGGCACGGCCTACGCGGGCAAGTCCACGATGGTGCGTATGCTGGCGGAGAAGCACGGCGGCGTGTGGTGCCGCGAGAACTACACCGAGGATCTGTTCGGCCTGATCGACCCCGAGCATCAGCCGAATCTGTGTTACTTTGAGACCATGTCCGGCTGGCAGGAGTTTGTCAACCGCACGCCCGAGCAATACGAAGCGTGGCTCTACGGCTGTGCCTCGGAGAACATGGGGCTGGAGCTGATCGAGCTCATCCGCCGCACGGAAGAGGGCCGCAAGGTGTTCGTGGATACCCAGTTCCCGCCGGAGGCGCTGCATGAAATCTCCGACTATCGCCGCGTCGCGGTGATGCTCGCCGACCCGGCGGTGTCCGCCGGCCGGTTTTTTGAGCGCCCGGACGCGGAGAAGCAGTTCATCTACCAGAAGATCATGGAGGCCGAGGACCCGCAGGCGACGATGGCGAACTACCGCGCCATATTGGAGCGGATCAACAGCCCGGAAAACTACCAAAGGCTCGAAAACAGCGGCTTCTTTGTGCTCAAACGGGACGATTCCCGCACGCCGGACGAGACGCTGGCGATCCTGGAAGCGCATTTCGGTTTATAACATCACAGGAGGACAACCCATGAAGATACTGGTCGTCGGCGGCGGCGGGCGCGAGCACGCCATCATCAAAAAGCTGAAACAGAACCCCGCGGTGACACAGATCGTGGCGCTGCCGGGCAACGCGGGCATCGCGGCGGACGCGGAATGCGTGCCGGTCAGGGCGACGGACATCGACGGCATCGTCGATTATGTGCGCGCCAACCCGGTGGATTTTGCCGTGGTGGCGCCGGACGACCCGCTGGCGCTGGGCTGCGTGGACCGGCTGCACGCGCTGGGCGTGAAGTGCTTCGGCCCGGACGCGAAGGCCGCCCGCATCGAGGCCAGCAAGGTGTTCGCCAAGGACCTGATGAAGAAATACGGCATCCCCACCGCCGCCTACGAGGTGTTTGACGATGCGGAGAAGGCGCTGGAATACGTGAAAAACTGCCCGCTGCCCACCGTGGTGAAGGCCGACGGCCTGGCGCTGGGCAAGGGCGTAACCATCTGCGAGACCCGCGAGGCCGCCGCGGCGGCGGTAAAAGCCGCCATGGTGGACGGCGCGTTCGGCGCGTCCGGCAGCCGCGTGGTCATCGAAGAATTCCTGCAGGGCCCCGAGGTTTCCGTGCTGGCGTTCACCGACGGCCATGTGGTGAAGCCCATGGTTTCCAGCATGGACCACAAGCGCGCCGGCGACGGCGATACCGGCCTGAACACCGGCGGCATGGGCACCATCGCGCCGAACCCCTGCTATACGCCCGAGGTGGCCGCGCGCTGCATGCAGGAGATCTTCCTGCCCACCGTCGCCGCCATGAACGCCGAGGGATGCCCGTTCAAGGGCTGCCTGTACTTCGGGCTGATGGTGACGGCGGACGGCCCCAAGGTGATCGAGTATAACTGCCGCTTCGGCGACCCGGAGACGCAGGTGGTGCTGCCGCTGCTGAATTCCGACCTCTTGACGGTCATGCGGGCCGTGGAGGACGAGACCCTGGCGCAGACGCCCGTGGAATTCTCCGACGGCGCTGCCTGCTGCGTGATGCTGGCCTCCGGCGGCTATCCGGGCAAGTATGAAAAGGGCAAGGTCATCGACCTGGGCAAAGCGCCGGAGATGGCAGAGCTCTACCACAGCGGCACCGGCCGCGACAGGGAAGGAAACCTGGTCACCGCCGGCGGGCGCGTGCTGGGCGTGTGCTGCACCGCGGACGATCTGAAGACCGCCATCGACAGGGCCTATGCCGCCGCCGCCCAGGTGAAATGGGACGGCATGATGCTGCGTCGCGACATCGGAAAGCGCGCGCTGGCCATACTGAATAAAGGGGAAGAGTGAACATGGTCTATCGCGTATACGTTGAAAAGAAACCGGGCTTCGACCACGAGGCTGCCGCGCTGTACGGGGAACTGACGTCCTTCCTGGGCATCGGGGGACTGACGGGCGTGCGCATTCTGAACCGCTACGACGTGGAGAACATCGACGCGGCGCTGTTTGAGCAGGCCGTTTCCAACGTGTTCTCCGAGCCGATGCTGGACGAGGTCTATCGGGAGATGCCCGAGTACGCCGGCGCGGTGTTCGCGGCGGAATACCTGCCCGGCCAGTTCGACCAGCGGGCCGATTCCGCGGCCCAGTGCATCCAGCTGCTTGCGCAGGTGGACCGCCCCGACGTGCGCACCGCCACGGTGTACATCCTGGCGGGCGAGCTCTCCGAGGCGGACATCGCTGCCGTGAAGAAGCACGTCATCAACCCGGTCGAGCGCCGCGAGGCGTCCCTGGCGCCGGTGGATACGCTGAAGACCGCGTTCAGCATCCCCGAGACCGTGGAGACGCTTTCGGGTTTCATCGATCTTTCCGCGGAACAGCTGGCCGGTTTCATCCAAAGGTATGCCCTGGCCATGGACCAGGCCGACATCGAATTCTGCCAGCGATACTTCCGGGGCGAGCGCCGCGATCCCACGCTGACGGAGATCCGGATGATCGACACCTACTGGTCCGACCACTGCCGCCACACCACGTTCCTGACGGAGCTGGGGAACATCGCCTTTGAGGACGCGGACGTGGAGGCCGCCTACAAGCGCTACCTGGCCGTGCGCGGCGAATTGGGCCGCACGAAGCCCGTGTGCCTGATGGACGTCGCCACCATCGGCGCGAAATATTTGAAGGAAAAGGGCGTGCTCACCGATCTGGACGAGAGCGAGGAGATCAACGCCTGCACGATCAAAATGGACGTCCAGGTGAACGGCGAGACGCAGAAATGGCTGCTGCTGTTCAAGAACGAGACCCACAACCACCCCACGGAGATCGAACCCTTCGGCGGCGCGGCCACCTGCATCGGCGGCGCGATCCGCGACCCGCTGTCCGGGCGCGGCTACGTGTACCAGGCCATGCGCGTCACCGGCGCGGCCGACCCCACCCGCAGTGTGGACGAGACCATCAAGGGCAAGCTGCCCCAGCGCCAGCTGGTCACCACCGCGGCGGCGGGCTACAGCAGCTACGGCAACCAGATCGGCCTGGCCACGGGCCTGGTGGACGAGATCTACCACGACGGCTACGCGGCCAAGCGCATGGAGATCGGCGCGGTGATCGCCGCGGCTCCGGCGGACGTGGTGCGTCGCGAGGCGCCCGCGCCGGGCGACGTGGTGATCCTGCTGGGCGGGCGCACCGGCCGCGACGGCTGCGGCGGCGCCACCGGTTCCTCCAAGGCCCATACCGAGGCCTCGCTGGAGACCTGCGGCGCGGAGGTGCAGAAGGGCAACGCGCCCGAGGAGCGCAAGCTGCAGAGGTTGTTCCGCAACCCCGACGCCGTGCGCATGATCAAGCGCTGCAACGACTTTGGCGCGGGCGGCGTGTCCGTGGCCATCGGCGAGCTGGCCGACGGCCTCAGCATCGACCTGAACGCCGTGCCCCGCAAATACGAGGGCCTGGACGGCACCGAGCTGGCCATCTCCGAATCCCAGGAGCGCATGGCCGTGGTGCTGGCCGCGGAGGACGTGGACGCCTTCCGGGCGCTGGCCGATTCCGAGAACCTGGAGAGCACGCTGGTGGCCGTGGTCACCGAAGCGCCCAGGCTCGATTTCCTGAATTCCAACGGCGCGCCGAAACACGCCGACGTGCGCGTGGCGGCGCAGGACAAGGCCGACGCTTATGAAAAGGCCGATTTCGCCGAGGGCATGCGGGCCATGGTTACCGACCTGAACCTGTGCTCCCGCCGCGGCCTGTGCGAGCGCTTCGACAGCACCAACGGCGCGTCGTCGCTGCTGATGCCCTTCGGCGGCGAGCGCCAGCTGACGCCCGTGCAGGCGATGGCCAGCCGCATCCCGGTGGAGGGCGGCGAGAGCGAGACCGCCAGCGTGATGGCCTACGGCTTCGATCCGTTCGTCAGCGAAAAGAGCCCGTACCGCGGCGCGTACCTGGCGGTGGTGGATTCCATCGCGAAGCTGGTGGCCGCGGGCAGCGGCACGCAGAACGTGCACCTGACGTTCCAGGAATACTTCGAGCGCATGACCGGCGAAACCGCCTGGGGCAAGCCGCTCTCGGCGCTGCTGGGCGCGCTGGACGCGCAGATCGACTTCGGCGCGGCGGCCATCGGCGGCAAGGACAGCATGTCCGGCTCCTTCGAGGACCTCCACGTGCCGCCCACGCTGGTGTCCTTCGCGGTGGGCGTGTGCCCGGCAAAGGACGTCGTCTCCAATGAATTCAAGCGCGCCGGCAGCCCGGTGGGCTGGCTGAAGCCCGAATACCGCGCCAACGGCACGCCCGACCCGGACAGCCAGAAGCGGCTGTTCGCGCGGGTGGACGAAGGGCTGAAATCCGGCGAGATCCTGTCCGCGTGGGCCGTGGGCAGGGGCGGCGCGGCTTCGGCGGCCTTCCGCATGGCGCTGGGCAACGGCTTCGGCGTGCTGTTCGACGCGGGCGTCGACCTGTTCCGGCCGCTGTACGGCAGCTTCCTGGTGGAGTATTCCGACGACGCCGACCTGAACGACGTGATCGGCGTTACCACGGCGGCCCGCGCGTTCACCCAGGATGGAAAGAGCGTGCCTGCCGCCGAGCTGGAGGCGCTGTACGAGGGCCGGCTGAACGACGTGTTCCCGGCTACGGTGAAAAAGACCTATGAGGCGCCCGAGACCTTCACCTTCGAGGCCGAAAAGCGCGTCGCGCCGGCGGTGAAGATCGCCAAACCGCGCGTGCTGATCCCGGTGTTCCCGGGCACCAACTGCGAATACGACACCGCCCGCGCTTTCCTGAAGGCCGGCGCGATCCCGGAGATCGCGGTCATCCGCAACCTCTCTGCCCGCGCCGTGGCGGAATCGGCGGCGGCGTTCGCCGAAAAGATCGAAAACAGCCAGATCATATTCATCCCCGGCGGCTTCTCCGGCGGCGACGAACCGGACGGTTCCGGCAAGTTCATCACCGCGTTCTTCCGCAACCCCGCCATTCGCGACCGCGTGCACGAGCTGCTGAACGCGCGCGACGGGCTGATGGGCGGCATCTGCAACGGCTTCCAGGCGCTGATCAAGCTGGGCCTGGTGCCCTACGGCGAGATCCGCGAGGCCGAGGCCTGCACCGAGGCCACGCTGACGTTCAACGACATCGGCCGCCACCAGTCGCGGCTGGTGCGCACGCGGATCGCCAGCAACATGAGCCCGTGGCTGATGCACACCCGCCCGGCCGACGTGTACACGGCGCCGGTGTCCCACGGCGAGGGCAGGTTCATCGCCGATGCCGCGGTGATCGCGCGGCTGGCGGCGAACGGACAGATCGCCACCCAGTACTGCGACCTGGACGGCGCGCCCACGATGGACATCCTGTTCAACCCCAACGGCTCCTGCGCCGCCGTCGAGGGCATCACCTCGCCCGACGGCCGGGTGTTCGGCAAGATGGCCCACAGCGAGCGCGTGGGCTTCGACGTGGACTTGTACCGCAACGTGCCCGGCGATTACGACAACGGCATGTTCCGCGGCGCGGTGGATTACTTCGCCTGATCGGAACAAAAAAAGAACCGGCCCGCGGAATCACTTCGATTCCGCGGGCCGGCGTTTCATTTCAGGATCTCCTCCGCGATCTCCCGGTAGACGCGCAGCGCGGAGGGAAAGGGCAGCGCGTCCAGCCCGGCGGCGTCCACGGCGATGAAGCCCTCCGGGGCGGCCTCGCACTCCGCCTGCCAGCCCCGCATGCGCCATACCCGGTGGGTGAATACATGTTTTGAATCCGGCAGCCGGCGCAGGAGTTTTATGCCCCGGAAGCCCTGTTCCGCCAGCGCCCGCGCCAGCCCGGCCTCGTCGGGATGGCCCTCGACGGCGCAAAACTCGTACAGTCCGCCCAGCAGCCCCTTCGGGCGCTGGCGCACCAGCAGCCGCCCGCCGGCGGTCGCTGTCACGATGGTCCAATCCTGCTCCGCCTTGGCGATCGGCGGCAGCTTCCGCGGAAACTCCGCGGCGGCGTCCTCCGCCAGCGCCCGGCAGTGCCGGGCCACCGGGCAATCGCCGCACTTCGGCTGCTTCGGCGTGCAGACCGCCGCGCCGAGATCCATCAGCGCTTGGTTGTAATCGCCGGGCCGGTCGGCGGGGACCAGCGCCTGCGCCGGCTGAAGCAGGTCGAAGGGCGTGCGGACGGGCGGTTCCCAGGCCAGCACCCGCGACAGCACCCGCGCCTGGTTGCCGTCCAGCGCGGGCACGGCCTCGCCGTAGGCGATCGATGCGATGGCGTTGGCGGCGTAGGGCCCGACGCCGGGCAGCCGCCGCAGCCCCGCGGCGTCCGGGGGAAAGGCGCCGCCGGCCTCCGCCACGCGCTTCGCGGCGGCGTGCAGGTTGCGGGCGCGGGAATAGTATCCCAGCCCTTCCCACAGCTTCAATACGTCGTTTTCCGGCGCGGCGGCCAGGTCGAACACGGTGGGGAAGCGCTGCAAAAACCGCGCGTAATAGCCCTTCACCGTCTCCGTCTGGGTCTGCTGCAGCATGATCTCCGACAGCCAGACGCGATAGGGGTCGCGCTGGCCGCGCCAGGGCAGGCTGCGGGCGTGGGCGTCGTACCACTTCAAAAGGTCGCCGGCAAACGACATGGCAATCTCCTCGCTTATAATGATAGCGCCGCGCAGCAGACAGCCGCGCGGCGCGATAATGCTTTGGTTTATTCGGCGGCGCAGGTGGCCACGCTGGAACCCATCCACTTCTGGATGATCGCCCATAGCTCGCGCATCCGCGCGGCGTCGGCATAGGCCATGCCCTCGGGCTCCTTTTCCAGCCACTGGCCGATGGCCAGGCTGCGATAGTTGAACTTGCCGTTCTCGCCCTCGCTGCGCCACACGTAGGTGGGGATGTAAACGGGATTGGTGATGGCGAAGTGGCCGTATTCGACTTCCTGGATGGTGAACTGGAAGATGATGCCGCTGTCATAATTGCCGTACTGGTCGGACAGCAGGTTGCCCGTCGCGCCCAGGCACAGCGTGCGATGGATGTTGCCGGAGGCGTCGGTGGATTCCAGCCAGCCCGCGGGCTGAATCACGTGGGGGTTGTAGCCGATGATCACGTCCGCGCCCCAGTTGCACAGCGCCTGGGCGATCTGCTTTTCGCTGTCGGTGGCGTTGTAATTCATCATTTCGCCCCAGCTGACATAGCAGACGACCACGTCCGCGCCGGCGGCACGAGCGCTATCGATGTCCTGCTTGGCGTTGGATTTGGCGATCAGATTCACACCGTACTGCACGGCGGCGGGATCCTCGTTCTTTTCGTTGCCGTTCAGCGTCTCGGTGTAGGCCAGGAAGGCGACCTTGATGCCGTTGATATCCTTGATGACGGGCGTGGCGCGTTCCTCGGCGGAGGCCGCGGCGCCCACATAGGCCATGCCCTCGTTCTGGCAGTTCCGGATGGCCGCCTGCAGGTCGGTCCAGCCGCCGTCCAGCGCGTGGTCGTTCGCCAGCATCAGCATGTCCACGCCGCAGTTTTTCAGCGTGCCGATCAGCGAAGGCGGGGTGACCATCTTGGCGGTGCCGGAATATTCCGCGGTGCCGCCCAGCGAGCCCTCCACGTCGGCCACGGTATAGTCGGCGTTGCCGATCACGGAGGAAATATCCGCAAACATGCCGTCAAAAGTGAAGGTGTTTTCGCTGACGGCGGAGAGCAGGAGATTCTGCTGCATGGCGATTTCACCCAGCGAACGAATCGTGGCGCTGCGGGGATCCGGCTCACGCGTGGGCACCGAGGTCGGGGCGTCGGCGCCGGGCAGCGCGCCGGGCAGCGCTTCCGCGGGCGCGGCAGTCGCGTTTGCGGCGGTGACCGCGGCGTCATTTCCGCCTCCGAACGGTTTCGCGACTGCCAATACGATGCCGCCGATGATTAACAGCGCCAGGACGCCCAGCGTGGCCAGGCCCAGCGGCGTGATCCTGTAATTGCCAATTCTAAGCCCTTTGAACGATTTGTTGGACATGATACCACCCTCCATGGAATGCGCATGATTCGATTCCATACTCTACATATAGTCATTATAGCATACCCTGGCATATCCGGCAATGGAAGAATTTGATTTTTAAGTATATTTTTTGCAATAATATTTCGAAATATGAATTTTCCATAATTAAGATTATGACAAAATTTCACTTTTTTGTTCCAAAATGATTGACAGCCCCGTATGAATGATGTATGCTTGTAATGGCATTAAATAGTTGTGGGCGAATACTGCCCATTTGGACTTGTGCCCAAATTCGAATGCATGATATTTAAGGGGTAAAAACAATGGCGACGCATGCGATCGGAAAACTGAAATACAGTCTGTCGGGCCAGGGGCTTGCCTTCCGATGGGGCGATGGAAAAGTCCACCGCCTGTTCGGGGGCAAAAAGGGTTCCGCGGATGAAGAATATGAAGAAAACCTGGAAGCCGGAGAGGAAGAGGGCTACCAGGATAATTACGATGCCGAAGACGCGGGCTATGATTCCGGCGATTATGCCGGCGACCCCGGTTATGACGGCGACGATTATCCCGACGA
>CACWVN010000080.1:16195-27823 GCA_902764285.1 uncultured Eubacteriales bacterium
CCGACGATCAGGATTACGCCGACGGCGGCGATTATGCCGGCGGCGGCCGCCGCAGCCGCTTTGACGACGGTTATGACGATCGCTATGACGACGACGACCGCTACGACGACGATGGGTACGACGACGATGGGTACGACAACGACGGCTATGACGACGACCGTTACGATGACGACGGGTACGACGACGACGGCTATGACGACGACCGTTACGATGACGACGGGTACGACGACGACGGCTATGACGACGATCGCTACGACGACGACGGGTACGACGACGACGGCTATGACGACGACCGTTATGACGACCGCTATGGCGACGACGGCTACGACGACCGGTATATGGACGAGGACGCGGACGGCTACAGCCAGGACGACGGGTATTACGGCGGACAGAGCGGCCTGATGCGCTACGTCGATGAACACGACTGGGTAACCTATCTGCTGCTGTTCCTGTTCCCGCCGCTGGGCATCTGGCTGCTGTGGCGCAGAAACCGCTTCGACAAGCCCATCCGCTGGGCGATCACCGCCGCTTCGGCGATCTGGTTCGTCGTGGCGCTGATCCTGCTGCTGCGCGGCCTGTTCGGCGGCTCCGGCGATCGGCAGGCCCAGGCGAGCATCACCATCCCGCCCGTGACGGCGACGGCCACCGCCGCGCCGCCGGAGGATACGACCATCGGCGGCACGGAGGATACCGGCACCGGGTCCGGCGGCGCGCTGCCCGGCCTGGACGCCGAGGTTTCGCCTTCGCCCACGCCCCTCGCCGGCGGCGTGAACGGCACCACCGATACCGGTGATTCCGGCGATTACGTGTACAGCCCGGCCACCGGTCTGTACTACCACAGCTATGAAAACTGCCCCAACATTCCCAACGGCGTTTCCGTATGGCGCGTGACGCTGGATATCGCCCAGAACAGCCGCCACCAGAGCGCCTGCCCCGAATGTATCGGCGGCGGCACCGGCACTACCTACTACGCCACCAAGGGCGGCAAGTATTACCACCTGGATGCCACGTGTTCCGGCATGACCAACGCGACCACCTATACCAAGGAGGCCGCCGAGAAGGAGGGCAAGACGGCCTGCCCGGTCTGCATCACCAAGACGCAGTCCAGCCTGGGCACGCCCGCCAATTCCGCCGGCGTGTTCATCAAGGCCTCCACCGTGGACAAGAGCGGCATCTCGGTGTACGCCACCCAGGGCGGCGCGCACTATCACGTGAAGAAGAACTGCTCCGGCATGACCGGCGCCGTCAGGGGCTCGCTGAAGAACGCGATCCTGTACGGCAAGACGCCCTGCCCGACCTGCTGCGCCGCGGCGGGCACGCTGGTCTGGTGTACGGAGAACGGCACATCCTATCACCTGGACAAGAACTGCCAGGGCATGAAGGGCGCCAAGCAGGTCACGCTGGCGGAGGCCTTGGTGCTGGGCAAGACGCAGTGCACCAAGTGCATCAAGGGCAGTCTGACGTCGTCCGCGGCGTCCAGCACCAGCACCGCGAGCAGCGCGGCGGCTTCGTCCGACGGGAATGTGTACGTCTATGCCACCAAGGACGGCAAGTATTACCACACCAACAGCACCTGCAGCGGCATGAAGGGCGCCAGCCGGGTGACGCTGAAATCGATGGTTCTGGCCAATCGCGCGCCCTGCCCGGTCTGCGCGGGCAGCGCCAGCACCCGGGTGTACGCTACCCAGGGTGGCAAGTATTATCATTCCTATGCCACCTGCAGCGATATGAAGAACGCCAGCAGCGGCACGCTGGCCCAGGCCATTGCCGCGGGCTACAAGCGGTGCCCGAAGTGCTGGGGATCGACGTCCACGACCAGCGCGTCTTCCAGCGCTTCATCGTCGAAGGCTTCCGCGGCCCGGTCGAGCGCCACGGCGAGCAATACCTACGTGTACGCGACCCGCGAAGGCACGTATTACCACGTGAAGAACAACTGCTCCGGCATGAAGGACGCCAGCCGCGTGACGCTGAGGACGGCCATCAAGGCGGGCAAGAAAGCCTGCCCCATCTGTGCCTCCGCGGCGAATTACTCGGTGTATTCCACCAAGGACGGCAAGCACTATCACCGCGCCAGCACGTGTGAAAAATCCGGCCTGAAGAAGGGCACCAAGCGCACCCTGGCCGAGGCGCTGATGCTGAACCAGACCGCCTGCCCCTACTGCATGACCGGCAGCAGCGCTAGCGCCTCTTCCTCGGCCAGCACTTCCAGGACATCCACCCGCAGCGCGTACAAATCCGGCGCTTCCGGCATCCGCGTCTATGCCACGCTGTCGGGCAAGTATTACCACGCCAACCGCTCCTGCGCGGGCAGCGGCGCTTCCCGCGTGACGCTGGAAACGGCGCTGAATTACGGCAAGAAGGCCTGCCCCAAGTGCGCTTCCGCGGCGAACCGCACCGTCTACGCCACCAGGGGCGGCAAGTATTATCACTACAGCAAGGCGGACGCCGGATCCGGCGCCAAGCGCGGCACGCTGGCCTCCGCCCTGGCCTACGGGTTTGATCCCTGCCCCAACTGCGTGGCCCGCACCAGCGGCAGCGCCGCAAAGGTCACCTATAAATCCGGCACCTCCGGCATCAAGGTCTATGCCACGGCGGGCAGCAAGTATTATCATTCCAGATCGGACTGCTCCGGCATGACGGGCGCCCGGCGCGTGACGCTGGAGACGGCGCTGAATTACGGCAAGAAGGCCTGCCCGGTCTGCCTGGCTGCGGCGAACACCAAGGTCTATGCCAGGTCCGGCGACAGGTATTACCACTACTTCAAGTCCCATGCCGGCTCCGGCGCAAAGGCCGGCACGGTGGCCCAGGCCAGGGCGTACGGGTTGAAGGCCTGTCCGAACTGTTCGGTGGCCAACGTGGGCAGCCACAGCGTCTCCAACGGCGGCAGCGCGGCAGCGCCGGTTTCCACCAAGTATTACAACGCCTCGCCGGACACCGTCGTCTACATCGATCCCACCAGCGTCAACAACTACTACCACGCCGGATCGAAGTGCGGCAGCGCCGGCTTCTCCGGCGGCACGAAGGTGACGATGCAGTACGTGATAGACTGGAAGTACAAGGCCTGTCCCTTCTGCCAGCCGCCCACGGGCGTCATCCCGGAATCCACGGGCACCTGACCGGCGCAAACGAAAAACCCCATCGGCCATCCGATGGGGTTCGCTTTTTGCCGGGGCGGCGCTCAGACGCCGCGATACCCCAGCGAATCCAGGAAGCGCAGCGCGCCGGCGTTGCCCTCGGGCGTGTTCTTGTACACACCGGCGTCCGCCAGCACCCGGGCGCACTTTACGCCCAGCTCCTCGCGCAGTGCGGCTTTGGCTTCCTCCGCGCTCATGGCGCAGCCCCGCCGCGCGGCGATCCCGCAGAGCCATTCCCAATGCTTGGCCAGGGGCGAATCCGCACCGGGCGCTTCGGAGAGCGGCCGTGTGCCGGTCAGGTATTCCTCCAGCCCCGCCAACTCGCCCAGCAGCCGCCCGGGCAGTATGAACAGCCCCATCACCTCGATCAGGCCGATGTTCTCCTTCTTGATATGGTGCAGGTCGGCGTGGGGGTGGAAGATGCCCAGCGGGTGCTCCGCCGACGTGCGGTTGTTGCGCAGCACCAGGTACAGCTTGTATTCGCCGCCCTCCCTGTGCGCCACGGGCGTGATGGTATTGTGGGGCGCGCCTTCGCTCTCGGCGAGGATATCGCACTGCGGATCGGACCAGCCGCGCCAGGCGCGCAGCATGTCGTCCGCCATGGAAACCAGCGCGTCCCGGTCCGGGCCCTTCAGCACCACGCAGCTCATCGGCCAGTCGGCCAGCCAGGCCTTCACGCCCGGCACGGGGCTTTCCAGCGGGATCCGGACCGGCGCGTCGTCCATGGGGAAGCGGTGGTTGCCGCCCTGGAAGTGGTCGTGAGAGAGAATCGAACCGCCCACGATGGGCAGATCCGCGTTGGAACCGAGGAAATAGTGGGGAAACCGGTCCACGAAATCGAACAGCCGCTCAAACGTGCCCCGGTCGATGCGCATGGGGATGTGCTCCTGGTTGAACACGATGCAGTGCTCGTTGTAATACAGGTACGGCGAATATTGCAGATACCAGGGCTTGCCGCCCAGCGACAGCGGGATCACCCGGTGGTTCTGCCGGGCGGGAAAGCCGACGCGGCCCGCGTAGCCGGGGTTTTCGATGCACAGCATGCACTTGGGATAGGCCGTCTGCGCCGCACTGCGCTGGGCGGCGATATCCCGCGGGTCCTTTTCCGGCTTGGACAGGTTGATGGTGATCTCCAGCCGCCCGGCGGGGGAATTCTGCATGAAGCGGGCGTTCCTGACGATGCGGTCCACCTTGATGTAGTCCACGTCGCGGCACAGCTGGTAGAAGTATTTCGTGGCGGCCTGCGGGCCGAGCTTCTCGTACAGCAGGCTGAACTTTTCGCGCACCATGGCCGGGTGGGGCGTGACGGCGCCCATCAGCTTCGCGGAAAACAGGTCGCGGCGCTCGCCGCTGTCCTGGATCAACCCGGTTTCGCACGCGATTTCACACAGCCGGTCCAGCAGGGCCGTGGCGGTTTCCGGCGCGGGCGCGGCGGCGTATTCGATGTCCTCCGGCGCGTCCATCTGCATGATTTCCAGCAGCCGGTTCACGGCATAGCTGCGGTCGACGGGCGCGACCAACCCCTTTTCTACGGCGAAATCCGCCAGCCTGTAGATGCATTCGGTTGCGTTCATGGCAAAACCTTCCTTGCGGTTGATACATTCATTATCGTTGAAAAAGTCCCGGCTGTCAACCGAAAACGGCATTTTTACTTGCAGAAACCGACTGTATAGGGTAAAATAGAAAATAGAGGGATATACCGCTTTTCAGGCGGCGAACGAGGGAGGAAAACACTATGGATGTCAGGGCTCTGTTGGAAAAGAACGCTCAGCGCATGAAAGCGCTCTACGCCGGCGAAGACCAGTCCGCCCGCTACGGCGCGCTGGCCGACGCCTTCCGCGGCCAGTTCGGCCGCGAACCGGAGATGTTCGTCTCTGCGCCGGGCCGCACAGAGGTCGTGGGCAACCACACCGACCACCAGAACGGCAAGGTGCTGGCGGCATCCGTGAACCTGGATACCGTGGCGGCCATCGCGCCGCGGCCGGATACCCGGGTGGTGCTGTATTCCGCGGGCTACGACAAGCCCTTCGACGTGGACATCGCCGACGACGCCGTGCAGGAAAATGAAAAGGAGAGCACCTTCGCGCTGATCCGCGGCGTGGCGGCGCGGCTGAAGCAGCTGGGCTACAAGGTCGGCGGCTTCGATGCCAGCGTGACCAGCACCGTGTTCAAGGGCAGCGGGCTGTCGTCCTCGGCGGCCTTCGAGGTGATGCTGGTGGCGGCCTTCGACGCGCTGTACAACGGCTGGGTGATCGATCCGAAGCTGAACGCGCAGATCTCCCAGTACGCGGAGAACGTGTATTTCGGCAAGCCCAGCGGGCTGCTGGACCAGTCGGCCAGCGCCGTGGGCGGCCTGGTGACGATGGATTTCGCCCAGAGCCCCGCTTCCGTGGAGAAGCTGACCTATGATTTCGGCGCGAAGGGCTACGCGGTGTGCGTGGTCAGCGCCGGCGGCGAGCACGGCAACCTGACCGCCGATTACGCCGCCGTGCCCGCGGAGATGAAATCCGTGGCCGAGGCCATGGGCGCGAAGCTGCTGTACGAGATCACGCCCGAGCAGCTGTTCGCCGCGCTGCCGAAGCTGAAGAACCGCGTCAGCGACCGCGCCATCCTGCGCGCCTTCCACTTCGTGGATGAGACCCGCCGGGTGGAGAAGGCCGTGGCGGCGCTGCGCGCGGACGACCTGGGAGCGTTCTTCCAGACCGTGATCGATTCCGGCGAGAGCAGCTGGAAGCTGCTGCAGAACCTGCACGTGCCCGCCAGCGACAACCAGGAAATGCCCCTGGCGCTGGAGATGAGCCGGCGCATGCTCTCCGGCCGCGGCGCGTGGCGCATCCACGGCGGCGGGTTCGCCGGCACCATCCTGGCCTTCGTGCCCTTCGATCTGCTGGACGGCTATCGCGCCGCCATGGACGGCGTGTTCGGCGAAAAGGCCACCACCGTGCTGGCCATCCGCCCCGAGGGCGTGGTCTGCATCCGGTGAGGCGCGTGAAATCGCGATTATTTGGGATAAAGGAAATGGACGCTGCATGACGACCTGTCTGACCCGCTCGGAGGCGGATACCATGAAACTGGCCGCGCGGCTTGCGCCGATGCTCTCGGCGGGCGACGCCGTGCTGCTCAGCGGCGACCTGGGCGCGGGCAAATCCGTGCTGGCCCGGGGCATCGCCCGGGGCATGGGCGTGGAGGGCCCGATGCCCAGCCCCACCTTTACGCTGATGATCCCCTACGCGGCCGGCGGCCGGAAACTCTATCACTTCGATCTGTACCGCCTGGCCGATCCGGACGAATACTATGCCGCCGGACTGGACGAGTTCATCGGCGGCGACGGCGTGGCCGTGGTGGAATGGCCGGAGATGGCCGATATCGATCCCCGGCCGGCGCTCGTCGTGCGGATCGCCCGCGGGAACGGCGACGATGAGCGCCTCATCGACATTGAAAACGAAGGCGTTGCCGGGTACGATCCGGCGGCTTTGGCGGAATGGGAGGCGAAGGCGTGAACGTACTGGCCATCGACACCTCCGGCCCGGTGGCGGGCTGCGCGGTGCTGTCGGACGGAAAGATCGCCCACCTGGTCGCCATGAACCAGGGGCTGACCCACTCCGAGACCATCATGCCCGCCGTGGACGCGGCGCTGTCCGCGTCCGGGCTCGCCTGCGGGGAGATCGACGTGTTTGCCGCCGTGGCGGGCCCCGGTTCATTCACCGGCGTGCGCATCGGCGTGTGCGCGGCCAAGGGGCTGGCCCACGCGGTGGATAAACCCTGCGCCGCCGTGGACGCGCTGGAAACCCTGGCGATGAACTTCTACGGTTTTGACGGGCTGTGCTGTCCGATCCTGGACGCCCGGCGCGGCCAGGTGTACTGCGCGGCATTCGACATGAAGAACGGGCTGCCCGAGCGGGTGTTGGCCGACGGGGCGATGGCGCTTTCCGATTTCCTGGCGCTGCTGCCGGAGGACCGGCGGCTGGCGTTTGCGGGCGACGGCGTGCCGGCTCACGGCGCGGCGGTGAAGGCCGCGCTGGGGGAACGGGCGCTGATCGCGCCGGAAAACCTGCGGGATATCCGCGCCGACGCGGCGGCGCTGCTGGCGGCGTGCCGGCCGGAGACCTGGGTGGCGGCGAAGCAGCTGACGCCCATCTACCTGCGCGCGCCCCAGGCTGAGCGCGAGCGGGCGCGGAAGCTGGGCGGCAAACCAAATCCGGAGGCCGGCGCATGAGCGAGATTACCCTGGGTCTGATGACCGTGGATGACGTGGAAGCGGTGCACGCCATCGAGACGGCCTGCTTCAAAACGCCGTGGTCAAAGGCTTCGTTTTACCGCGAGGTGACGGAAAACGCCTGCGCGCGCTACGTGGTGGTGCGCGAGGACGGCACGGCCATCGCCTATGCGGGCGTGTGGTTCGTGCTGGACGAGGGCCACATCACAAACATCGCCGTGCGGCCCGACCGGCGCGGCATGGGCTACGGCGAAATGGTCACGCGGGCGATGATCCAGCTGGCCGCCGACAGCGGCATGAGCTGGATGACGCTGGAGGTGCGCCGGTCCAACGTCGCGGCCCAGAATCTCTATCACAAGCTGGGGTTTATCGACGTGGGTTACCGCAAGCGCTATTACGAAAACAGCGAAGACGCGCTGATCATGGCGCTGGAGCGGCTGCCGGAGGGCAACCCCGAAAACGATCCCTTTTTGGCGCGCGAATAGCGCGGGATCAGGCTGGAGGATATCCCGAAATGTTCTTTTCGATACTGGAAGTCGTGGTGGTCGCGGCGGCGTGCTGCGCGGCGTCGGTGTATTATGTGCACGCGCTGCAGATGGGGCGCTATCAGCTGCCCGCCTATCGCCACCGGATGAGCCGCAGCCGCGACCGCCTGCTGAAGGAAAACGTGCTGTGGGCGTTCCTGGCGGCGATGATGAGCGTGTACCTGCCGGTGCTGCTGTCCATGTTTATGACGGGCGAGGACGCGCGGCGGACGCTGTCCGGCTGGATCGTACTGCTTCTGTTCGCCGGCGTGATGGCCTACATCGCCTGGCGCGATTACAAACGCCCCAGCAAAAAGCCCTTCGTGATCACCCAGCGCGTGCGGCGGCTGCTGTCGGTGCTGTTTTCGCTGTGTCTGGCGCTGGCGGCGATGATGGCGCTGGTGCGCATCCCGGTGTATTTCCTGTTCGCCCTGTCGCCGTTCCTGGTGCAGCTGGCCGCGATGATCATCAACCCCTACGAAAACCGGCTGAACGCCAGCTTCTTCAAGAGCGCGCGGAAGAAGATCCGCGACCGCAAGGATCTGATCACCATCGGCATCACCGGCAGCTACGGCAAGACCAACGTGAAATTCATACTGAAGGAGCTGCTGTCCGCGAAATACAACGTGCTGATGACGCCCGCCAGCTTCAATACCGCCATGGGCATTTCCCGCGTGGTGAACGACGATTTGACGGATGAGCACCAGGTGTTCATCGCCGAGATGGGCGCCACCCACGTGGGCGATATCAAGGAGCTGGTGGATCTGGTGCGCCCGAAGTACGGCATACTCACCAGCATCGGGCCGCGCCACCTGGACACCTTCGGCTCGCTGGAGAACATCGCCAGCACCAAGTTCGAACTGATCCAGGGCCTGCCGAAGGACGGCTTTGCCGTGTTCGGCTCCGGCGACGATTACATCACCCGGCTGTACGCCCTGTGCAAGCTGGACAAGTGCCGCGTCGGCATGGGCGAGGATGAGGACGCGTGGATGCGGGCGGTGAACCTGTCCTTCAGCGCGAAGGGCAGCAGCTTTGCGCTGGTCTGCGCCGACGGCGAATCCATCCTCTGCCGCACGCGCCTGCTGGGCGCCTACAACGTGAAAAACATCCTGCTGGCCGCCGCGCTGGCCCGGAAGATGGGTCTGACGATGGACGAGATCTGCGCGGGCATCCGCCGGCTGCAGCCTATCGAACACCGCATGCAGCTGATCCCCGGCGATGTGAACGTGATCGACGACACGCTGAACGAGGAGGCCGACAGCGCCTTCGAGGCCATGCGGGTCGTGGCGCGCATGCCGGGCCGCCGCATCGTGGTCACGCCCGGCCTGGGCGACCAGGGCAGCAGGGATTCCGACGTGAATTTCGCGCTGGGCACCGTGATGGCCGACAGCGCCGACGCCGTGATCCTGGTGGGGCGCCGGGCTTTCTCCCGCAGCATCGTCCGCGGCATGGTGCAATCCGGCTTTTCCCGCACCAACCTGCACACCGCCGATGACATGGATGACGCCACCGAGATCCTGAAGGAGATCGCCGAAACGGGCGATACGGTGCTCTTCGAAAGCCGCATTCCCGAGTACGAGGAGGAGTGAGCCGGACAATGTTAAATTCACGGCCGGCCTTTGAAACTCTGGACAAAACGGGCCCGGATGTGGTATAATTCATAATTGTCAGCGGAGAGATGCGGTTTATCGCATTCGCGCCAATGTAGCTCAGTTGGCAGAGCAGCGGTTTCGTAAACCGCAGGTCAAGGGTTCGAGTCCCTTCATTGGCTCCATGACAACGAGGTGTAGCGCAGTTTGGTAGCGCGTTTGGTTCGGGACCAAAAGGTCGCAGGTTCAAATCCTGTCACCTCGACCACGGTTTTTTTCTACGCTTTGCACAAAAATACCGGATTTTACCGGATAGTGGATATTTCGGATGCAACCGGACAGCAACGGATTTTGTCGGATAAATGTACATTATGTCCGGTTGTCAGAGAAAAGCCAGTCATAGTCAGTCATTTTCAGACACGACCAAATGGTTCATGAATCCTTGAAAACACGACAATTTGGATTTATTTATCCAGTTTGGTATCGAGCCAAACAGCCAGATAAAGCGGAATACCAGAAAAGGCCAAAACCACACAAAAAAGCACCGCAATTCAGTGTCGCGGTGCTGCTGTTGCTCTGCCATTTGCACTGTCTTTGGAGCTTTCAAGTAATAGGTTATTCTCTTTCGCCCCGTCGCCCTCACGTCGGCCACTGTCGCGGGCTCTTTGTCGGTATGGCCACGTGGTCGGTATGGGCGGGTAAGCCCGCGACAGGGCAAACGCGGGGCTCACGTGGGGCTTGAAGACGCGACTCCCCATCAAAGCGCCGCACGGTGCGGAACGATGAAGGGGTGTCGCTTTCTGTATTGTTATTAAGTATTATTTGACGAAGAAGATCGTCAGGAAGGACGGTGCGGTTCCGCAGTATTACGTCGAAGACTGCCATGAGGCCATTATAGAACCGGAGACCTTCGACAGGGTGCAGGAGATGATCGAGCAACGCAGCAGGGTGCGGCATTTCAGCGGCGCGACCATTTTCAGCACAAAGATTCGCTGCGGTGAGTGCGGCGGATGGTTTGGCTCAAAGGTCTGGCACTCAACGGACCAGTACCGCCGGGTCATCTGGCGGTGCAATGCCAAATACGGCGGAAAGGCAGCCGGGTGTAAAACGCCGCACGTCACGGAGGAAGAAGTCAAAGCAGCGTTCGTCCGCGTGGTCAACAAACTGATCGGAAACCGGGCAATGCTGCTGGCGGACCTCAGGGAGGTGCGGCAGACCTACAGCGGAACGGACGAGCTGAGCCAGCGCCTGCACGAACTGGATGAACGCCTGAACGCAGAAGCCGAAATGGTCCAGGAACTGATCGCCCAGAACGCCAGGGTGGCACAGAACCAGGATGATTACAACGCCGCCTACGATGCTGCGGTCAGCCGGTACGAGGCCACAAAGGCAGAGCGTGAAAAGGCGGCGGCTGACATCTGCCAGCGCGGTATCCGCAGGCAGGAGTTCGAGCGATTTATCACGGAACTGGAAAAGCTGCCCAAGGCAGTTTCGGAATTCGTCGAAGCGCTCTGGGGCAGCCTGGTGGAGTATGTGACCGTGGGCAAGGACAAAACGATGGTGTTCACGCTGATTGGTGGAACCGAGATGAAGGCATAGAGATGTAAAAATTCAAAAAATAGGTTGACAAGTGACCTTTCGTTCACTATAATTAGTGACCGAAGGGTCACTTTACTCAATGCGGAGGTTACTATGGCAAAAGACACGAAAGAAAGAATTTTGATGGCAGCGCTGGATATGTTCTCAAAAAAAGGATATGAGGGCACCAACATACGGGAATTGGCTGCATCTCTCGAACTGGTCAAGTCCGGCATCTACAAGCACTATGAGAGCAAGGAAGCCATCTGGAATGCCCTGCTGGACAGGATGATTGCCTATTACGGGGAACGCTTTGGCTCCGCCGAGCATCTGGCCCCTGTGCCGGATTCCCTGGAGGATTTCTTCTCCATGACCATGCGGATGGTGAATATCACGATCCATGACGAGCAGATCGTGAAGACGAGAAAGGTGCTCACCCTGGAGCAGTACCGGGACGAGCGCGCGCGGGACCTGGCGACAAAGCACTTCCTGACCGGGCTGACGGAGATGTTCACACGCATCTTCTCCGGTATGATGGACAAGGGATTGCTGAAAAGGGATGACCCCGCCATGCTGGCCTTTGCCTA
>CACWVN010000081.1 GCA_902764285.1 uncultured Eubacteriales bacterium
GGCGTAGTTATAGCGGGCCTTGGAATCGATGTTCACGCCGGAATAATCTTTATACAAGCCCTCCGCCAGGCCGTTGCAGTCCCACACGCGCTGGGCGTGCGCGCGCCAGTAAAGCGCCTGCCGGTACTGCTTCGGGTTTTTCTTATACTGCTGGAACCACCGGGAATTGACGCTCCACTTTTTCGGGTCCTGGCCCGTAGCGCCCATGATATAGCCGTCCTTCCGCTCCAGCGCCGCCGCCAGCTGCCGGACGAATTCCGCCGTCGGCATCCGTTTGATGTTCGCCATGGATGAAACCTCCCTTTCCCCGTCATGCTATGAACGGCGGAAACGAGGGGTGAAATCGTACGCACCAGCGCGACGGTCTCGTTTCCGAAGGGGATCATGCGGCGACACCTCCGATCCGCGGGGTTTCGTCCCTGATTCGATGGGTTGGATTCACTGGAATCCCTCCTTTCGGGCACAAAAAAAGCACGCTTTCGCGTGCTGGGTAAAGATGAAACAAGCTATCAGGCGCTATTCTGAATCTCCAGCAAATGTAAGGTGTGTCAGCATCTGGCAACTCGGACAAGATACCATGAGAGAGAATCGATTGGTTCCTGGTTGATCTACTTTCTCTACGCTTATTTCAGCGCGTTTACAAAGCGGACAGACAATCCTCTTCTCCAAATTCTTTGGATCGATTGCAAGCGCAACCGTTTTTGACTCATATCCAGTCAGAACCTTCATACGCTTTCACGATCCTTTCTCCATTCTCTTTCCACCATTTGTCCTCGTACGCAAAGGCCTCTTGTTCTCTCTGCCTTAATTGCTCTGAATCGGTGGCCATGCCTTTCTCAAATACTTGCTGAAGATGTTTGCTCTCGTGGACTATGGTTACAGAGAGGTTTTCCGCATTGACAAACGCATTACCGTAAAACACAACTTCTTTTCCATCTGGAGATGTCCAGCCGAACAATCCTTTGGATAGCAATTTCGGGTCAGAATCGACCTTCAATTCAACACCTTGATAGAATTCTGCGCGATCTCCAACGTGATTCATAACATTACGTACTGAATCAAGAGTTACTGGAATCCGAAGATCACTTTCATCATGAGCGATTTTAAGTGTTCTCCTGTATCCTGTGTTTATAGTACCACTTTTTGCCGCATTTTGCAACTCTTTTTCGGCCTTCGCATCCTTAACCCCGCCACATACGTCCTTCTGAAATCCGGCCCCAGCCCCGTCCGGTCGCTCAGTCGCTCGTACTCCTTCACCATGACGTTGATACTGCCCTGGCACTCGCGGCGCAGCGTGGCGTCGCCGGCGGTCGCGGTTCACGCAAAATCGAACACCTGTTTAAATGTTCGGCAACGTGTTTTCATTATAAAATTCTGGTGGTATAATAGGATACAACACGACGGTACCGAGGTGATTTCATGTTCCGGCTGCATTCCGATTACCAGCCCACCGGCGACCAGCCCCAGGCCATCCAGAAGCTGACGGAGGGCCTGGAGAAGGGACGGGCTCGGGCAAGACGTTCACGATGGCCAACATCATCAAAAACGCGAACCGCCCGGCGCTGGTGATCGCCCACAACAAGACGCTGGCAGCCCAGCTGGCGGCGGAGTTCCGGGAGTTCTTCCCGGAAAACGCCGTGGGCTACTTCGTGTCCTACTACGACTACTACCAGCCGGAGGCCTACATCCCCTCCACGGACACGTTCATCGAAAAGGATTCCAGCATCAACGACGAGATCGACCGCATGCGCCACAGCGCCACGAGCTGGCTGTCCGAGCGGCGGGATGTGGTGATCGTCGCGTCGGTCAGCTGCATCTACGGCCTGGGCGATCCGGAGGAATATGAGAGCCTGTCCGTCTCGCTGCGCGAGGGCATGACCATCGACCGGGACGAGCTGATCCGCCGGCTGGTGGACATCCAGTTCACCCGCAACGATTTCGAGCCCGAGCGCGGCACGTTCCGCGTGCGCGGCGAGGTGATCGAGATCATCCCGGCGGCCTCGGAAAAGCGGGGCGTGCGGGTGGAGTTCTTCGGCGACGACATCGAGCGCATCAGCGAGATCGACATGGTCACCGGCAAGGTGCTGCGCATGATGAACCACGTGCTGGTCTTCCCCGCCAGCCACTACGCCACCGGCCGGGACAAGCTGGAGCGCTGCATCGCCCAGATCGAGGACGACCTGGCGCTGCGGCTGAAGGATTTCCGGGACGCCGGCCGGCTGCTGGAGGCGCAGCGGCTGGAGCAGCGCGTGCACTACGACATCGAAATGCTGCGGGAGATCGGCTATTGCAGCGGCATCGAAAACTATTCCCGCTATTTCGACGGCCGCCAGAGCGGCGAAGCGCCGTTCACGCTGATGGACTACTTCCCGAAGGATTTTCTGATCTTCATCGACGAATCCCACGTGACAGTGCCCCAGATCCGCGCCATGTACAACGGCGATTTTGCCCGCAAGCGCACGCTGGTGGACTACGGGTTCCGGCTGCCCGCCGCCTACGACAACCGGCCGCTGAAGTTCCACGAGTTCGAAGCGCGCGCCGGCCAGACCATCTACGTCTCCGCCACGCCCGGGCCCTACGAATTGGAGCGCGCCGGGCAGGTGGTGGAGCAGATCATCCGGCCCACGGGCCTGATCGACCCGGAGATCATCGTGCGGCCCGCCGACGGGCAGGTGGACGACCTGCTGGGCGAGATCCACAAGGTCACCGCCGGGGGCGGCCGCGTGCTGGTCACCACGCTGACCAAGCGCATGGCGGAGAGCCTGACGCAGTATCTGAAGGAAATGGACGTGCGGGTGGAATACCTGCATTCCGACGTGGAGACGCTGGACCGCATCAAGCTGATCCGCGGGCTGCGCACCGGCGAGTTCGACGTGCTGGTGGGCATCAACCTGCTGCGCGAGGGCCTGGACATGCCGGAGGTCTCGCTGGTGTGCATCCTGGACGCCGACAAGGAGGGCTTCCTGCGCAGCGAGACGAGCCTGATCCAGACCATCGGCCGCGCGGCGCGGAACGTGGACGGGCGCGTGATCATGTACGCTGACGAGGTCACCGATTCCATGCGCCGGGCCATCGACGAGACCAACCGCCGCCGGGAGATCCAGCGGCAGTACAATGAGGAACACGGCATCCAGCCCCAGACCATCCGCAGCGCCATCCGGCAGCTGATTGAGGTGACCCGCGCGCCCGACGATTCCGCCGCCCAGGGCATGGACGAGGAGGAGAAGCGCATGGCCATCGAGCGGCTGGAAGAGCTGATGCTGCAGGCCGCCAACAACCTGGATTTTGAGAAGGCCGCGAAGTACCGCGACCAGATGCTGGAGCTGAAGGGCGAAAAGGTGATGGCCTCCGGCGACCAGTCCCGGCAGAAGCGCAGGCGGCGCGAGAAGACAACGCATCGGAATCCCGGCTGACCGCGAAACCGCTGGGCAACGAGAACTTCCACCGGGGCGGCTTCTGGCGCGAACCGCAGCCGTGAAAGGAGGCGCGCCCATGAGGATCCTGCTCATCCGCCACGGGGAATCCGAAGCCGACGTGCTGTGCGTGCACGAGGGCCGGGCCGACTTCCCGCTGACCGCGCGGGGCCACGCCCAGGCGAAGGCCATGGCGGCGTTTGTCGCCGCGCGCTACCGCGTCGACCGGCTGTACGCCAGCACGCTGACGCGGGCCATGCAGACGGCGCGGCACCTGGCCGACGCGGTGGGGATCGACGTCATCCCCGACGACGATCTGATGGAATTCAACAACGGTCTGCTGGCGGGGCTGCCTTACGACGTCGCCCGGGAAAAGTACCCGCCCGTGGAAAACCTGCCCGCCGACCGGGCGGTGTACGGTATGGAAACGCGGCTGGCGTTCCGCCGGCGCGCGGAGGCGGCGCTGGCGAAGGTCCTCGCCGGCGCGAAGCCGGAGGAGACCGTCGCCGTCGTCTCCCACGGCGGCATGATCGACCAGCTGTGGCACGTGTTTTTGTCCCTGCCCGTCGACGACGGCACCTGGTTCGCCACCGGCGACACCGGCATCCACGAATGGGAGATCGACGGCGCGTCCCGGCGGGTCGTCCGCGCCAATTGCACCGGCCACGCCGAAGGCATCTGATCCGGCGGAAGGAGGGTCCCCATGACCGTTGAGGAAATCAAAAACCTGATCGACCACAGCCTGTTCGCCGACCTCGGCTACATCGGTACGGACGGCGCGCCCGCCGTGCGCCGGGTGTTCTGCGTCTGGCACCGGGGCATCGGCGGCCACCTGATCTCCACGAACACCTCCTCCGGCCACGTCCGGCGGCTGGCGGAGAACCCCGCCGCCTGCCTGTATTTCGCCGACAGCGAGACATTCGAGGGCGTGTGCCTGACGGGCCGCGCCGTCCCCACCCGGGACGGGGCGCTGCGGCGGCTGCTGTGGAACGACGGCGACGAAAAGTACTATCCCCTAGGCGTCGACGACCCCGATTACTGCATCATCGAATTCACCGCCGAGCGCGCGGAATACTACCGCTACGACGGCAAGGGAACGCTGGACGCGGAGACGATCGCGCGGATCGACGGCGGCGCGGCGTATGAAAACGGCTACGCCGGGAACAAAGCGAAGGAGGAAACGCCATGAGCGGCATCGAACGGTACGACATCAGCGAGGAATGGGCGCATTCGGGCATCATCCGGGCCGGGAACCTGTGCTTTATCGGCTACTGCGTGGGCAACATCGGCGGGGATATCGAGGCGCAGGTGAACGGCGCCATCGACCACCTGCAGCGCCGGCTGGCGATGGTCGGGCTGACGCTGGAGAACGTGGTGCAGATGGACTGCCTGTTCCGGGACGTATGGAACATCCCGGTGATGGAGAAGGTCATCCGGCAGCGCTTCGGCGGCAAGTACCCGGTGCGCAAGTCGATCCAGACGGAGTTCGCCCACGTCGGCGGCCCGGACGGGCTGCAGTTCCAGCTGGACGCCATCGCCTGGTCGGGCGACGACTGACCCCGGGTACGGGCGCTGCCCGTCCCCTACTCCCTACTCCCTACTCCCTGAACCCAACCGAGGTATCATCTTGAACATCAGTGAAATCATCGTCAAGGGTGCCCGCGAGCACAACCTGAAAAACGTCAACGTCGTGATCCCCCGGAACAAGCTGACGGTCATGACCGGGCTTTCCGGCAGCGGCAAGAGCAGTCTGGCCTTCGACACCATCTACGCCGAGGGCCAGCGGCGCTACGTGGAATCGCTGTCGTCCTACGCCCGGCAGTTCCTGGGCCAGATGGACAAGCCGGACGTGGACTATATCGAGGGCCTTTCCCCCGCCATCTCCATCGACCAGAAGACCACCAGCAAGAACCCGCGTTCCACCGTGGGCACGGTGACGGAGATCCACGATTACCTGCGCCTGATGTACGCGCGCATTGGCGTGCCCCACTGCCCGAAGTGCGGCCGGCCCATCGCCCAGCAGACGGTGGACCAGATCGTGGACCAGATCCTGTCGCTGCCCGAGCGCACGAAGCTGATGATCCTGTCGCCGGTGATCCGCGGGCGCAAGGGCGAATACGTGAAACTGCTGGAGGACATGCAGAAGCAGGGCTACGTGCGCGCCCGGATCGACGGCGAGCTGCACGAGCTGGCCGAGGCGCCGAAGCTGGCGAAGAACAACAAGCATACCATCGAGGTCGTGGTGGATCGTCTGGCCGTGCGCCCGGACATCCAGCAGCGGCTGACCGATTCCATCGAGACCGCCATGCAGCTGGCCGGCGGACTGGTGATCGCATCGGTGATCGACGGAGAGGACATGCTGTTTTCGCAGAACTACGCCTGCCCGGAGTGCGGCATCTCCATCGGCGAGCTGACGCCGCGGATGTTCTCGTTCAACAACCCCTACGGCGCGTGCCCCACCTGCACGGGTCTGGGCGTGCTGATGAAGATGGACCCGGCCATCATCATGCCCGACCGCAGCCTGTCGCTGAACCAGGGCGCGATCCAGGTCTCCGGCTGGAACAGCGGCGAGTTCGATTCCATGGCCCACACCTACCTGGAGGCACTGTCCCAGCGCTACGGGTTTTCGCTGGACGTGCCCGTGAGCGAATTGCCGGATTCCGCCATGGACATCCTGCTGTACGGCACCAAGGGTGAAAAGGTGCCCATCCACTACACCCGCGGCGACGGCGGCGGCACGTTCTCCGCGCCCTTCGAGGGCATCGTCACGAACCTGGAGCGCCGTTACCGCGAAACCAATTCCGACGCCATGAAGGCGCTGTACGAGGGCTACATGTCCCAGGTGCCCTGCCCCGACTGCCGCGGGAAGCGGCTGAAGCCGGAGACGCTGGCCGTGACGGTCCAGGGCCGGTCCATCGCCGAGGTGTCCGACCTGTCCGTGCGCGACGCCCGGGCTTTCTTCGATCATCTGCGCCTGACGGAGAAGGAGACGCTGATCGCCAGCCAGATCCTG
This sequence comes from uncultured Eubacteriales bacterium, assembly GCA_902764285.1. Taxonomy (GTDB): domain Bacteria; phylum Bacillota; class Clostridia; order Christensenellales; family Aristaeellaceae; genus UBA2862. The sequence goes on from CACWVN010000081.1 coordinate 6,427, forward strand.
AAGGAGATCAAGGCCCGGCTGGGCTTCCTGTCCGACGTGGGCCTGGGGTACCTTACGCTGTCCCGCGCCGCGGGCACGCTGTCCGGCGGCGAGGCCCAGCGCATCCGGCTGGCCACGCAGATCGGCAGCGGGCTGGTGGGCGTGCTGTACATCCTGGACGAGCCGTCCATCGGCCTGCACCAGCGGGACAACCGGCGGCTGCTGGACAGCCTGAAGGGACTCAGGGACCTGGGCAACACGCTGATCGTGGTGGAGCACGACGAGGAAACCATGCTGGACGCCGACTGGATCATCGACGTGGGCCCCGGCGCGGGCATCCACGGCGGCGAGATCGTGGCCTGCGGCACGCCGCAGCAGATCATGGACGACCCGGATTCCCTGACCGGGCAGTACCTGTCCGGCCGAAAAAAAGTGCCGGTGCCCGCCGGGCGGCGCGCGCCGACCGGGTGGCTGACGGTGCGCGGCGCGCGGGAGAACAACCTGAAGAACATCGACGTGCGCTTCCCGCTGGGCGTGATCACCTGCGTGACGGGCGTGTCCGGCAGCGGAAAATCGTCGCTGGTGAACGGCATCGTGTACAAATCGCTGTCCCGCACGCTGAACCGGTCGAAGCAGCGCGCCGGCGACTGCGACGGCATCGACGGCGCGGAGCAGCTGAACAAGATCATCGCCATCGACCAGTCGCCCATCGGCCGCACGCCGCGGTCGAACCCGGCCACCTACACCGGGCTGTTCGACACGATCCGCGACGTGTTTGCCGCCACGCCCGACGCGAAGGCCCGCGGCTACAAGGCGAACCGGTTCAGCTTCAACGTAAAGGGCGGCCGCTGCGAGGCCTGCTCCGGCGACGGCATCATCAAGATCGAAATGCACTTCCTGTCCGACGTGTACGTGCCCTGCGAGGTGTGCAAGGGCCGGCGCTACAACCGGGAGACGCTGGAGGTGCGCTACAAGGGAAAGAACATCTACGAAGTGCTGGAGATGACCGTGGACGAGGCGCTGGAGTTCTTCCGGCCCATCCAGAAGATCTCCCGCAAGCTGGAGACCATGCGCGACGTGGGCCTGGGCTATGTGAAGCTGGGCCAGCCCGCCACCACGCTGTCCGGCGGCGAGGCGCAGCGCGTGAAGCTGGCCACGGAGCTGTCCCGGCAGGCCACCGGCCGCACGATCTACGTGCTGGACGAGCCCACCACCGGCCTGCACGTGGCCGACGTGGAGCGGCTGATCCAGGTGCTGGACCGGCTGGCCGAGGCCGGCAACACCGTGGTGGTGATCGAGCACAACCTGGACGTGGTGAAGACCGCCGACTACATCATCGACCTCGGCCCCGAGGGCGGCGACGGCGGCGGCACGGTGGTGGCCGAGGGCACGCCCGAGGAGGTAGCCGCCTGCGAGGCCAGCTTCACCGGCCAGTACCTGAAAAAGGCGCTGAACGGCAAATAGCACCCGAGGGCGAAAAAATACTCCCAGTCCGAATCGGACTGGGAGTATTTTACTTGCTCGGCGCGCGTCAGAGCTCGCTGGCCGAGGCGCGGTCGAACAGCGCTTCCACGTCGCGGCCCGGGCCCGACGAGAGCATGCTGACGAAACAGGCCGCGTTCAGGCCGGCGAAGAAGCCGGGGACGATCTCGTAGACGCCGGTGCTGCTCAAGAAGGCCAGCCACAGGATGTCCACCAGCGCGCCAGTGACGATGCCCGCCACCGCGCCGCCGTAGGTCAGCTTCTTCGAGAACAGGCTGAGCAGGATGACCGGGCCGAAGGCCGCGCCGAACACGCCCCAGGCGTTCTCGACCAGGCCCATGATGGTGCCGCTGTTCGGGTTGGAGGCAATCAGCACTGCAATCACGGCGATGATGCACACCACGCCGCGGCCCGCCCACAGCATCTCCTTATCGGAGGCCTTCTTGCGGAAGATGGGCTTGTAGACATCGCTGGCGAAGGCCGAGGCCGAGGCCAGCAGCTGGGAATCGGCGGTGCTCATGGAGGCCGCCAGGATGGCGGAGAGCAGTATGCCGGAGATCACCGCGGGGAAGATCTTGCGGGTCATCTGGATGAACACGGTGGAGGAATCGGTGATCTCGCCCATGAACACGCGGCCCACGGCGCCGGCCATCACCGACATCGCCAGAATAATCAGCGTCCAGGAGATGCCGATCACGCTGGACTTGCGCAGGTCCTTCTGGGACTTGACCGACATGAAGCGGATGATGATGTGGGGCATGCCGAAATAGCCCAGGCCCCAGCCGAGGCCGGAGACGATGTCCTGCCAGCTGGTGTTGAAGCTCCAGTAGTTCGCCGGGAATTCCGCCGCGGTCTCTGCGCTGCCGCCCTTCACCAGCGCCAGCGCGAAGATCGGCGCGATCAGCAGCGCCGCCAGCATCAGCAGGCCCTGGAAGAAGTCGGTCCAGCACACGGCGGAGAAGCCGCCCAGGAACGTGTAGCCGATGATGATCGCCGCGGCGATGTACATGGCCAGGCGGGCATCCAGGCCGATGACGGTGTTGAACAGCGTGCCGCAGGCCTTGATGCTGCTGGCCGCGTAAATCGTATAGGCGAAAATGAAAATCACCGCGCAGATGATCTGCAGCGCCTTGCTCTTGGACAGGAAGCGGTTGGTCAGGTACTGCGGGATGGTGATGGAATCGTTTGCCTCGATGGAGAAGCGGCGCAGCCGCGGCGCTTCAAAGATCCAGCTGAGCGCGTAGCCGATGGCCAGGCCGATGGCGATCCACGTCTTGCCCATGCCGTAGGCGTACACCGACGCCGGCAGGCCCATCAGCACCCAGGCGCTCATATCCGAAGCGCCCGCCGACAGCGCCGATACCCACGCGCCCATCTTGCGGCCGCCCAGGAAATAATCCTTCTCGTTCGCGCCCTTGGAGCGCAGGAAGAAGAACACGCCGATGCCGATCATGAAGATCAGGTACAGTATGAATACCACCAGTTCCGCTATGTTCATAAAAACGCCTCGCTTCCGTGGAAAATATGCCGTTCTTATTGTACCAATTATAAACGCTTTAGCGTGATAAATCAATAATATATGGTTTTGATTGCGTTAAAAAATGCAGATTTGGCAAAAAAGCGATGCATAACCGTCCGTTTTCGCACAATGTGACCGGCGGCGCCGCAAAACCGGCTTTGCCAGGATTCGCCCAGGCATGCCGCGCCCGGCCCGGGCATACGATGAAAAAAACGCGCGGAGGAGGATATGGAGATGGCAAAATCCCGGGTACAGGTGCTGGCGGGGCTGGCGAAAGGCCTGCTGGCGGCGATCGCGCTGACGCTGGTATTGATGGCCGCGGTCGCCGCGGCGGCGGTTTTCCTGAACGTCTCGGACGGCCTTCTGACGGCGCTGAACCAGCTGATGAAGCTGGCGGCGATCCTGCTGGGCGTGCGGCTGGCGGTGGGCCGCGGCGGCGAGCGGGGATTTCTGACCGGCATGGCGCTGGCCATGCTGTACATGATCCTGGGCTATCTGGGCTATGCGCTGCTGGGCGGCGGCGCGTTTTCCGCGGCGGACATGCTGGGCGAGATCCTGATCGGCGCGGCGATCGGCGCCGCGGCGGGCGCGGTGCTGGCAAACCTGCCCGCGAGGGGAAGACGAAAAATCCGAACGGCATAAACGCAGAAGGGGCTGTCCCCGCTTGGGGACAGCCCCTGTCCGTGTTCCAGGCCCTCAGCCGATCTCCGCGGCCAGGGCTTCCATCATATCCGGCCGGACCGGGCAAACGGCGCTGATATACAGCTTGTCGCGGTTGGCCAGCAGTTCCCGCGCGCGGGCGTCGTCGCCGTTGCGGTGGTACATCCGCGCCAGGTAGTACAGCGTGGTGATCTGCCGGGGCTTCGCTTTGTGCGCCTTTTCATAGAAATCCAGCGCCTTCGCCCGGTATTCTTCAGCCTGTTCGCCCTCGGCGGCTTCGGACATGGCCTCGTACAGCTGGCCCATGTTGTCCAGCACCGAGCCGTCCTCGTCGTCATAATCCAGCGCCTGTTCGTTATATGCGAGCGCTTCGGCAAAATCGCCGGTCTGGCGGGCCTTGTCCACCAGATACATGCCCAGCGTGCTGTAGATCATGCCGTTGGTCTGGATGGCGGCGGCGCGGTTGATGGTTTCGATGGCCTTGTCCAGCTGGCCGGTCTTCCACAGGTACAGCGAAAACTGCACCCGCAGGTTGAACCAGTCCTGCTCCTTCAGGTCCTTGCGCTTGGACACCTTCACCATCACGTCGTGCGCGTCCTGAAACCGGCCCTCGCGCATCAGCAGCACCCCGTAGGCGCGCTGCACCGTGAGATCGGCGCCGCCCAGGCGGTTGGCCTCGTCGTACAGCGCCAGCGCCTGCATGAATTTCTGCCTCGCCTCGGCGGGTCTGCCCTGGTCCATCAGCTTGTTGGCCGCCACATGGGTGCGATAGGCCTTGGTGCCGGTCAGCGTGCCCTTCACGCCGTCAAACAATCCCATATTCACGCCTCCATCACTTCATTTTGCCGCGGATGCGCTCCACGCGCCGCCGCAGCTGCTCCGGCGGCTCCCCGTCGGGATAGCGCGCCGATTGTTCCGCGTATTTGAGCGCCCGGGGATAATCCTTCAGGCGATGCTCGCAAATCTTCGCCAGCGCGATGCACGCGCCGCCAGGCATCTGCCGCCGCCGCAGCATCTGCTCCAGCACGGCCGTCGCCCCGTCCCAGTCGCCGCTGCGCCGGCACAGCAGGTAGATGCGCCAGTTGGCCATGCCCGCGATGCGCTCGCCGTTCAGCGCGGCCAGCGTGCCCGCCGGACGCGGCACGGCGCTGATGCGGTACATCTCCCGCGCGGGCTTCAATTCGCCCTGCCGCTCCAGCGACTTGCCCATGCTGAACTGGTCGCGCTGGTCGGTCAGCGCCTCGGGCCGGTCGTTGATCGCGCACAGCTTCACCAGCAGCGTCGCCAGCGTGGCGATGTCCTGGCGGTTGTGGCGCACTACGTCCTCCAGCAGCGCCTCGTCGCCGGTCCTGATGAATTCGAAGAACCGCGCGGGCACCTCGCTGCCGGGCAGATCGTTCTCCCGGGGCAGGTTCAAAATCTCCGTTTCGATGTTCGCCAGCCGGCAGCTGCCCAGCCGCAGCTTCCACGCCCGGCGCGCCGGGTACAGCAGGTCCAGGTTCTCCAGCGCCCGCCAGCGCTCGCGCATCCGGCAGAGGGTGAACCGCGACTCCAGCAGCGGCATATCGAAATTCTTCCCGTTGAACGTGCACACGCTGTCAAAGCCCGCCATGCGCGTCGCCAGCCGGTCGATCAGCTCCGGCTCGTCGGCGTAGTCCCGCAGCATGTACTGCTCGACGACGAAATCATTTCCATCGACAAATCCGACGCCCACCAGGAACGCCACCGTGCCCGCGCCGCCGGACAGCCCGGTGGTCTCGGTGTCCAAAAACAGGCACCGATCGACATCGAACCGCGGCCCGCACCAGCCGATGCGGCGCAGTCCCGCGGCGGGCAGATCATGGATGGCGGGGTCCAGCGGCAAACGGCTGGCGCGGCAAATCAGCCCGCCCGCGCGCCGCCGCGGCGCGTCGGGCGCGGCGGTCTTCATCGCGTTCAGCTTTGCCCGAAGTCCGGAAGGCATGTGCCGTCACCCATTCCATTCTAAATACCCGCCGCCGGATTGTCAAGCCGCAGTTGATATGGTATGATGACCAGGACGGAAAGCTGCACGCGCTGTCGGACTACCGGGGACGGAAGGTCGTTTTGTACTTCTACCCCAAGGACAACACCGCCGGCTGCACGAAGCAGGCCTGCGGGTTTGCGGAGCTGTACCCGCAGTTCACAGAGAAGGGCGCGGCGGTGCTGGGCGTCAGCAAGGATTCCGTCGCCTCCCACAAAAAGTTTGAGCAGAAGTACGGCCTGCCGTTCACGCTGCTGTCCGACGGGGACAAGGCCGTTATCCAGGCCTACGATGTATGGAAGGAAAAGGTGAACTACGGCAAGGTGACGATGGGCGTGGTGCGCACCACCTATCTGATCGACGAGAACGGCGTGATCGTGCGGGCCATGGACAAGGTCAAGGCCGCCGACAACCCGGCGCAGATGCTCGCGGAACTGTAAAACGAACGGCTTTGCCATCCCGGCAAAGCCGTTCG
>CACWVN010000082.1 GCA_902764285.1 uncultured Eubacteriales bacterium
CCTGGAACACCAGGCGATTCGGGATCGGCTCTGCGGCGACGTGGACGTCCTGTGGGCCGACGGCGACGGGCTGTGCGAACGGCTGAGGTTTCTCGGCCAGATCCTCGCGCCCCAATGGCTGGACCGCATCCGGCCCCACCGCGGAACGACGCCGCTTTTCGACCTGTACCGCGTGGATGAGCAGCTGGACAGGGCGATGCAGAAATACGTCTGGCTGAAGAGCGGCGGTTCGCTGGTCATCGAGGAGACCGAAGCGCTGACGGTCGTCGACGTGAACACCGGCAAGTATACCGGGAAGCGCGACGCCGAGGAGACGGTGTTCAGGAACAACTGCGAGGCCGCGCGCGAGATCATGCGCCAGCTCCGCCTTCGGGACCTGGGCGGGATCATCGTCGTCGATTTTATCGACATGAAGGGCGCCGCGCACCGGGAGGCCCTGTTGGAACTGCTGCGCGAAGAGGCGCGCAGGGATCAAAACCGGGTCTGCGTGGTAGGCATCACGCCTTTGGGACTGGTGGAAATGACGCGCAAAAAGCTGCGCCCGCCGCTGAGCAGGCAGCTGATGCACACCTGCTCGGACTGCGGCGGCAACGGCGTCGTGCCTTCCCACGAGACCGCCGCGCGGCGCATCATCCGCGATATCTGGCGCCGGAGGCGGACGGGACAGGACAACGCCGTGCTCGTCGAAGCCGCCGCGCCCGTCTGCGGGTGGCTGAAGACCATCGGCGCGCCCGAGGGCGGCACCGTGTACGTCCGGCCCTGCGGCGATATGGCCGCGGGGGAATACCGGCTCTCTCCGGCGGACGAGAGCGCGCTACCCGAGGGAACCAAGCGTTTGAAGTGAGGGATAATCGGATGAAGGAACGACCGGTCGTCGCGGAGAGCGAAATGCTGCGCCAGCGGGAATTTATGAAGCTGGTCGAAAAGATGGAGGATCGCCCGCGCTCCTATCACATCGTATCCATGGGATGCCAGATGAACGAGAGGGATTCGGAATCCATCGCGGGCATGCTGCGGGAGATGGGCATGCGGCCCGAACCCGTGCGTGAAAACGCCGATCTGATCCTCTACAACACCTGCTGCGTGCGGGAAAATGCTGAAAACAAGGCGCTCGGCAACGTGATCTGGCTGAAGGAACTGAAAAAGGAAAAGCCGGATCTGATGATCTGCGTGGGCGGCTGCATGACCCAGGAAAAGGGCATGGCCGCGATGATGAAGGCGCGCTATCCCTTCATCGACCTGATCTACGGCACCCACAACCTGTATAAGCTGCCGGAATACGTGTACCGCGTCCTGGCGGAAAAACGCCCCGTCGTGGAGATCATGGACATCGACGGCGAAGTGGTGGAGGGCATGCCGGAGGCGCGCAGGAACCGCTTCAACGCCTTCGTGAACATTATGTACGGCTGCGACAACTTCTGCACCTACTGCATCGTGCCCTACGTCCGCGGCAGGGAACGGTCGCGGGAGCCGGAAGCCGTCATCGCCGAGTGCGTCCGCCTGCAGGATGAAGGCGCCCAGGAGATCATGCTGCTGGGGCAGAACGTCAATTCCTATCGCGGCGGCGGCGCGGAATTTGCGGAGCTGCTGTACCGCATCGACCGGCTGGGGATCCCGCGGATCCGGTTCATGACGTCCCACCCGAAGGATCTGTCCGACGAGCTGATTCACGCCTTCGCGGAGCTCAGGCATCTGATGCCGCAGCTGCACCTGCCGGTCCAGTCCGGCAGCGACGAGATCCTGCGCCGCATGAATCGCCGCTATACCCGCGCGCACTACCTCGAACTGGTGCAAAAGCTGCGGGCGGCCTGCCCGGATATCGGCCTGACCAGCGATATCATCGTAGGTTTTCCCGGGGAAACGCTGGAACAGTTCGAGGAGACGCTCTCGCTAGTGGAAACCGTGCGCTTCGACGCGGCCTATACGTTTATCTATTCGCCCCGGAAGGGCACCCGCGCCGCGGAATACCCGGACGAAACGCCCTATGAAGTGAAGAGCGAGCTCATCCAGCGGCTGATCGACCTGCAGCAGGCCATCTCTCTGGAAGCGCTGAAGGCGCAGGTGGGGAAGCGGGAGACCGTGCTGGTGGAGGCGGTTTCCACCCGCGACAGCGCGTCCGTCGGGGGCAAGACGCCGAGGGGCATGATGGTGAATTTCCCGGGAAAACCGGACTTGATCGGGAAGATGGCGGACGTTGAGATCACATCGGCCGGGCGCAATACGCTGCGCGGCAGAATGCTATAAACCGGAGGGTATTGTCAACATGGATGAGATTTTCAAGAAGACCCGGGAACTGGGCCAGGCGCTGCTGGAGAGCGAAGCCTATCAGAGGATGAAGGAAGCCGAGGACCGCGCCATGAAGAACGCCGAAGCGGCCGAATTGATGGGGCAGTTTCTGGAAAAGCGCGGCCAGCTGCACGACATGATGCAGTCGGAGAACCCCGATCCCGGCGCGATGAAGCGGCTTTCGGAGGAGATGGACAGCGCGCAGGAGCGCCTGCAGATGATGGACGACATCGTCGCGCTCAACGAAGCCAGGAACGAATTCAACGGCCTGATCGGTCAGATCAACCAGGTGCTGCAGTTCATCGTGACCGGCAAAATGGACGAGCCTGCCGGCTGCACCGGCAGCTGCGACACCTGCCCGGGCTGCCATTAAATCTGTCGGCTGCCCCGCGGCACAGGGCCGCGTCGCAGCTACGCGGCGGCACAGCCAAGTGTGCACGCCGCTACTCGCCGCAATGCGGCTCACTCCATACGGCTGCCCCGCGACACAGGGCCGCGTCGCAGCTACGCGGCGGCACAGCCAGGTGTGCACGCATACGGCTCGCTTTATACGGCTGTCTTTTACGATCTAAAGAGGTGATCACATGCCTGTCACGCCGATGATGCAGCAATATCTGAACATCAAGGAACAGTATCCGAATGCGATATTGTTCTATCGCCTTGGCGATTTCTACGAGATGTTCTTCGACGACGCCAAGCTGGCGTCGCGCGAACTGGAATTGACGCTGACCGGCAAGGACTGCGGCCTTTCCGAGCGTGCGCCGATGTGCGGCGTGCCGTATCACGCGGTGGACACCTATCTGCAGCGGCTGATCGAAAAGGGCTACAAGGTGGCGATCTGCGAACAGATGACGGATCCGGCGACCGCCAAAGGGCTGGTCGAGCGCGAGGTCATCCGCGTGGTCACGCCGGGCACCGTGATCGAAACCAACATGCTGGAGGACCGCAAGCCCAATTACATCGCCGCCGTCTGCCTGCGCAAGAACCAGGCGGGCTGCGCGTTCTGCGACGTTTCCACGGGCGAATTCTATCTCTATCAGATCCAGGATGCCCGGGCGAACCTGGCGGACGAGCTGGCGCGCCTCGGTCCCAGTGAAATCGTCGTCAACGATCCCCAGGGATTTGCACAGCTGGAGCCGGAACGCGCCCGCAAATCGGAAACGCTGGATGAAGAGCGCTTTGCCTATGCGTTCGCCGCCAAGGTGCTGACCGCGCATTTCGGCAAGAGCATCGCCGATATGGGTTTCGATGGCCAGCGGCTGGCCGTCAGCGCCGCTGGCGCGCTGCTGTCCTATCTGACGGAGACCCAGAAGAACGCGCTCGGCCATATCCTCACGGCCCGGCCGTACGAAAGCATGCGCTACATGGCGTTGGATCGCGTGGCGCTTCGCAATCTGGAGCTGGTGGAAACCGCGCGCGGCAAGAACCGGCGGGGATCGCTGCTGTGGATACTGGATCAGACGCGAACCTCCATGGGCAGCCGGCTGCTGCGCGCATGGATCGAACGGCCGCTGAAGCAAAAGGCCGAAATCGAAAAACGCCTGGACGCGGTGGAGCAGTTCATTGAAAATCCGATGGCTTCGGACGCGCTCCGGCAGGACTTTGACAGCGTCTATGACGTGGAACGCCTGCTGAGCCGCATCGCATACGACGCCGTGAACGGCCGGGACTGCCTGGCGTTGATGGCGACGCTGGAATGTATCCCGTTGATGAAAAGCTATGCTTCTCAGTTCGACGCGGCGCTGATTCGCGAGACGATGGACGCGCTGGATCCACTGACGGAGCTGACAGATACGCTTCGCCGCGCGATTTCGCCGGACGCGCCGCTTTCCGTGCGGGACGGCGGCATCATCCGCGAGGGTTACAACGCCGAGCTGGATGAGCTGCGCGAAATCGGAAGCCACGGCAAGGAATACCTGGCGCAGCTGGAATCCCGGGAACGGGAGCGCACCGGCATCAAGAATCTGAAGGTGGGTTACAACCGCGTTTTCGGGTATTACATCGAAATCACCAAATCCTTCCTCGATCACACGCCGTACGATTACGTGCGCAAGCAGACGCTGGCCAACGCCGAACGCTTTATTACCGACGAACTGAAGACGCTGGAGAACAAGATCCTCGGCGCCGAGGAGAACGCCGTGCGCCTGGAGTATACGCTGTTCTGCGAGGTGCGCGAGCTGCTCAAGCAAAATCTCGACCGGCTGCAGCAGACGGTGACGGGGTTAAAGACGCTGGACGTGCTGCTGGCGCTGGCGAAGGCCGCCGCGGATTACGGCTATGCGCGACCGGCGATCAACGACGAAGGTCGATACGAGATTACGGACGGGCGGCATCCGGTGGTGGAGGAATCCATCGGCCGGGAGCGGTTTGTGCCGAACGACACCAACCTGAACGCCGACGAGCGGGTGATGATCATCACCGGGCCGAACATGGCGGGCAAATCCACTTACATGCGGCAGGTCGCGCTGATCGTTCTGATGGCGCATATCGGATCGTTCGTTCCGGCGCGATCGGCGGATATCGCCATCACCGACCGCATATTCACGCGCATCGGCGCTTCCGACGACCTGTTCGGCGGACAGTCCACCTTCATGGTGGAGATGAACGAGATGGCCACCATCCTGAAATTCGCCACGCCGAAGAGCCTGCTGATCCTGGACGAGGTGGGCCGGGGAACGTCCACCTTTGACGGCCTTTCCATCGCGTGGGCGGCCGTGGAGTACATCGCCGGTGAGAAGTGCGGCGCGCGCACGCTGTTTGCCACGCATTACCATGAACTCTCCGAGCTGGAGGGCCAGCTGCCGGGCGTCGTCAATTTCCGCATCACCGCGAAGGAGCAGGGCGAGGACGTCATCTTCCTGCGCAAGATCGTGCGCGGCGGCGCCGACCGAAGCTACGGCGTATCGGTGGCCCGGCTGGCGGGGCTGCCGAAATCGCTGATCGCGCGGGCCAGACAGATCATGGCGCGGCTGGAAGTGAACGACCAGACCCGCGGCAGCATCGGGCAGAGCATACTGGACGAGCGCAAGGTGCCGCAGGATCGCCAGCTGGGCATGCTCGATTTCCAGCCGATGGAGCTGGTGCAGGAGATCGCGGCGCTGGACGTGGTCAGCATGACGCCCATCGACGCGCTGAACAAGCTGTTTGAACTGAACGAAAAGGCGAAACGGATCTGAGAGGGCAATCACACATGATGGATCAAAGCGTTCCCTATATCGGCCTGGAGATGCGCCTGGATACGCTCGATCACCTGCCGGAATACGCGCTTCCCGACGCGTACGGCTGGCGCTGGTTTCAGCACGGCGACGAGGTGGAATGGGCGAGGATCGAAATCTCCGCGGGCGAGTTTAAGACGGAAGAGGCTGCGATCGCGGGCTTTCGCAGGTATTTTCCGACGGACGACGCTCTGGGCGAACGCATGCTGTTCCTGACGGACGGCGGCGTGCCCTTTGCCACGGCGGCGGCCTGGTACGCGGATGAGGGCGGGCCCTCGGGGGACATGGGGCGGCTGCACTGGGTCGGCATCGACGAAGCACACCAGCGGCGCGGCCTTTCCTATCCGCTGGTCGGGCTGGCCATGCGCCGGATGAAGCAGATCGGGCATCGGATTGCGTTTCTAACGACGCAGACATCCAGCTGGCCGGCCATCAAGGTCTACCGGCGCTTTGGGTTCAGGCCGATGATCCGGAACGCCGAAGATGTGAAGGGCTGGCGCATCGTATCCGAAAAGAGCGGAATTGCATTTCTTCAGGACGACTGAATACGGAGGCAGACCATGCAGATACGCATATTGGACGCGGCGACGGTGGGCCGGATTGCCGCCGGCGAAGTGGTGGAACGGCCGAGCTCCGTGGTGAAGGAACTCATGGAAAACGCCATCGACGCCGGCGCCACTTCGATCACGGTGGAAATGCGCGGCGGCGGGATCGATTACCTGCGCGTCACCGACAACGGCTGCGGCATTGAGCCGACGCAGGTGCGGCTCGCGTTTGAAAACCACGCCACCTCCAAGCTGCAGAACGCCGAACAGCTGGATGACATCCGCACGCTGGGGTTTCGAGGCGAGGCGCTGCCGTCTATCGCGTCGGTATCCCACGTGGAAATGACCACCCGCGCCAGGGGGCAGCAGACCGGCGTCAAGCTGAACATCGACGGGGGGCAGGATCTGCGGGTCCGGGAAGCCGGCTGTCCCGAGGGGACGACCATCGTGGTGAAGGACCTGTTCTACAACATCCCGGTTCGCCGCGCCTTTCTTAAAAAGCCCGGCTATGAGGGCGGGCTGGTCAGCGATACGGTGTCCAAGATGATCCTCGGGAATCCCGGCGTGTCCGTTCGTTTCATCAACAACGGGACGAACGCGTTCCACAGCTTCGGCGACGGCAAGCTGCGCCACGCTGTCTTTGCCGTATACGGCAAGGAGACCGCCGAAAAGATGGTGGAAGTGGACGCCGCGGAGGGCGGCGCGCGCCTGTACGGGTTGATCGGCGTTGGCGAACTGGCCAAATCCACCCGGGCGCATCAATCGTTTTTCATCAACAGGCGCGCCGTACGCTGCGCGGTGCTGTCCAAAGCGCTGGAGGAGGTCTGCCGGAGCAGGGTGACCATCGGCATGTACCCGATGTGCGCGCTGAATCTGGTCATTCCGCCCGCCAGCGTGAATGTCAACGTCCACCCCAATAAGCTTGAGGTTCGCTTCAAGGACGAAATGACGATGCGCGCCGTGGCGGAGCGCCTGCTCGCGTCCGCCTTTGAGGGCGAGCGTGTGCTGCAGATCGGTTCGGATCAGCCCGCGCCCCAGGCGATAACGCGCACCGCGGAGGTCCGCGAGATCATTTCCGCGCCCTCGTACGGCCGCGGACTCGTCGAAACGCCGGCCGCGCCCGCTGACAGCGATTCGCCCGCAGCCCGGGACGACGAAAAAGCGCGGCCGGCTCAGACGGGCACTTCGGCCCGCAGGGGCGAAAAGCCGGTGCAGATGGACGTTTTCCGCCGCGTAATGGACGAAGAGATGAAGAAGCTGGGTTCGACCGCCGGTCATCAGCTCCGGGAGGATGCCTCGGCGGCGATGCCCGAAACCGCTTCGCCGCGCGTCGCGCGCGAGATTCCGATGTCGTCCCTCGCGCGGCCCGTTGAACCTGAACAGAAGCCGGCTCCGGCTGCAGGTACGGGCGAAGCCGCGTCCGCCGATCCGCAGCCCGCGAAACCCGCCTTGCCGGAATACCGGATTATCGGCGTGCTGATGCGGACGTATATACTCATTGAGGCGAATGATGCCCTGATCATGATCGACCAGCACGCGGCCCACGAGCGCCTGCAATACGAAAAATTCATGGCCCAGCTGGAGGCCGGGCGCGGATCGCAGCAGCTGCTGACGCCCATCGTACTGCACCTGTCGGGCCGGGAAATGGCGCTGATCCGCGACAATCTGGACGTGCTGAGCGACGCGGGCTATACCGTGGAGCCCTTCGGCGAGATGGATATCCAGGTGCGCGCCGTGCCGTACATCCTCGGCAAGGCGGAACTCAAGCCCGCGTTTATGGATACCCTCGAAGCGCTGTACCGCCTGAAGAGCGCCACCATCGACGCAAAGCGCCTGGAGGTCGCCACGATGGCCTGCAAGAGCGCGGTAAAGGGCGGCGACGCGCTGACGGAAATGGAGATTCGATCGCTGGTCGAAAAGATGATGGAGACCGGCGCGCCGCCGACGTGCCCGCACGGAAGGCCCGTGATGAAATCCATCTCCCGGCGCGAACTGGAAAAGATGTTCAAGCGCATACAGTAATGGACGGGGCAAAGATGGAAAAACTGGTGCTGCCGGTTATTGCCGGGCCCACGGCGTCCGGGAAAACGGCCGCCGCCGTCGCGCTGTGTGAATTGATCGGCGGGGAAGTGGTCTCGGCGGATTCCATGCAGGTGTATTCCGGCATGGATATCCTTTCCGCCCGGCCCGGCGCGGACGAGATGCGATCCGTTCCGCACCATCTGATGGGCTGTGTGGATCCGTCCCGCTACTATACTGCCGACGCCTTTCGCGCGGACGCCAAGGCCTGTATCGCTGAAATCGCGGCGCGTAACAGGGTGCCCGTGCTCTGCGGCGGCACCGGGCTGTATATCGACGCCGTCACCCGGCCGATGAGCTTCTCCCAGCAGAGCGATCCGGCCCTGCACGGCCGGCTACTCGCCGTGGCGGATAAGCCGGGTGGCCGCACGGTTTTGCACCGGATGCTGGAGGAGGTCGACCCGGAATCCGCGGCGAGGCTCCACGAAAACGATGTGCGACGCGTCGCCAGGGCGGTTGAGATCTATCGCCTGACGGGGATCACCCAGACGGAGCACGCGCGGCGCGACCGCGAGCGCCAGGGCGATTACCGGGAGATCATCTTCGGCCTGTACTGGCCGAAACAGGCGCTCTGCGAGCGCATCGACGCCCGGGTGGATGCCATGCTGGCCGCGGGGCTGGTGGATGAAGTGAAGGCTTTGATGAAATCCGAGAAGGACCATCCCACGGCGGTGCAGGCCATCGGATACAAGGAAATCGCGGCCGCGCTTCGCGGGGAAATGTCCATGGATGAGGCGGTTTTCCAGATGAGAAAGGCGACGCGCAGCCTCGCCAAGCGGCAGATGACGTGGTTCCGGAGGGATCCCCGCGTGATTTGGCTGGATGCGGCGGGGGAAAGCGCCGGGGCGTTGGCGGCCCGGATGCGCGATCTGATCGAGGCATTTCGCTCGGACAGCGGTAATTAATAAACTGACTTGAATAAAAGGGGCAGAGCTATGCGGCGGTACAGATTGATCGGGGGAGTTGCGCTGGCGGTCCTGCTGGCGGCGATGCTGGCCGGGTGCGGCCCGCTGGTTCAGCCGCAGGAACAGACCGCTTCGGTCTACGCAACGTTTTATCCCGTCTACGCGCTCGCTGACGCCGTTATCCGCGACGTGCCCAATATCCAGCTGCATTGTCTGGTGCAGCCCCAGGACGGCTGCCTGCGCGCCTACCAGCTGTCCGACTGGGACATGCGCTTGCTGGCTTCCGCCGACGGGATCATATCCGGCGGGCGCGGCCTGGAGAGCTTTGAAAGCACGCTGTTTTCCTGGGGCGAAAA
The DNA here is from genome assembly GCA_902764285.1 of uncultured Eubacteriales bacterium. Taxonomy (GTDB): domain Bacteria; phylum Bacillota; class Clostridia; order Christensenellales; family Aristaeellaceae; genus UBA2862. The sequence continues at coordinate 9,387 of CACWVN010000082.1, forward strand.
CGGCCCCGTCGTCTCCGCGGTGCTTTACAACCTGGACCTGTACAACCAGGGAAAAGCCGCGGGCGATGCCGAGCAGGAATCCCATCTGCGGGGCGAGAACCCGCATCTGTACATGTCCATCGACGGCGCAGGCCAGATCGTCGAGAGCATATCGGCGATGATGGTTTCCATGGATCCGAAATACGCGGCGCTGTACGCCGCCAACACCGACGCGGCGCTCGAAGCGCTGAAATCCGCGGCCTCGCAGGCGCGCGAAATCATGGCGCCGTACGGCGGCAGGCCGGTGATCCTGATGAACGAAGCGCTCGTGTATACCGCCCGGGATTACGGCCTTGAAACGGCTGAATGGATCGATCGCGAGAGCGGCACGGCGATGGTCGACGAGGAGCTGAGCCGGTGCCTCGCGCGGCTGGACGCCTCCCGCGCAAAGGTGGTTTTGATCGAACGCCAGGCGCCGCCGCAGTTCGTCCGGGCGCTGGAAGAGGCCGGTTATTCCGTAGCCCTGCTGAACGTGTTTTCCACCGGCCGCGAAGGCGAAGGCTTTGAAAGCTATATCCAGGGGCAGATCGAGAATGCGAACGCCATCAGGGCGGCTTTTGAGCGGGCGGATGGCGGGGAGGCGGATGTCCATTGAAGAAAGTCATCATCTACACGGACGGCGCGTGTTCCGGCAATCCGGGTCCCGGCGGCTGGGGCGCGATCCTGATGTATAAGAATAAGCAGCTGGAGCTGTCCGGTTTTGAGGCGCAGACCACCAATAACCGCATGGAGCTGACCGCGCCCATCGAAGCGCTTTCCAGGCTGAAGGAGCCCTGCGCCGTCAGCCTGTATTCCGACAGCGCGTATCTGGTAAACGCCTTCCGACAGGGCTGGCTGGCCGCGTGGCAGCAGCGGAACTGGCTGAAAAGCGATAAAAAACCCGTGGAAAACCAGGATCTATGGAAGAAAATCCTGGAATACACGGGAATTCACCGCATAGAATGGATCAAGGTCAAGGGACACGCGGACAATCCCTATAACAACCGGTGCGATGAATTGGCTACCGGTGAGATCAAACGGAACAGGGAAAAACCCGTTTCAACGATTTAGGAATCGGCTTTATCCGGCGAAACGCCGCCTTCGGCATCCGAAACGCCGTCTTCGCGCAAATGAACCATCTTCGCGGCCATGCGGCGCCGATCGTCGCTCATGGCCGCGTAATGTTTGCGCGTCGTGTTCACATCGCTGTGGCCGAGCAC
>CACWVN010000083.1 GCA_902764285.1 uncultured Eubacteriales bacterium
TTTAACAAAATCAGTTGGCTCTGGATTCAATGATCAGCGAACCAGCGACGCAGCCGCGGTTGCGCGGATCGGCGGGTCGCTCATGCGAGCGTGCCGACAATCATTCTGAGAATAATGCGGTTCATGAAAAGCATTGTCAAAACGTTGTCATGGCGACCCCTGCGGCTTTGAAAACCCCGTGTTTTCAGGGCCTCCAGCCGTTTTGACCGCCATTCCCTTTCGATACGCTGATCGTTTGCGGCACATGGCAGTGAAGGTCAGGAAGCCGGCGTCAGCTCAGCTTCTTTCGGATGGTGAGCATATTTCTGCCGTTCTGGCACCTGTAATCGACGCTGTCCATGCTTTGCTTGACCATATAGATGCCCAGGCCGCCGATGGGCCGTTCCTCTACGGAAGCGGTGATGTCCGGGTCCGCCTTGGCCAGCGGATCGTAAGGGGTCCCGCCGTCGATGAAAGTGATCGAAACGGCCTTTGGATCCTTTTCCGTTTCCACCCGCACGGTAACCGGTCCGGTTTGCGGCGCATAGGCGTAGTGGGCGATATTGATAAACAATTCCTCCACCGCAACATCGACCTGCATCTGCTCGTGCGGCAGACAGTCCAGCGCCTCCAGGCGCTCGTCCACAAAGGCGATCACCCTGTCCAGGTTCTCGTCCGCCGCCTCCAAGCTGAGTTCCGCCGCCTCTGCCGCATTCCCGGAGTAATGCAGGCTCAGCATGGTGATGTCGTCGAACTGGTCGGCGTCGCCCACGAAACCGTCGATCGCCTCGCGCACGTTGCCAAGCAGCGCCTGCGGGTCCGCCTCCGGCTCGCGGTTCAGCGCTTCCAGCATGCGCTCCGTGCCGAACAGCTCGTCGCGGGCATCGGTGGCCTCCGGCACGCCGTCGGTATACACAAACAGGGCGTCCCCGGGATGGAGCTCGAATTCGTGCTCCCGGAAGCGGATATTCTCCATCGCTGCTACGGCAGGCGCGTGGCGGTAGACCACCAGCTCATACTGTCCGTTCGCGCGGCGGATCGCCGGATGCTCGTGCCCGGCGTTGGCGGCGACGCCCCTGCCGGTGGAAAGCTCGATGATCGCCAGCCAAACCGTCACGAACATCTCCGCCTCGTTGCCCTCGCACAGCTGGTTGTTCACGTTGTAGAGAATCTCCGACGGGCATTTGCCCTGCTGCGCCTGATTTTTGATGAGCGTCTTGGCGATCACCATGAACAGCGCCGCGGGCACGCCCTTGCCGCTGACGTCCGCCATGACCAGGCACAGGTGGTCGTCGTCCACCAGGAAGAAGTCGTAAAAGTCGCCGCCGACCTCCTTGGCCGGGTCCATCGTCGCGTAGATATCGAACTCCATGCGGTCCGGGAACGGCGGGAAGATACGCGGCAGCATGTCCGCCTGGATCTGCGTGGCGACGTTCAGCTCCGCGCCAATGCGCTCCTTCTCCGCCGTGATGGTTTTGATATTGTCGATATACGTAACGATATCCTTCTCCATGCAGCTGATGGATTCCGCCAGCTCCTGGATCTCGTCCCTCGTCCGGATGTCGTCCAGCGACGTGGTGATCACCGTGTCGTTCTGCGCGAATTCCGTGACGTTGTCCCGGATCCGCATCAGCGGCCGGATGAAGCTTCTGCGCATGACAAACCAGTAGATGATGCCGAAGGCCGCCAGAACCGCCAGGGAGATCACGACCGTGTTGAGGATGTATGTACGCAGTGTGGAGATGATGACCTTCATCCACACGTCCACCAGCAGCAGTGCCACGATGTTCCCTTGGCTGTCGATCACCGGCAGCATGCTCGACGTAAGATAGCCGTATTTTTGAGAGTGGCGAACGAGATAGCTGTCGGGCTTCGTGCCCTTCGTGTAAGTCTCCCAAACCTCGTCAAAATACGAGGAGACCGGATCGGTCGCCCCGATGGGCGTGCCCGTGGAATCAAAGACATAGCGTATGGTCTGATCCTCGTTGACGGTCACCATATAGATAAACGCCACATCGGAAGCCTCCGCCACTCGCCTTATATATTCCGAAATCTCCGCGTAGTCCTCGTCCTCGGTCCAGGTCTGGGTGTACCGGGCCACCTTGTCGTGGTCGATGTTGTCCAGGATTACATTCCCGATCTCGTAGCCATGGTCGTTGTACAGCTTCCGGATCGTGTTGTCGTACTGGTAGTAGCCGCTGATCGTGGAAATCACGCTGATCAATACGGTCACCAGCACGACACTGAGCAGCATCTTCCTGCTGATGCCGAACCGTACGCGCCCTCGCCTGTTTGCGTTACCCACGGTAATCCCCGCCTTCCGTTTCTTTCAGTTTCTTCATGTAAAACACCGCATCGCAGATGCAATGGTGCCGCCCGCAGTAGGGACAGTACAGATACTGTTCATGCCAGGGGCGGATGAGCTCCGCGATCTCGGCATATCCGTGGTTGTGAAATATGTGCCGCATGGGGACCGCACCCTGCGGAGACCGCATCGCCGTGGCCAGGATCATCTTCGCGCCGCGCGCCCTGAGCACCGGCTCCAGGTCCCGAATAAAAGAGGAGCAGATGCCGCGCCCCTGGTATTCCCTAACCGTACTCGAGGTCTTGTAGACGCCCACGAGCGTTTCCGGCCCGTATTCCCGTAGCGCCTCCGGCTTTTCGGATGCGTGCAGCTCCTTCAGCGCCCCGTCCAGCGTGTCGATGAACGCGTAGAAATAAGACACGATGGCGTCGCCCGCGTCCGCGTCGGTCACGACGTAGAGCAGCGTATTCTCATCGCAAAGCAGCCCTTTCAGAAATTCCAGCGAATAGTAATCCACCGCGAGATATTCGTCGATCTGGCGTTTGATCTCCGGCAGATCCCTCGCCTCCGCAGTCCGCACTTCAAGCTTCATTCATCCTGCTCCCTTCAAGAGAATCTGCAGCGTGTTGACGCCGAAGGCGCTCTGGTAGTTCGCCATCTCGACCAGCTTCTGGATCATTCGAACGCCCATGTAGATATCTTCCTCTATGCTCCCGGTCGCGGGAGAAAAGCTGAAGGGGTTGAAAGCGATGCCGCTGTAGCGGATGCGGATGCCCCGGATATCCCTGATCGAAAAGGCGCGCAGATCGAACGTAAGGTCCTGAACGCCCTTTTCCGCGTTGACCTGGCGGATCAGCGTCATCACTTCCTCCATGCTCATCTCCAGGCGCACCGTCTCCTTGCCGTTCATGCCGTTCAGCGCACAAAATTCGCTGATGCGCTCGCTGGCGCTGACGATTTGATCCACGTCCGCGCTCACGGAGAAGTTCAGCACCCTGCCGCTCCTCTCGTTTTCGAGATTGGCCATCATATACCTGGAATCCTCGGGATGCCGCCGGTGATGCAGGCCCGTCGCGACCCACCAGGCGACGAGCGTCACCAGCTCCGCAAACAGCATAAATGAGAATACCGGAAACCGCGCGGCGATCGCCAGGCGCAGGCCGACCCAGGTCATTGCGATCGTCCGCAGGAACGTCAGCCAGTTGGACCAGCCATTCAGGTCGGCCATGTTGTAGTAGGTGAACAGGAGGTTCACAAACAGGGCCGCAAACTCGGAAAAGGCCATCCACATAAGCGGGCCCAGCAGGCTGCCCGTCAGGCCGTACATCGCCGGGATCGCCCCGGAAAGCGCCGCGCATAGCGCCGCAAACACACCGCAGGCGATGCAGCCGATCTTCCATTCCTCGCGCAGCAGCAGCCGGCAGCTGCCGTTGTCGCGCTCCCCGCTGAACACGCCCAGCATCGCGCCGCCCGCGGCGGGCACGCCCTGCGTGACGCACTCTCCGAAGCACCAGATCCCGTACACCACGGTGAACACCGCCACCAGCTCGCCGCCGCCGTGGGCCATCAGCATTGCGTTGACGATCAGCAGTCGTCCGGTCGCGCACAGGTTGTTGAAGGCCGACGGAAAGCCTGACCTGACGATGGTTCGCCAGTCCTTCCAGCCGGACACCATTCCCCATCTCCACTGGTAAGGGCTTCCCCTGCCGAACATGCGAACCAGCCCGTAGAGGCAGGACAGCGCCGTGGCGATCACGCTCGCCAGCCCGGCGCCGTAGACGCCCATGTCCAGGCGATAGATAAACAGCACGTCCAGCGCGATGTTGCCCACGGCCATAATGGCCATCATGACGGTGACGTCGGCGTTCTTCCCGTCCAGGCGCAAATACCAGAACGGTATGTAGATCACGATCTTGGGCAGCGCCCCGATCACCGTGATCACCACGTACTGCATCACATAGTCGCGGATCGACGCGTCGGCGCAGAGGAACGACACCAGCGGCCCGCGAAACAGCAATCCCAGCGCGGTGATGGCCAGCGAAACCAGCACCGCCGCATTCAGGCCCGTGCGGAAAAAGGCATCCCGCTTCTTCGTGTCGCCGATGCCTATGGCCCGCGCGGCGGGAATCTCGGTGCCCGCCGCCAGAAACGAGCCCACGACGCAAAGCGCCCAGTATACCGGCTGGCTCAGGTTGATCGCCGCCAGCGCGCCCGAGCCAAAGCGCCTGCCCACCAGGATGCCATCCACGAACACGTTGATGCTAACGCTCAGGATCGCGAGCATCCCCGGCATTACCGCTTTGCGATAGGCGCTGCGTATGAATTCGGCGTTTTGCGACAGTCCTGTCTCCCTTTGGCTTTCTTTTGTTCTGTCCATTGGATAGACGCCCTTTTTCAGTTATTCCTCGATGTTCAGCAGATCCGTAAACCCGACCATGTCGAAGATCTCCATGATCTCTGGTCGCACGTTGCGGATGACCATGCTGCCCTTGCTGTTCATCGTCTTCTGCATCGAGAGCAGCACGCGCAGCCCGGCGGAGGAAGTGTACACCAGCTTTTCCAGGTCGATCGTCAGGTCGGTGACGGTCCCCAGCTCGGCCTTCAATTCCTCTTCCAGCTTCGGCGCGCTGACAGCGTCCATGCGGCCGTCCAGCGCCACGGTCAGGGTGTTGCCTGCCTTTGTCTTCGTAACGATCATTGAATATACCTCCCTTGAATTCTGTTATGCCTGCCCGGTCTGTTTGCGCGAAAAGATCTTTTTCCCCATTTGCAGCAGCTGCGGCATGTACATGGCCAGAACCACGACGTACGCGGCCAGCCGGTATTCCGACTGGATCAGCGTGTTGAACAGCGCGTGGGCGATGACCGCGGCGATCAGCAGCGCGAACGTGCCGCAATAAAACAGCTTGCGGCGCTTGTGCACATAGCAGATGCCCTTGCCGACCAGCGACGTGCACGCGCTGTGCATGCGCGCCGCGCCGAACCCGCGCACGAGCGCCCACAGAACCGTCACCCCGGCGATGCTTCCCGTCAGGATGACCATGTTTTCCAGCACCGCGAAGCCAAGCCCCATGGCGAAGGAGATGGATGTCAGCGTATCCCGGTCGTCCGACAGGATGAGCGCAAAGAACAGCACCGGCAGCGCCTTCATGACCTCCTCGGTGATCGGCGTGATGTTGCTGCTGACATAGCGCATGTCGCCCCCAAGCGCGCCCAGCAGCACGCTGTTCACCTCCGATGCGATCAAACAGACGACCATGCCCAGCAGCATATAGACCAGGAACAGCCGGGAACGTTTGTCCGGGATCATGTACATCGCGGGGAGCATCGGTATGGCGATGCACAGGAACAGGATGACCGTCAGGTTCTCCATTTCTTCACCCCCCGGTCCATCACCGGAACCATCGCCAATGAGACGGCGCACAGCCCGACGCCCGATACGATCAGCACCGATTCCGAGCCCATGGACAGCGCGATCAGTTCCCACATGCTCATCACGGACATGGCCAGCGCCAGCGCGTTGTAGCCCCGCAGACAGCGCACCACGCCGTAGTCCACATCCGGGATCAGCAGGTGCTTCACGTGGAAATAGCAGGCTGCCCCGACAAGGACGCCCACGGCTGCGCAGCTGGCCTTGAACGACAGGCTCGCGGGGCTCAGCAGGATCGGAATCAGCATGGAATTGATGTACAGCGGCCCGAGGACCGCGATGAGCCTGTATTTCCGGAAATCCGCTTCTCCGGCGTCCACCAGAGAATCGATCTGACCGAAATTGGCCGAGAAAAAGAACGAAAACGCGCCGATGACGCCCAGACTGCCCACCTGGAAGTGATCGGTCAGCGATCCGCCCGTCCAAAGCAGCACACACTGGTACAGCCGCGCCATCACGATACATCCCACGCCCTGCTCGATCATGCTGGCATAGAGCGCTTTTCGGGCGTTCAAATACCGTATGCCGGAGAGGAATCCGGCCGCCGCGCACACCAGTATGGCCAGGTTTTCGATCAATAGGTACTTCATTGCAGCCTCCAGGTAAAACGCCCAATGGGGAAGGCGAAAAGCGCCTTCCCCGGATAAGTCGGTACCGTTATTTTACTTCTTTTGCTTCTTCTTTGCAACCATGATTCCGGCCGCCGCGATGGCCAGCGCCACCGCCGCGATGATCGCGGCGATACCCGCGCCGCTGAACACGCTGCCCACTTCGCTGGGCCCGTCGTCCTCCAGCACCAGGCCCGATCCGCCTTCGGCGTCGGTCTCCTCGTCCCCGTCTTCGATCGCAAGGCCGGAGTCCTCGACCTCGCCGGACTCCTCCGGCTCCGCACCGGGTTCAGAATCCTCGCCGGCTTCCACTTCGGTCCCGAGCTCCACCGTCGGCTCCTCGTCGAACTGCCAGCTGGCCACGACCATCATGTCGCCGTCCACGGTGATTACGTCGCCCGGATGGCAGGCGATGGGATCGCCGCCGTTGGAGCTGTACACTGCCCACAGGTCGAACGTGCAGCCGTCGATGTAGAAGTCACATTCCGGTACCGGGTACTCGCTGCCCTGCCGGACCTGCACCGAATCCATCTTGCCGTCCGCGCCGCCGCCGTTGAAGGCGACCGTGCGCATCGGAGCCTCGGCGGGCTGTTCCGCCGGTCCTTCGGCAGGCTGCTCGGCAGGTTCCTCTGCCGGTTCCTCCGCGGGTTCTTCCGCGGGTTCCTCTGCCGGTTCCTCCGCGGGTTCTTCCGCGGGTTCTTCCGCGGGTTCTTCCGCGGGCTCTTCCGCGGGCTCTTCCGCCGGTTCCTCCGCGGGTTCTTCCGCGGGCTGCTCAGTGGGTTCTTCGGCAGGTTCTTCGGCAGACTCTTCCTCGGTACCCGCCGCAGGCTTTTCGGCCGGCTCTTCCGCCGGTTCTTCGGCCGGTTCTTCCTCGGTGCCAACCTGTGCGTAAGCGTAGGTAAAGGTCGTATTCTCCGCGATCGCCTGCTCCAGCGGCGGTTCCACGATCCATGCGCCCATTTCGTACCCTTCGTCGGGATTGCCGCCCACATCCGGGATATCGTCCAGATTCAGCATCTGATCCCCGCCAAGGGTTACGATCCTGTCCTCCTTTGTCCCGTCGTCATCCCAGGCGCCGTCGACCACCTTAAAGGTCACGGTCACGCCGATCGCCTCCGTGCCTTCCTCGGGCTGCCCGATCTCCTTCCACTGGGCGAGAATCGAAATGGCCTCCGTCACGTCGATGGCCGCGTCGGGCTGCAAGATCTCCTCGCCTACCAGCCAGCCGTCGAATTCCATGCCTTCCGGCGCGGTAAAACCGCATTCCGGCAGGGTGAGGACACTGCCGGCCGCGACTGTCAGGCCCTCCATCGTCCCGGCGGCGTTTTCGTCGCCCGGGGCAAAGGCGATCGTCACCGGCTTGCCGATGACCGCCTCACCGTCCGCGTTGAGACCGATCATTTCTCTGTCGGAATCGCTGAAAAAGCTTTCAACGCTGCCGTTGCCGGGGAGCCCGCTGGTGACGACGCCGTCATACGCCGTGACGCCGATCCGCGCGTTGGCGCTCAACGCGCCGCCGATGCGGATCCTTCCGTTCCTCACAAGGTACACGTTACAGGTCGTATTGCCCGTCACGCGCGCGCCGCCGGAGACCGTGAACGCGCCCTCGTCCGTCACCAGAACGCCCTTGGGATTCCCCGTGACCGTACCGCCCGACATGTGGAAGCTGCCGTACACCTCCACGCCCGGCAGGGGATCGGAATAATCGTTCGTCGCGCCGGTGATAGTGCCGCCGTACAGGTTGAACGCGCCGCCCGGGCCGACGGTGACCGTGGCCTCCCGACCGTCGATCTGCGTCACCGTGCCGCCCTCTTCGTCGAAGAGGTTCAGCGTGCCGCCGGCGATCGCGATCACGGGATCGTTGATCTTTTTGGCCGTGATCGCATGCCCGTTCAAGCACAGGTTCATCGTGCCGCCGTTCCAAGCCCAGCCGCCCGTCAGCTTCACGTCCCGGGTCAGGTAATAGCTGCCCGCGTTATCCGGCAGGCTGTCGTCGGAAGTCCATTCCAGGAACACGACGTCGTCGTGTTCGTGAGTCTTGCCGTCCCTGCCGATCAGCGTGCCGCCCGTCAGCGTGTCGTTGTCGGACACCGCGCCGGACGCCAGCAGGCGCTTGTTGATCTCGAAGGGCTGGTTCAGGGTCACATGGCCCTTGAAGGAACCCGCGGTGACGCTGACGCTGTTGTTCTGGGCGTCCGGTATGCCGAGGAATATCTTCGTGCTGCCGTCGCAATCGTCGCCGCTGCCGATGCCGGTGCCCTTGTCGGAATTCCGGTTGGCCGTGACGGTGCCGCCGGTGATGGTGATATCGTCGCTGTTGGCGTTGTTGCCGCCCCCGATAGCTGCGGCCTGCCGTCCGCCGTTCGCGGTGACGGTACCGCCGTGGATATTGACGGTGCAGTAGCCGTCCTCGCCGCCGCCGATACCCGCGCCGTCGTTGCCGCCGGTGGCCGTGACGGTACCGCCGTTGATGGTGACGCTGCCGCCCTTGCCGGTGGTCTCGCCCTCGCCGCCGCCGATGCCTGCGGAGTTGTTGCCGCCCTTGGCCGTGACGGTGCCGCCGTGGATCACGATGGTTCCGGCGTTGCCGCCCTCGCCACCGCCGATGCCCGCGCCGTCGTCTCCGCCGGTAGCGCTGATCGTGCCGCCCCAGATGGTGATCGTACCGCCGTGGGCGCCCTTCACGGGCTTGTCCTGGCCGTTGCCGCCGCCGATGCCCGCGCCGTAATGGCCGCCCTTGGCCGTGACGGTACCGCCGTAGATGGTGATGGCGCCGCCCTCGCAGGCCCGTCCGCCGCCGATGCCCGCGCCGGAATCGCCGCCGGTGGCCGTGACGGTACCGCCGTACATGGTGAAGCTGCCGACATCCTTGAGATTGCCGTCATTGCCTCCGATGCCCGCACAGTGGTCGTAGCCCTTGGCTTCGATAGTGCCGCCATGGACGACGAGATTGCCACCCTTGTGCCCGGAGTAGGCGCCAATGCCCGCGCCGCCGGAGGGATGGGAGTATATCTTGCCCGTGCCGGCGCTCTGACCGTAGACGGTCAGCGTGTTGCCCTGGGGAATGTACAGGCCCTTCACGTCCAGCGTGCAGCCGTCGCCCAGGATCAAGTGGGTATCGCCCTGCAGGGATACGCGGTCGTTCACGGTGATGTTTTTGTTCAGGCAGTACCAGCCGGCCGGAACCGTTTCGCTCTCGGGGAAGACAGCGGTGCCTTCGGGGGAATCCTTCTTTGTTTCGACAACCTTCCCGCCGTCCCAGCTGCGCTCGATATAGGTGACGGGAAAAACCTGATCCCAGCAGTCGGGACACAGTCCGATCGCGTTGCGCTGGCTGTGATCACACGGGCTGATATGGAGATAGCTGTCGCTTTCGGTCGTCACCGATGCGCGTTGGCCAGCCGGCACGGCTGTCGCCGTCGACGCGCTGTTGCCCATCAGGAACCTGGCACCCTCGTAATAATTTACAGACTGCCAATATATGCTGTAACTATTCTCGGCCTCGGCCATGGCTGTCAGCGTGCCGCCGGAAATAGTGACGCCGCTGTTCACGAGTCTGATGCCAAAGTAGCCATCCAGGCCTTTTGCCGTTAAGTCGCCGCCGCTGATTTCGAGAATGGCACTGCTGTCCAGGAGCATGACGCCATACCCGATGTCATTTTCCTCGTCACCCGACGCATAGACACTGCATTGATCCTTGATATAGATTTTGCCGCTGTCACCGCCAATGCCTGCCGGACAGCCATAGGCATAAACCTGGGCATTGCCGCCAATGGTAATCGTGCCGGCTGTGCCGGTTAAATCGGGATTCCCGTACACCGCAAAATCGCGATCGGTCTGCTGACCGCCGGCTCCGATGCCGAAGCCGCGCAGGGAAGCCGCGTGGACTTCACCACCGGTGATCGTGATGGTACCGCCGGCACCGGAATCGTGTTCGTTGTCTATCGGTTCATATGTACCTTCGTTTCTTGCCCGACCGCCGCCGATGCCCGCACCGTGATTGCTATTTGCGTAAATCACGCCGCCGGTGATGGTGATCGTGCCGCCGGCGCCGGATTCGAAGCCGCCGCCGATCCCCGCGCCGTTGCCTTCGCTGCCCTCCGCAAAAGAGGCGTGGATCTCACCGCCGGTGATCCGGATCGTACCGCCGTCGCCGTCGCGGCCGCCGCCGATGCCCGCGCCATCCCGGCTGTAGGTATAGATCGTGCCGCCGGTAATCGTGATCTTGCCGCCATCCGCGTCAGAAC
>CACWVN010000084.1 GCA_902764285.1 uncultured Eubacteriales bacterium
ACCGAGCAGTTCCCCTTGCTCCCGCTCGCAAGCACGTGCAACCTGAGCTGCGGGTTCATGCGAGTCGACGGCTCCACGCCAGCCGCCTGCTGCGCTTCGTCAACATGCGGCCCGTGTCCGGCAAGGCGCGCCAGAACATCATGGACAAGATTCCCGAGGCCGTGTGGACCGAGATGTGCGCCAGCCTCAACGAGATCGACCTGGGCTTCAACCAGATCGAGGTGGACGGCTACAAGGTGGGCGCCTACATCCCCGTGTGCAACGCTGCGCTGGAGGATTCCGACGTGGCGCTGGCCACCGAGATCGTGCGCGCCATCGGCGGCGCGATCGCCAAGGCGCTGGACAAGGCGATCCTGTTCGGCGACGGCGTGAAGAAGCCCATCGGCATCGTCACCCGCCTGGCCCAGCAGAGCCAGCCGGCCAGCTGGGACGCGAACGCTCCGGCGTGGACAGACCTGCACTCCAGCAACGTGGTCACGCTGAACATCGACAGCAGCGCCGGCGCGGCCTTCTTCCAGGCCCTGATCGAGAAGCTGGCGCTGGCCAAGCCGCGCTACAGCGCGGAGGGCCTCTTCTGGGTCATGAACCGCAAGACCCACCTGCACATCATGGCGAAGGCGCTGGCGTTCGACAGCTCCGTGGCGCTGGTGGCCAATACCAACCTGATGCCGATCGTCGGAGGCGAGGTGGTGGAGTTCGAGGACGACGAGATCTCCGACAACGAGATCATCGGCGGCTTCGGCGGCAACTACCTGCTGGCCGAGCGCGCCGGTGTCGAATTCGGCTCCAGCGACATTCCGCTGTTCCTGAAGGACCAGACCGTGTTCAAGGGCACGGCCCGTTATGACGGCCTGCCCGTGGCGGGCGACGCTTTCGTGATCGTGAACTTCGCCAACACCAGCCCGACCACCAGCAAGACCTTCGCGCCCGACTGGGCCAACACCGACCTGAACGAGCTGACCGTCGTGGCGGCGGCCTCCGCCAGCAACGTCGGCAAGACCGTGCTGACCGTCACCGACACGCTGGCCGAGAGCTCGCCGGTGCTGTACTACAAGCTGGGCACGCAGAAGGTGGCCGCGGGCGACGCCATCGCCACTTCTGGAACCGGCGCGTGGTCCGAGCTGACTTCCGTCACCACGGAGATCACCGCTGCGGCGGGCAAGAAGATCACCGTGGTCGAGCTGAACGCGGCGGCCGCTTCCGGCGGCGTGGTCGTGTCCGCGGGCGTGGTCGCATCCGTGCCGAAGGCCTCTTAATGATTGCGGGGTGAGCAGATGGATGCCATGCTGACGATGCTCAAGGTTGATCTGGGCATTTCTACCACGACGGCCTATGACGAGCGGCTGCGCCAACTGCTCACCGCTGCGCGATCGGCCATCATCAAAGAGGGGGCGTCCACACTGGACGCCTCCAATCCGCTGGACCAGCAGCTGATCGTGATGTATGCCGCGTGGCTGTGGCGTTGTCGCGACGACATGAAGGGCATGCCAAGGATGCTGCGGCTTGCGCTGAATAACCGGGTGTTCGGAGGGGAAGCGGGTGCAAACGATGGTTGACACCACGATCACGCTGATTTCGCCGAGCAGCCGGTATCAGGATGAAAAAGGCGTATGGCGTACGCGCCGCGCTGTGAATCGCGAGATCTTCGCACGGATGCAGAGCGTCAGCCGAAGCGAGTTTTTCAGCGGAGGACAAAGCGGATTCCGGCCGGAAATGCAGTTTACCGTATTCCATGCCGAATACCAGGGCGAAGCCGAGATGATCTGGAACGGCGCAAGATATGCTGTCTATAGGACATATCAGGTGCCAGGATCGGACGACCTCGAACTGTACGTTCAGCGGGAGATCGGGGTTCACGGAGTGCCGACAGCGGGGGAAGGTGCCCAGAATGGCGCGTAAAACCTCGATTGACAAAATGAACGACGCGCTGGCGTCAATTCTGGAGCGATACGGAGATGACGTTCGCGCCGACCTGAAGAAGGTAACGAAGGAAGTCGGCAACCAAGGGGCGAAAACTCTGCGGAACAAATCCAGGAAGATGTTCAACGGTGATGATTATGCGAAAGGCTGGAAGTGCAAGACAACAGAGTCGGCGACGGCTATAAGCGCGACGATTTACAACGAACACTTTGGCCTACCGCACCTGCTGGAGCATGGACACGTCACGCGGAACGGCACGGGACGGGTTTTCCAACCGACACCGCCGCATGAGCATATCGCACCGGTGGCCGAGGAACTGGTGGAGACATACGAGAGAGAGGTGCTTGCCAGACTATGACTTTGGAACAGATCAAGGGCATGCTGGACAGCATCGACCTGCCGTTCGCATACGACCATTTCGAGAAGGCCGAAGCGCCGAATGGTCCGCCGTTTATCTGCTTCATCTACACCGACCGCGATGATTTCAACGCGGACAACACCAACTACCAAAGAGTCACGCGCATGGTGATCGAATTGTATACCGATGCGCCGGATTTTACGCTTGAGGAATCGGTGGAAACGGCGATGATGGTCGCAGGTTTGGTGTTTGCCAAGTCGGGACCAGGCTACATCGAGGGCGAAAGGATGTACATAACGACATATAATACGGAGGTGCTTTTGACAAATGAATAAGATCAAATTTGGTCTGAAGAACGTACACTATGCGCCGGTGACGTTCGCCAGCGACGGAACGCCGACGTTTGACACGCCCGTGCACATTCCCGGCGCGGTGAATCTGACGATGGCGAAGAAGAACGAAAACCTCGTTTTCTACGCCGACAACGGCGTATACGTGGAGCTGGGCGACAATTCCGCTGTGGATGGCGATCTGGAAATCGCGATGATCCCGGAGGGCTTCCGCACCGGTCCGCTGGGCGAAACGCTGGACGCCAAGGGTCTCCTGGTCGAAAAGGCTGAACAGACGATCGGCCACTTCGCGTTTATGTTCGAATTCGAAGGGGACGTGAACGCGGTTCGCCATGTGTATTACAATTGCACGGCAAGCCAGGACGAAACCGCCGGGGAAACCAAGGGCGAGACCATCCAGGTTCAGACCGAGAAGCTGAAGCTGCACGCGCGCCCGCTTCCGAAGACCAAAGAGGTACACGTAAAGACCGGCGACACCACGGACGCGACTACCTACGCGAGCTGGTACACGGCGGTTCAGATGCCGACGCCCGTTTCCAACGAATCGTCAGGCAGCTCTGGTTCTTCCGGTTCCGGTTCTTCCGGTTCCGGCAATTCCGGCACGGGAAACTGAAGGAAAGCAACGGAGAGGGGTGAATACCCTTCTCCGGTTTTTGATTAGGAGAGTGCAACAATGGCGATTGTAAAAAGCATCGTAATCGACGGCATCGAAGTGCCGTTCAGGGCATCAGCAGCTATCCCGAGGATGTATCGGATCAAATTCCGCCGGGATATTTTCAAGGATCTGGAAGCGATCGTGGCAGCAGTTGGAGAAAACGAGGAAGGCGCTTCCACGCTGGACACGTTTACACTGGAAGCCTTCGAAAACATCGCCTATATGATGGCAAAATATGCAGATCCGAAGGTTCCGGACACGCCGGAGGAGTGGCTGGATCAATTCAGCACATTCTCGATCTATCAGATCGTGCCGGAGATCGTCGAACTGTGGGCGCTGAACGCAGAAACCGAGGTGGAATCAAAAAAAGAGTTAGACCGACTGACAGGCAAATGACGACGCCGCTGTTTATGCTGCGGTGCCTTCAGATCGGTCTGAACATACGGGATTTGGATCTTTTGACCGTCGGGCTTGTGAACGACATGTTCACGGAAAAAGCAAACGACGAAAGCGATGATTATTCGGTTCGGGCAACTCAGGAAGATTTCGACAATTTTTAAGAGAGGAGTGCCGACATGGCAGGGAAACGAATTCAAGGCATCACCATAGAGCTGAACGGAGACAGCACAGGCCTGACCAAGGCACTCGAAGGAGAAAACAAGAAGATTCAAAACACCCAGGCCCAGCTGAAGGACGTCAACAAGCTGCTGAAGCTGGATCCGGGAAATACGGAACTTCTGGCACAGAAACAGCAGCTGCTGGGCGACGCCGTGAAGGCGACGAGGGAAAAGCTGGAGACGCTGAAAACCGCCGGAGAGCAGGCAAACGATGCGCTGGCAAAGGGAGACATAACCCGCCAGCAGTATGATGCACTCCAGCGTGAAATCATCGAGACAGAAAACGACATGAAATCGTTGACGAAGGAAATGAAAAACTTCGGCAGCGTCAGTGCCCAGCAGCTTTCCGCGGCCGGCGAAAAGGTAAAGAAGGTCGGGGAAAAGATCACGAGTGTCGGCACCGGTATGACGAAATACGTTACCGGGCCGATTGTGGCTGCCGGGGATGCGGCCGTCGCCGCGTTCAACGAAGTGGACGATGGCACGGACATCATCATCAAAAAGACGGGTGCGACGGGCGACGCTCTTGCGGACATGCAGCAGAGGGCGAATAATCTGGCGACGAGCATCCCGACGGATTTCAGGACAGCCGGGTCGGCAATAGGCGAAGTCTACACTCGCTTTAATCTCACGGGTGACGCATTACAGAGCCTGTCCGGGAAATTCATCAAATTCGCGCAGCTGAATGACACAGACGTTTCGACATCCGTCGATCACGTCCAGTCTGTCATGGCGGCTTTTAATCTCAGAAACGAACAGGCGGGCAACGTACTGGACGCGCTGAACGCGGCGTCTCAGGAGACAGGCGTATCTGTGGACAAGCTGGCCACAGATATGTCATCCAACGCCACAGCGCTGCGCGAAATGAAAATGAACGCGGTGGACGCCGCTTTTTTCCTCGCCAGGATGGAGAAAAACGGCATTGATTCATCGACTGCGCTGACAGGTATGAAAACGGCGCTGAAAACGGCAACGAAAAACGGACAGACCATGGCCGAGGCCATGGATCAACTGGAGAAGAAGATCGCCGGGGCGAAGAGCAAGACCGCAGCCATGGCGGCGGCCACGGAGGTTTTCGGTTCGAAAGCCGGACCGGCGTTGGGCGCTGCGCTGTATGAGGGCCGGTTGAGCCTGGATGAGCTCGGTTATTCTATGGACGCCTTTGCCGGAAACGTGGATAAGACGTTCGAAGCGACGCAGGATCCGATGGACGAGTTCAAGGCTTCGATGAACGAACTGAAGATCACCGGCGCGGATTTGGTAGAATCGGCTGCTCCGCTGATCAAGACGTTTGCCGAGGGGCTGAAAAAGACTGTTCAGGACATAAAAAGCTGGTGGAACGGGCTGTCACCGGCGTCAAAAGAGCTGATTATTAAACTGATAGCGGTCGCGGCTGCGGTCGGCCCGATTTTGATCATAGTCGGGAAAGTCACGACGGGGATCGGTTCCATCCTGTCTCTGGCGCCGAAGATCATGGATGCGGCAAACAGTTTGGGTTCGACGGTGTCCGGGTTGTTCAGCCTGCTGGCAGCGAACCCGATTGCGCTGATGATAGCGGCGATTGGCGCACTGGTGGCCGCGTTTGTATACCTATGGAATAAGTGCGAGGGCTTCCGAACGTTTTGGCAAAACCTCTGGGAGGGAATAAAAAACACGGCGAAAAAAGTGTGGGATTCAATAACAGGGTTTTTCAAAACGGCCATCGATAAGATAAAAGATTTCTTTTCTTTCGAGTGGCTGAAGATCAAACTGCCGCACTTTTCGATCGAAGGTAGCTTTTCACTGGTGCCGCCGAAAGTGCCGCGCCTGAAAGTCGACTGGTACAAAAAGGCCATGGAGGATGGCATGATTTTGACCAGCCCGACGATCTTCGGCGCGTCCAATGGCCGCCTGATGGGAGGTGGCGAAGCCGGCCCGGAGGCGATCATCGGAACGAGCTCGCTGAAAAACATGATCTTTGCGGCAGTGGGTGAGGGGATGAAGCGCTCCGGCGGAAGGGCGTCCAGGAATATGACGGTGATACTGGAAGTCAACGGGCAGGTGGCGGCGCGAACGATGGTGCCGCTCCTGAACACGGAGGTCCAGCGCTATGGCACGAAGCTGGAGACGACGTAGGAGGCGCAAACGTGAACACGAAGATCACCATCGACGGCACTGTCTATGATATCCCGTGCCGGATCATCCGAACGGCGGAGGTCAAGGCAAGCGAGATCAGTGGCCTGCTCATAAATGGCGTCTACTTCAATGATGTGGTGGGAGTCTATATGGAATACGATGTAGACATCACCACGCCGCTGTACATGCAGGGAAAGTATGCGCAGCTGTATGAAAAGCTGACCGAGCCAGTGGACGCCCACACATTTATTCTTCCATACAATCAGAGCACCATTACGCTGACGGCACGTGTGGAAAGTGTCGAGGACGAATTTGAAGAATTACCAGGCGGGACGAAGTATTGGAAAAACCCGGGATTTACAATCATCGCCAACCATCCGTCAAAGTCCGAGACGCTGTCAGAGGTCATCACGCGCGGGCGCTGCCCGATTCCCGAGATCACCGGCCCGCGCGAGGGCGACACGTACACGTATACCAACGGCGCATGGGTCAAGGTCGAGGATGAGGGGGAATAATCCGTGTATGTCAAGATCAACGCCGTGGATTATACGCATATCGGCAACCTGACGTTCTCGCCGCAAACGGATGTCATCGGTGACGCGCTGCCGATCAACGAGTTCGAGTGCGACATTTACACCGACGACGCGATCACCTACGGTGACGGAATATCGCTGTACGACGACGCGAACAATCTGTGGGCATATTATAACATCGTATACGCAGAGCCGCTGAACGGCGTCTGCGTGCATGTGCGGGCGCAGTCGGACATCATGATGCTGGATCAGGTGACGCTGGACGAGATCATGTACAACGGCACGCTGGTGTCCGATGCGCTGGACGGTGTTTTCTCGGTGCCGATCAAGAGCACCGGGCTGTATGTGCTGCTCAGTTACGATCTGGACGAATCTTTCGCGCAGACCACGCTGACCGGTTACTGCCCGGAGCAGACGGCGCGTGAGCGTTTACAGTGGATATGCTATTCTATCGGCGCGTATGTGCAGACCTACGCGGCAGACGAGACAAAGATCAAGCCTCTGCCGGAATCCGCGACACTGGTGCCGATGGAAAAGACGTTCCTGCGTCCGACGGTTTCCCATTCGGATTATGTCACTGCCGTCAAGGCGACGGCGTATGCGTTCAGCCAAAGCCCACAAACAGAACAGGAGTTTCTTGCTGACAATACCAGTTATAAATTCCCGCCGCCGTGGGTAGCCGAGGAGCAGGAATTTTCGCTGGCGAACCCGGCCGCGCCGGGAACCGCACCGGAGAACATCGTCGAGGTGGACGGCGTTTACCTTCTCAACGCCGTGAACGTCTCAGGCGTGCTGTCGCGGCTCGGGCGCGTCCATTTCCAGCGGACGAAGGTGGATGTGGACGTCATCAACAACGGTGAATACTGGCCCGGCCAGAAGCTGACCATTTGCGTAGATGAAAGCACGATGGCGACCGGCTACGTCGAGAGCGCCGCGTTTCGTTTCGGCAAACAGGCGCGGTCTACATTGCGTCTGGTAGCTGCGGACACTGTTGACACGGCGAACCTGACGATCATCTACACGTATAACGGAATCCAGCTGGCGCGGTCAACGTACCTTTTCCCGGTCGGCTACGAGTACACCATCCAAAACCCATATATCGACATGGTTATTTCCGGCTGGCGGTACATTTTCCGGCCTACCACGGCGACGACGACTGGCACGATGCCCGCAGCCGGAGCCGAAGCAACCGTGACCTGCGCGATTGCGCTGGCGTGGCGTGACGACATTCTGCGCATCATCAGCGTGGACGACGTTACCGTAAATAATCAGAATGTGGCGGTGATTTCGTGAAGGACATCATTATAACCGAGGGCGGGCGTGGCAGAGAATTTGAAGTGAAACGTCTGGAAACGGCACTTCAGGCGGGCAGCTCATGCTACTGGGTGCCGGAGGACGAGCACACGCTGACGACCAAATACATCACCGAAAACGGCGAATATCCTGCCGCTGCGGACGAGAAATGGGGCTATTCGTCGGTGAGCGTCAGCATTTCCGGCGGAACCGGCGTAACGGGCCGAGGCTCGGACGGCAACGAATACTATTATACCGTTGACGAGGACGGCTATCTGGTGGACGAAAAGCTGCCGTCGGCGATCCGCGTCACGACAAATCCCGCAACGATGGCTTATGCCGAGGGCGCGACCATCGACTATACGGGCATGGTCGTTACGTCCTACGACGCAAACGATACGGCGATGGACGAGATCGCGCTGGCGAACCTGACGCTGCCCGTCACGACCGCGCACGACGAAGGCGAAGGAACACAAACGCTGCCCGTGAAATGGAACCGCACCGGCGACCTTGAACTGCTGGAAACGTCGATCACGATCAGCGTATCGTAGGAGGGCACATGAGCAAGGACATCATCATCCAAAAAAACGGCGTCGATCAGACGCTGACTGGCATCGAAAAGCTGCGCACGCCGAAGTCCGGCGGCGGCACCTGCGATTGGATTCCAGAGGACGAAGCCAAGGGTGGCGTGCTATACACCAACAAAAACGGCACGTATGCGGCGTCTGCTGCCAACCTGCGCGGCTTTACAAAGGCGGTGGTGCGCGTGGCGTCCAATCAGGTCAGCGGCATAGGCGCGGACGGCAATATCCACAGCATCGGCGTGGACGATCTCGGCAACCTGACGGATGAAATGCTGCCGTCTGAAATCCGGGTAACGACAATCCCGAACAAGACCCTATATTCGTATGGCGCGACCATGGATTATACAGGTTTGGTAGTTACGGCCTACGACGCGCTGGGAAACGTGTGGACGGGAGATGGGGAATATCCAGACGGCATTATTCCGTTGGAAGAACTGATACTCCCCGTTGAAACCGCAGAGGCCGAATCCGGCGCGGACAGCATAATGAGTTGGTCAACATCTGATCTGGACACGTCAAAATATGAAAAACCAATTATATCAACCCAGTATATCACTGGATATGCAAAATGGAAACACGCGGGCGTCATATTTGAGAAAAAAACAATTACGATGGCCACAGACGCGCGGCTGTGGTTTGCCGGTGGCGTTGACGGAGAAACGACCGGACCGGCAATCTTCATATGCAGTAAAACCCCGCATGCTGCCGCATTGTTTCAACAGTGGCGTATAGGATATGACGATTATTATCATAGTGAGATTTTGTACACCCCTGATAATCCGACAATGGTTAACGGGCAGCCGGTTTATTGGAGTGCAGGTCAGTATGGTGGCTTGTTTAACATAGGTCCATACGAAAGCACCGATGAAAACATTGTTCCACCGCACTTTTCACTTGAGTTTACTGGGGTCGACGGGAGCGATAATAGGAATTATGCAAATGCATGTTATACCGTATTATACGGCGAAACCGAACAAATCACCGGCGGTAAGCAGATCCCGGTTCAGTGGATGCGCCCAGGCGACAATGAACTGCTGGAAACATCGTTCGGCGTGTCCGTTGCGCCTGATTACAGGCCACAAGCTGTTGGCTCTGAAGCTGTGTATTTCTAAATAAGGTTGTGAGCATATGCCAACATTTAATGACAAAAACTGGCCTACCCACCTATGGGAGCGTATTAAATCGCTGGTCTCCGGGCTGAACACGCGAGTTACCGCGCTTGAGAACGGCGGTTCTGGCGGGCAAGCGCCCATCCAGACCATCAGCCTAAACGGCACGAACGTCGCGCCGGACGCCAACAAAAACGTGGCGCTGGTGGAGGCTGACCCGACCGTGCCAGCGTGGGCGAAGTCCAACACGAAGCCGACCTATACAGCCGGCGAGGTCGGGGCAATCCCGACCACGCAAAAAGGCGCGGCCGGCGGCGTTGCGGATCTGGACAGCGGCGGCAAGGTGCCAAGCAGCCAGCTTCCGGCCTACGTGGACGATGTGCTGGAGTATGCCTCGCAAAGTGCGTTCCCGGCGACCGGCGAGACCGGGAAAATCTACGTCGCGCTGGACACCAACCTGACCTACCGTTGGTCCGGCAGCGCCTACGTGGAGATTTCGCCGTCGCTGGCGCTGGGCGAGACATCCTCAACAGCCTACCGTGGCGACCGTGGCAAAGCCGCCTACGATCACGCGCAGGCCAAGGGCAGCGCGTTCGTCTCCGGGCTGTACAAGATCACCACAAACAGCGAGGGCCACGTCACCGGAGCCGTGGCGGTGCAGAGCAGCGACATCACGCCGCTGGTGGATTATCTCGGGTTTTACATCGACAACAGCGGCTATATTTGCCAGCATATAGGGAGTGATCAGACATGAGCGCAGCAGATTACAGACTGATGACCGATGCTACAGGGCAGCGCATCGCAACGGCCTTGGAAAATCTTGACGTAGCGAATGACTGGGAGCAGATGAATAATGTAACGTGGAATAAAACATTTGTTTACAACGTCGCGCTCTACCAAAATCATACTGTATATGTGCAAATGACCATTGGTTCAACTGGCGCTGTGAGTGGTGATATACTCGCGGTCCTGCCGACAAACGCAAAGTGCCG